>NZ_JBEXHL010000008.1:0-334797 GCF_040607795.1 Amycolatopsis sp. NPDC005232 | reverse complement strand
GGTGGCGTAATCCTCGGCGGTGTAGTCGGTGAACGGCTTGGCGACGTAGACGCCCGCATTGTTGACCAGGGTGTCGACGCGGCCGAACCGCTCGACGGCGGCGGAGATCACCCGTTCGGCGGTGGCCGGGTCGGCGATGTCGCCCTGGACGGCGAGGACGCCGGTGTCCTCGGCGGGGGTGATGGTGCGCGAGGTGGCGACGACTGCGTGGCCGAGCTTGCGGTAGGCCTCGACCAGGCCGGCGCCGATGCCCTGCGAGGCCCCGGTGATGACGGCGACCTTCTGATTCTGCATGGTGATGACAATCCTCCGGGTGTTCGACCGAGCACGGGCACGGTGACGGGATGGGATTCCTCGACCTCGGCTGCCGCCGGCGTCGTCACTTGATTGGTGTAAGCCAACGAGGGAATCTTTCGGGGGGCGGCAAAACTTGCCCTGAAACTCGCCATTGAGCGGCTGGCGGCGCGGCGACCCGCTGCTGACGGTGTACTCGAGGGACGAATGACCAGGCCCGCGGCTGGTGTGTATCAGCCGACCTGCCAGTCTCCGCGGTCGATGAGCTTCGTCGAGCTCACACAGGACGCCGACAAGGAAGCGGCGCAGGCCGCAACGAACTTGCCCGAGGTCCAGCTCCAGTGACGCGGAGCGGACCGACTGCGGCTGAGCACCCGGCGCGCGAGCAGTTGCCTTGCCCGGATGGGCACCTCATGGGGAACTTCGGGGCGAGTTTTCGCCGACCCTCCGAAAGATTCGTCGTTCGCTTACGCCAATCAAGGATGAGGGCGGCCAACGGTGCCGCAGCCCCAACTGCGATCGGAGGCAGCGATGTCGGTGGAGACCACCGGACGGAATTTCTACCCAGACGACCCGGAGTACTTCATCGCTCAGCTCGCTCGCGACCGCGAAGCCGTGCCCGCTGAGCCGGCCTCGTCACAGAGCGAGTCGGACGACGCCTGCGACAAGTCAGATCGATGACAACGGGAGAAGCTGCCATGGGCGACACCACGCCTCCACCACTGACGATCGTGCAACCAGGAGAGGGACGGACTGAAAATCTCGGAACTACTGGAGTGACCTTCAAGCTCTGGAGCCACCAGACAGGGGGTGCTGTGTCGATCGTGGAGCACCCCTTCCCGGTCGGTGCGCTGGTCGCTCCGCATCGGCACACCCGTGAGGACGAGTACTCGATCGTGACCGAGGGGGAGATCGGTTTCCGGTCGGGCGACCGCGAGGTCGTACTCGGCGCGGGTGGGTACATCACCAAGCCGCGTGGAGAAGTTCACACGATGTGGAACGCGGGCAAAACGCCCGCGCGGATGATCGAGGTGATCACCCCGGGCGGTTTCGAAGGGTTCTTCCACAACCTGTCTGAACTGATCGCGGGCGGCCCGCCACCCGATGGGGAGCTGGTACGCCTCGGTGCTGAGTACGGACTGGAGTTCGTCACCCCCGATTGGCTGCCGGACATCGTCGCGCGGTACCAGCTCAAACCACCGCCCAGCCGTACCTAGCCTTGTCACGGTGGGCGCGCCGCCGCCGAGTGTGGCCCACTGTCCACGAGCCGACCGGCGGCAGCAGCCGAGGTCGAGAAACCCATCCCGTCATCGAGCGCGTAGTCGTGCTCGGTCGAAGAACTGGAGACATGTGATTACCATGCAAAACCAAAAAGTCGCCGTCATCGCCGGAGCCTCGCCGGGCATCGGCGCCGGCCTGGTCGAGGCCTGCCGCAAGCTTGGCCACGCCGTCGTCACCACCTCACGCACCATCCCCTCCGGCGAGGACGAGGGCGTCCTGTGATGACGATCATGAACGGGATCCGCCGAATGTCGGTGATGCTTACCGGTGCGACAGCGGCACTTATGGCCACGGCGATCACAGTGCCTGCCCCCGCCGCCGCGGTGGGTGCTACCGACGGGCCGGGAACCGGCACACGGTGCTCCCCGCGCGTGTCCGCGCTCGGTTTCAGCGACGCCCTGGACAAGCGCGTCGTCAATGGTGCCGAGGTCGGTGGGTTGTCCTCGCTGGCCTTCGACGTCCGGTCGCGTTCCTGGGCGTCTGCTGTGGACAATCACGCCAATGATCCAGCGCGCATCTGGTTCTTCAGCAACCTCGAAGACCCGAGGCCGGTTCGTGACCCGTTGGTGCTCAGGAAGCCGGATGGCACGCCGTATACCGGGACCGGCTCTGATAACGAGGGGCTCGCCGTGCTCCCGGACGGCGACTATGTGGTCAGCTCGGAAACCGAGCCGTCGATCCGGATCTTCGACCGCGCCGGTGTACAGAAAGAGTCGCTGCCGGTTCCGGCGCGGTTCGCGGTCACCGGTACCACCCCCGACGGTCAGGCAACCTCCAACGCCACTCTCGAAGGACTGACAGTCTCGCCGTCCGGGCGTGAAATCATCGCCTCCATGGAGGACGCACTCTCCGGCGACGTCTCCACGACCGGCGACGCCTCCCTGCACCGGTTTCTGGTGTACACCGTCGACGGCACCGGACAATGGCACCTCATCAAGCAGGTCGGCTACCGGGCCGAGCCCGGTATGCGCATCCCCGAAGTCGCCGCATACCGCGATGACGCGATCGTGGTCGAAGAGGCCGCTTTCGACAGCACCTCCGGCAACAGTGTCGACCTTTTCACTGTGACCGGTCTCAGAAAAGCTGCCGACGTCGGTGCCGTGACCAACCTTTCAGACGCGCCGCGTGCGGACATCGTCGCCAAGCAGCACCTGGCCGATCTGGTCAACTGCCCCACACTGGGCGCCCCTGCAAAAGAGGCCCAGGCCAACCCCCTGCTGGACAATTACGAAGGCATGGCCATCACCGGCAACGGCCCAGGCCTGATCGGCGTGAGCCTGATCAGCGACGACAACTTCTCCGCGATGCAGACCACGCGCGTGCTGAACCTGGCCGCACATCTGCCCTGAGCCCGGACGCCCCGATGTCAAGGACGAAGCGCGCGACGTTGGCTGTAATAGTCCACATCGGGGCGAATCTCGTATCCTTCGCTCGGTGAACAGCTAGGACGCCGGGATGTCCCCTTGGCCCGGCGTCCGGTGGCGGTCTGCAGTAGTGGTCGTTCAAACGGGCACTGAGCAAACCACTGATCACTGCTGGTAAGGCGTAGTCGCCCGATGTACTGCGAGTATCGCGGTGATCCCCAACAAACGTCAGCGACGAGGATAACCATGCACGTACTGCTCACAGGTGGCACCGGCTACATCGGAGCCGCGGTGCTTGATCGGCTCGTCTCCAGCGGCCACCAGGTCACTGCCTTGGTCCGCTCTGCCGAGAAGGCCGAGTCGGTACGGGCCAAGGGCGCCCAGCCCGCGATTGCCGACCTGGCAGACCGTGATGCATTGGAGGGACTCGCCGCCGCGAGCGACGGTGTGATCCACTTGGCGTCGCCAGGCGACCAGACTACTGCGACCGTCGAAGAGGTGGCCGTCACCAGCTTCCTGCGCGCGCTTGGGAACACCGACCGGCCGTTCGTATATACCACCGGCGTCTGGCTGCACGGCAGCGGTTCGGGAATCACTGAGTCGACCGGCATGAACGCCCCGCGGCTGATCGCCTGGCGCGTGCCGCTCGGCAAGCTTGTGCGCGCAGCGCAGAGCGTCCGGACCTCGGTTATTGCGCCGGCAGTGGTGTACGGCCACGGCGGCGGTTTGCTGAACCGCGTCGCCGCTGGCCCTCGAACCGCCGGAAATGCCCCGGCGCTCACCATGATCGGTCCGGGTGACCAGCACTGGAGCACCGTGCACGTGGACGACTTGGCCGAGCTATACGTGCTCGCGGTGGAGAAGGCCCCGCGCGGTTCGTACTTCATCGGCGCCAGCGGCACGAACCCGACCGTACGGGAGATCACCGAAGCAGTGAGCCGCTCTCTCGGCCTGGCCGGCCGCGTCGAGCCCGAACCCGTCGCGCGGACGCTCGACCGGCTCGGCATGCTCGGCAACGCCCTTCTCCTCGACCAGCAGGCGTCGGGCGACACGGCCCGGCGTGTCCTGGGCTGGTCTCCCATGGGACCGCCGGTCCTCGACGACATCGCGCATACGGACTTCTGAGAGACCGCGCCGGGCCCCGCCTGCGGCGGCGCCCGGCGCGGGGTGTTGGCCCGTCTGCCATCGGGCGAACCGGTCCGTTGCGCAGACCAGCGTCTTGCATCGAGGCGGGCAGACGCCGTGTGTCCGACCTGGTCCAGCGTCACCAGTTCGCTGCCGGACCAGGCGTGGTGCAGCAGCCACGGCGTGCCGACGATGTCAACGATGTAGAGCACGCCCTGCGTGCGGCGCCGATGGGGGCCGGTGAGCGTGAGCGGGGTTCTTTCGCTGTGGGGCTGAAAAGCTCCGATAGCCGGTGCGCACCCGCCTCAACGGTGAGCACCAGCCGGCGGATGCCGCCCTGCGGTACCAGCCGGGTGGGGCCGCCGGGGTGGAGGCCGAGGCGGCCGGTTCGGCCCCCTGAGGACTCGGGGTAAGAAGCTGCTCACCGAAGGCGCTCATTCTCTGAAGCGATCCAATCTCCGACAGCCAGTACTCAGCGAGGGAGCCACACGTGTCAAAGCCATTTGCCTCTGCCGGCGACACCGCCCCGAAGGCCGAGGCTCTGGAGCCCATCGGAGACGGCATTTGGGCTCTCACCGAGAGTGACAACAACGTCGGTGCCATCGAAGGCGAGGACTTCCTCGTAGCGTTCGATGCGCGTGCGACGCCGCTGATGGCGCGGCGTTGGCTTGAGGAGCTGCGCCAACACACTGACAAGCCGGTCAAGTTCCTGGTGCTGTCGCACTACCACGCCGTTAGGGTCCTCGGCGCCACAGCATTCCAGGCCGAGCAGATCGTGGCGTCCGCTGAGACCGCGCGCCTCATCGCCGAGCGGGGGAAAGAGGACTGGGACGTCGAGCTCGGCCGCCTGCCCTGGTCGTTCGACGGGCACGAGGAGATCCCGGGGCTGACGTGGCCGACGATGACCTTCGACCGGAACCTCAGCATCGACCTCGGCGGCAACCGCGGCACGGTGGAGCTGTCCTGGCTCGGCAAGGGCCACACCTCCGGCGACATCGTCGCCTATGTTCCCTCACAGAAGGTCCTGTTCACGGGTTGTATGGTGGAGAATGGTTCGGTCGTCTACAGCGGCGATGCCTACCATCGCGACTGGATGACCGGTACCCTGGACAAGATCGCCGAACTGGATGTCGAGGTGCTGGTCGGCGGTGGTGGCCAGATTGCACACACCAAGGCTGAAGCTCAGCGCGCGATCGACCTCACCAGGGACTTCATCACCAGGCTGTTCAGGGCCGTGGAGAACGTGAAGAACGCCGGCGGCGATATCAGGGACGCCTACCGGGCCGCCCGTGAACAGTTGCTTCCGGACTACGGTGGCATGCCGGTGTTCGAGCCCGCGATGGTCTTCGACGTCCAGCGCGTGTGGGAGGAACTCGACGGCAAGGCTCCCGCCATCTGGAGCCTCGAGCGGGACCACGAGGTCCGGAGCCAACTCACAAAGGACTGATTCTCTCTCCCCTGTCGAGGGACAATCGCAACGGAGGATGAGCCGATGCAGTTCGAGCAGGACATCAAGCCACTGTTCCGCGAACAGGACCGCAATGCGATGACGTTCGCCTTCGACCTCTGGTCCCTCGATGACGTTTCGGCCCACGCCGACGCCATCCTCGGCCGGCTCGAAGCCGGAACCATGCCGTGCGACGGAGCGTGGCCCGCCGACCGGATCGCCGTCTTCCGCAGCTGGATCGACGCCGGCAAACCCGCGTAGGTCTCGCCGGCCCTCGAACCAAACTCAACGCCCACGGCAGCCAAGTACGATCCGCCGGCCTCGTGCCAGCTCGCCGCCACCATGCGGCCCACAGTGCTCGGCTTGGCGTCCTCATCACCGCCGCCGTGCGCTGGAACCCGTGGTGGTATGTGTTCGTGATGTCGGTGGGTTGTTCGCCTCGTAGCAGGACCTGTTTGCTGGGCTTCGATGTCGGGTCAGCTCGTGCTGATTGCGGGCCAGAATTGGACGCACCAGATCTCTTCAATCGCGCCTGCGTCGCTGTCTTCGAGGGCGCGGGTGGCTAGGCGGCGTGCCTTGAGCTTGTAGTCGCCGGGGTGGGGCGGTGCGACGTTCTTGTCGCTCGGACTCGCTGTGATCGCGGCGATCATGACACGTCCGTTCGGGGTGTGGAATGTGTGTTCGTCGGTTCCGTCAGCATTCGGTGGCCCCGCGGGCGGCCAGATCTCGAGCGTCACTTCTGCGGACAAGGTGGTGTCAGAGGCGTGGAGCAGGGCGCCGCCGCGGCCGGTGGTGACGAGCCAGTCCGGGTTGTGCGGGATGGGGAGGTCGGAGTGGGTCTCGTCGCCGAACACGTCGACTCGGATTGTGCTGGGTTGTGCTGAGCCTGGGTTGACGAACAAGCAGGTCGCCGCGAACCTGCGGGTCGTGCCGAACACGGTGGACAAGTGGCGCCGCCGATTCATTGCCAACCGTTTGGAGGGCTTGGTGGACGAGCCGAGGCCGGGTCGTCCACCGTCGGTTCTGCTGGACGAGGTCGAAGAGGTGATCACTGCGACCATCGGGGAGACGCCGCGGAACGCGACGCAGTGGTCGCGCACGTCGATGGCGGAGAAGTCGGGGTTGTCCAAATCCACGATCTGGAGAATTTGGCGTCAGTTCGACCTCAAGCCGCACCTGGTCGACGGATTCAAGCTCTCGACCGATCCGATGTTCGTGGACAAGGTCGTCGATGTCGTTGGCCTGTACCACAATCCACCCGAGCGAGTCGTCGTGTTGTGCGTGGACGAGAAGTTGGGGATGCAGGCCCTGGATCGCTCCTAGCCGATGATGCCGGCATGCCTGAGCGGCATCGTCACGACCAAGTCCGGCACGGTGTCACCAGCCTGTTCGCCGCGTTCAACATAAAGCGGTCCCGGCCGAGTTGGACGTGCACCTGGTCTGCGACAACCTCGCCACTCACAAATGGACGCAGCGACGACGAAGCCGGCCGACCTCAGTCGCGCTGCCGATCGGGACCGCCGAAACGGGCCGGTGATGGTCGATATGCCCGTGCTAGGACGCCCGGCCCTCTGAGCCCGGTGGCCGGCTTGTGCACGATCGTTTCGATCCTCGCCGGTGATCGAAACGTCAGCCGGCCCCTGCCTCACTGTGCTCGCGCTGCTCCAGTGCTTCGATGGCCGACGCGAGCAGGCTGCGCTCGATGTGGCTGTGCATCAGTTCCCGTGCCCCGCCCTCGTCGCGGGCGGCGACGAGGGAGACGAGCTGGTGGTGCTCCTGGTGGTCGCGCGTGCGGGGTTCGTTGCCGGGCGGGAGTTGCAGCCCCGCGCGGCGATAGCGGTCGGTCTTGTCCCAGATGTCGTCGAGCAGGCGGATCAGCGTGGCGTTGTGGGACGCCACGTACAGCGCCCGGTGGAAAGCCCGGTGTGCGGTCAGCGCCTCTTCGCCCCATTCTCGGGTGACGGGCAGCAGTCGGGCCACCGCGGCGCGCAGGGCCGACAGGTCGTCGTCGGTGCGCCGCCGCGCCGCGTACATCGCGGCGGTCGGGTCGAGCGACAGGCGCACCTCGAAGAGCTGGCGGGCCTCGGCCGCGCTCATCCCGGCCACGCGGGCGTCGCGGTGGGCGTCGAGGTGGATGAGGCCTTCGCTGGACAGCCGGCGGATCGCCTCGCGCAGCGGGGTGAGGCTCATGCCCAGGTCGCCGGCGAGCTCGTTCTGCTCGAGCCGCGAGCCGGGCCGCAGGGCGCCCGACAGGATGCGGCCGCGCAGCTCGGCGTAGGCGACCTCGCCCTTGCTCGAGAACACGTTCGCGCTGCTCATCGACCTCTGCACCCTCCCTGGCGGAAACCGAGGCTTGTGCTTCGGCCTGCCGGGACTTTAGCATCCGATTGGAATTTATAATTTATAAGAGAGGCCCGGATGAAGATCCTCGACGTGCACGAAGGCGTCGTCCCGATCAGCTCGTCGATCCGCAACGCCTGGATCGACTTCAGCTCGATGGACTGCTCCATCGTCGCGGTGGTGTCCGACGTAGTGCGCGACGGCGAGCCGGTGGTCGGGTACGGCTTCAACTCCAACGGCCGTTACAGCGCGGGCGAAATCCTGCGGCGCCGCGTCGTCCCCCGTCTGCTCGTCGCCGACCCGGACGCCCTGCTCGCCGAAGACGGGCAGCTCGACCCCACGCGGGCGTGGGATTTCATGATGGCCAACGAAAAGCCGGGCGGGCACGGGGAGCGCTCGGTGGCCGTCGGCGTGGTCGACATGGCCCTGTTCGACCTCGCCGCCAAGCTCGCCGGGCAGCCGCTGTACCGCTGGCTGTCCGACCGCTACGGCGACGGCGCACCGGACGACGACGTGTTCGTCTACGCCGCCGGCGGTTACTACGCACCCGGCAAGACCCTGCGGGACCTGCAGGACGAGATGAAGGGCTTCCTCGACCGGGGCTACCGCGTGGTCAAGATAAAGATCGGCGGCGCGGACCTGGCCGAGGACCTCGAGCGGATCGAAGCCGTGCTCGACGTCCTCGGCGGCGACGGCTCCCGGCTCGCGGTGGACGTCAACGGCCGGTTCGACCTGGCCACCGCCCTCGAGTACGGTCGCGCGATCGAGCCCTACGGCCTGTTCTGGTACGAGGAGATCGGCGACCCGCTCGACTACGGTCTCAACGCGGTGATCTCCGAGCACTACGCGGGCCCGATCGCCACGGGCGAGAACCTGTTCTCCCTGCAGGACGCCCGCAACCTCATCCGCTACGGCGGGATGCGCCCCGACCGCGACTACCTCCAGTTCGACCCGGCGCTGGGCTACGGGCTCACCGAATACCTGCGCATCCAGGACATGCTCAAGCAGCACGGCTGGTCCTCGCGCCGCTGCATCCCCCACGGCGGCCACCAGTTCTCCCTGCACATCGCCGCGGCGCTCAAGCTCGGCGGCAACGAGTCCTACCCCGGCGAGTTCCAGCCGACCGGAGGGTTCGCCGACGGCGCGGTCGTCGAGCGCAGCCGCGTCGGTCTCACGGAAACGCCCGGCATCGGCTTCGAGGAGAAGGCCGCGTTCTTCAAGGTGCTGCGCCAGTTGCACAGCTGAAGGTCCCCCCGTCACAACGTCGTGCGAAGGAGCAACCCATGCCGTCCACCGCCCCCGCGGCCCGATCGCGCGTGCGCAGCCTGCTCGGACAGCTGTGGTTCCAGGTGATCGTCGCCGCGGTGCTGGGCATCGCCGTCGGGTTCCTGTTCCCGAAGGCGGGCCCAGCACTCAAACCGCTCAACGACTGGTTCATCTCGCTGGTGAGCATGATCGTCGTGCCGGTCGTCTTCTGCGTCGTCACCACCGGCATCGCGTCGATGGACAACCTGCGCAAGGCGGGCCGCATCGGCGGAAAGGCGATCGGCTACTTCGTGGTGCTGTCGCTGGTGTCCATGCTGATCGGGCTCGTCGTCGCGAACGTGTTCAAGCCCGGGGCCGGGATGCACATCGATCCCGCGACGCTGGATCCCGGTGGTGTCCCGAAGGCCGCCACGCAGGGCCACGCGTCGTTCACCGATTTCGTCTCCGGCCTCATCCCGGACTCGCTGTTCGGCGCGATCACTGGTGACAACATCCTCGCGGCCCTGCTCGTGTCCATCGTGTTCGGCGCCGCGCTCAACCTGGCCGGCCCGTCCGGCGCCCCGTTGACGCGCGGCATCACGGCCCTGTCGGGTGTGGTCTTCCGGATCGTCCGCTGGGTCATGCGGCTCGCGCCGTTCGGCACCTTCGGGGCGCTGGCGTCGGTCGTGGCGACCTACGGCGCGGAAAGCCTGCAGCAGCTGCTGTACCTGATCGTGCTGTTCACGGCCACGTGCGTGGTCTACATCGTCGTGGTGCTCGGCTCGATCATGCGCGCCTGCCAGCTCGGCCTGTTCGCCTTGATGCGGCTGCTGAAGGACGAACTGCTGGTGGCGCTGTCGACCTGCTCGAGCGAGGCGGTGCTGCCGCAATTGGTGCGCAAGCTCGAGATCCTCGGCGCTGGGCGGCCGGTGGTGGGCATCGTGGTGCCGTCCGGGTTCTCGTTCAACCTCGAC
Source organism: Amycolatopsis sp. NPDC005232 (assembly GCF_040607795.1). NCBI lineage: Bacteria > Bacillati > Actinomycetota > Actinomycetes > Pseudonocardiales > Pseudonocardiaceae > Amycolatopsis > Amycolatopsis sp. NPDC005232. The sequence goes on along the minus strand of NZ_JBEXHL010000008.1, from coordinate 324,727 downwards.
GGTTCTGCCATCTACCTCACGATGGCGTCGCTGTTCCTCGCGCAGGCCCTGGGCATGGACCTGAGCTGGCAGCAGCAGCTGACCATGGTCGGGGTGATGATGCTGACGAGCAAGGGCACGGCGGGCATCGCCGGGGGCGCCTTCATCGTGCTGGCCTCCAGCATGACCGCCGTCGGCCACATGCCGCTGGCCGCGCTCGCCCTGATCGTCGGCATCGACCGCATCCTCAACGAGGGCCGGGTGTTCATCAACGTCCTCGGCAACGCCGTCGCCACGATCGTGATCGGCAAGTGGGAGAACGACTTCGACCAGGACAAAGCCCGCCGCGTCCTGTCCGCTCGGGGTGCGGCGCTGGCCGAACTGGAGGCCGAGTACGACGCGGCACAGCGCGCGGCCATCGCACCGGCGCCCGTCACCAGCGGCGCGCAGGGCGCCGACCACTGACGCGCGCGAAACCAGATGACGCCGGTGGTGCGGGGCCGGGGTCCAGGCGCCGGTCCACACAGGACTTCCGCTCGCGCCGGCAACGAGGAATGGGCTGGTTCTGTGCGCCGCAGCGCGATCGAGCAACTGTGGTTGTCCAAGCGTTTTCATATCGTTCGCCGAGTCGCCCGGTCGGAAGCAACGGTTCATCAGCCGGTGCCGCCGCGACTACAGCTGCAGGTCAACCGCGAACATGAGCGTGGGGTTCTAGATCAACTCCGCCCTCGGACACATACTTGGTTCTCTGACCTGCGGTTTCGTCGAGACTTCTGATTGGTTCCTCTGCGGATCCGCTGGTCATAGGTGTGGGGGTTCAAGTCCCCTCCCGACACGCTCGCTAAACCCACGTCGTGATCACTGGTCGGCGGGCTCACGCTGTGGTTGCCGGGTGGAGTGCAGGAGCAGTTCGGCGATGGCTTGGACGCGGGCGCGGGTGATGCTGGTCCGTTGTTCGACCGCCAGTGGGTGGTCGCTGGGTTCGAGTTCCAGGGTGGGCCGGACGCCGACGGGCTGGGTGTGCAGGTTGGTTTTGAGGTTCAGGGTGGTCGGCTCGTACGTGGGGAGTTCGGTGGCGAGCCGGCCGAAATAGGGTGGTTCCTGGACTCGTTCGGACTTGTCCCACAGTTCGGCGACTCGGCCGAAGTTGGCCCTGCTGAGGGAGACCCGCACGCCCCACTCGAAGTCGTCGCGGCGGTCTGTCCTGGTTGGTGGACGACCACCAGGGCACGACGTCGATGACCGTCGACGCTCGCACCCTGGAGGCGAAGTCGCGCCGGCAGGACCCGTTCGGCAATCCGCGTGGCGATCAGCCTTCATCGTGGGCGACGACAAGGGCTTCATCGGCGGCGCCCAGGACGAGAGCGGCCTGACGAATCTCGGCGCACGCGAGTACGACCCCGTGACCGGGCGCTTCATCTCCGTCGACCCGGTCATGGATCTCGACGACCCGCAGCAGCTCAACGGATACGCGTACGCCAACAACTCCCCGGTCACGAACTCCGACCCGAACGGCCTGTTCTGGAAGACGGTCTCGGTCCAGAAGCGGATGGCCGTGACCGTCATGGTGTGGGCGCTGGTCGCGGCCTCATTGTTCTTCCCCGTGCTCATGCTGGTCGCGGTCACCTACTGGGTTGTCCAGGTGTTCGTCTACCGCATCTGGATCGACCCGCCGTGGGGCATCGGCGGGGGCGGCGGCTCCTCGGCTCACGATCAGGCGCTGAAGGACGCCGGCCTGAGTCAGGCCGAGTCCAAGGAGGCGAAGAAGGCCGCCGCGGACAAGCGCAGTTGGGTCGACATCGCCATCCAGGTCGGGGGTGACATCCTGCAGGAGATCATCGGTGTGAAGGGCATCGTCGACAACTGCATCAAGGACTTCAACCTCGTTGCCTGCGGTTGGGAGGTCCTGACTGCGCTGCCGTGGGGCAAGATTCTCAAGGGCGGGAAGATCGTCGAGAAGATCGTCACGGCGTTCAAGGACACGCTGTCGTGGATTCGCCGCTGGGACAAGGCGATGGCGGACTTGCGAGCGGTGGAGAGCGCAGAGCAACGCCTGTCTAGCGCTGCTCGAGTCTGCAAGGTCAACAGTTTCGTCCCCGGGACGTTCGTGCTGCTGGCGGATGGGAAGAAGAAGCCAATCGAAAGTGTCCGACTCGGCGACATGGTCGTGGCAGTCGATCCTGACACCGGCGCGACTACGAAACGCTCGGTCGTGGCCACAATCGTCGGTTTCGGGGTGAAAGACCTAATCGAGGTGGGTATCGCTGGTAGTGCACCGGTGGTCGCAACCAAGGGACACCGATTTTGGTCCGTGGATCGATCGGACTGGGTGACGGCTGGTGAACTTCGGCCAGGATCGCGCTTGCGTGGGAGTGACGGCGGTGCATTAAGAGTCGCAACAATCGCTGAGAAGCTGACAGTGGCTCGTGTTCACAACTTGACTGTCGATGTCGATCACACCTACCAGGTCGCTACCGAGTCCAGTCCGGTTCTAGTGCATAACACCGGCGGCATGAATGAATGTAGTGAAGCTGCATTTCAAGGTGTTCTCCACATTCGGGAAGAGGCTGCTAAGGAAGTGGCGAAGGGAAAACCTGCAAACCACCACTTTGACATGAGTGATGACGATCTCGCCGATTATCTTGACGGCTACGTGGAGCGAGGCGGCGGGAACGCAATGTCGGATGGAACCACCGGCTGGTATGGTATAGGCCGAAGAGTGATGATAATTTTGCGCAATGAGTATTCAATGACTGCATATAAGATATCCTATGAAGATTTCGCGAAAAACCGAGAAGGTAAAAAATATGAATATTTCCAAGTCGGGGAAGCGTGTAACCGTCGAGATGGATCTCGCTGAGGCTGTGCGCATGGGGGCGGCACTCTTCGAGGCAGTCAGTGAACTCTCTTGTGCTGAGATTTTTATTCGAACAGGCGCAGCCGCCAAGTCGATAGAATCTGTGTCACTCGTTCTTCTTCATGCGAAAGAAATGGGGTTATCCGCTGTCGATATTCCATTAGGTGAAGGGGATGAGCAAATTGAGAACCCGCGTATTCATCGCAAATAAGAGTCTGTGCGGACGAGTGAAGTTGTTCGAGTGATCGCAAACAAAATGAATCAAAGATGAATTGCGTGGCCTTTCAGTGCGGCGGCGGGTCCGGATTTGGCATCGAGCCGCCTCGCCGCATCGGGAGGGTGGAGTCGATTGTGGAACCAAATTCCCGGCTACCCGTTCTTTGCGCGATGGGAGCGACGGGAGATTATTCTTGGCTTGGTGGACTTCTCGACTGAAAACGATCTACGCGCTCGGTGAGTGGCTTGTTGAGCTCGCTCAGCCAGTTTCCACAGGCGCAGGGGAAGCGCCCGGAACACCTGCGTCTCCGGCTCGCCAGACCTCCACCGAGCCGGTGCGGGTCAGTACCTCGCGGGGCCGGTGGCAGCCGTTATGCACGAACAAGCGATGGCCGTGCTCGTCGCGTTTGTCGGCGAACGCGGCGATGGAGGCGCCAACCTCTGCCTGGAGTGCTTCTCGGCCAACAGTCGGCGGGCGCCCCTCGCGGACCATCTGGTCGATCAACGACGCATTGCTCGTAGCTGGACGGTCGTTGTCATCGGATGCGGGGCCGGGAACGACGGCGAGCATAGGCTCGCCGTCCCGACCGACGCGCCAACCTCGGTTTGTTGGGACCTCTACTCGCCCCGCCGAACTTTCTCCAGCAATCACCCCGCAAGGGGCGGTTGCACGCGGATCGTCGAGGTCAGGCCCTCAGCAGCGGAACGGCGTGCCAGAAGGCCCAGCTGATGAGCACGAGCTGGCCGGCGATCCGGGCGAACGCGGGAATCGGGGTGGAGATCGAGGTTCTTGGGCGCGTTCTCGTCCAGGCCGAGAACATCACGTCCCCCGTCGGCGGATGTTCGGGTGCAGCGGAGCCCGCGCCGCCCAGGAGGCACACGGTCTCGCCGGTGCGCAGCGGGGCCTCCGCCGGGCCCTTCACGTGCGGGTTGATCCACACGGGCCGGTGTTCAGCGCGCGAGGGGTACCACTGGTTGCGCCAATGCCCACGAACGGTCCACCGGACCTGGTAGCTGCGTTCGGCGTGCTGCTCGCGCTGTGGGGTGTCGGCGCGATCGTGGATCCGCACGACGCGCACGGCGTGGGGGTTGTTGCCCTCGCGCTCGGCCCGGCGGCGGAAGGTGCGCGGCAGGGGTTGCTCGTCGGCGGCGGTGACGCCGGGCTGGGTGATCAGCAGCCACGTCGCGCGCACGGCCTGGCCCCAGGCGACGGTGGTGTTCTTGATCTATTCCCAGCCGACGTCGGTCGTGGTAAGCGGTGCAGTCGTTGCGGCTGCCCGGTTGCGGATTGCCGGTGGCGATCACCAATCTGGTCTCGGCGTCGATGGCGACCTGCACGGTGGTGGGGTAGCGGTAGTTCTTCGACGGGGTGGTCAGCCGGTGATCGCGGGTCGGGGCCAGAGTGCCGTCGACGATCGCGACTGCATCGATCCGGCGTTTGCGGACCGGGGCCAGCGCCGGCAGTGGGCCGATCGTGTCGCTTCCCCCGGTGCGCGGCGGAGTGCGATGCCCCGAACAGCGGGCCGATCTGGCGCATGGTCAGGTTCGTCCGCCAATAGGTCGCGACCAGCAGAACCCGGTCTGCCAGGGGCAATGCCCACTGCCGGCCCGGCCGTCCGTCCGCGATCTCGTTTCCGCCCCGCTTGGCGACCAGCCGTATCGGCTTGCGGAGCTGACCCGGTTCCCGCCCGGTGAACGGGGCAATCCACTCCGGCCGCGACGCTGTGATCACCTGCACCACGCCGACCGGATCAACTACCGACCCAGCCAGCCCGACACCGGGTTACGAGACATCCCTTAGGGGAGCGTGATGCGGTCGGTGCAGTCCATGACGTGGTCAGAGTGCCGGCTTGCCCGCTTGGTAGAGCCAGGCGTGGAAGAACGAGTCGAGGTTGCGGTGGGTCAGTCGCTCGACGAACTGGATGAATTGCCGCGTCGAGACGTTGCCGTATCGGTGAGCGGTCGGCCACTGCGTGAGCACTTCGAAGAAGGCGCGGTCGCCGATCTTCATGCGCAGCGCCTGCAGTGTCATCGCGCCGCGGTTGTAGACCAGGTCGTCGAAGATGTGATCACGTCCGGGGTCGGCGACTTCGCCGCTCCAGTCCTTCTCGTCGGCGTAGGCCTTCGCGAAGGTCTGTTGCACGGGGACGTTGTTGAATTTCTCCTGGTAGAGCCACTCGGAGTAGGTCGCGAAGCCTTCGTTGAGCCAGATGTCCGACCAGTGCACGGGAGTGAGGCTGTCGCCGAACCACTGGTGGCCGAGTTCGTGGGCGAGCAGGTCGCCGTCGACATCGCTGGTGCTCTGGTCGTAGACCGGCCGGCTCTGCGTTTCGAGGGCGTAGTCGACGCCGACGTCGGCGATGATGCCGCCGGTCGAGTCGAACGGGTACCGGCCGTACATCGAGGATTCCCATTGGATGACCTGCGCCGTGGTCTGGTTGAACACCTTGCCCTGACCGGGCTTGGTGTCGATCGACTTGCCGATCGCGGTGATGTTCGGCAGGCCGCCGGCCGCCACGCCGCGGGTGACGTCATAGTTGCCGATCGCGAGCATGCTCAGCTCGCTGGCCATCGGCCGGTTCATGGTCCAGCGGAAGGTGGTCTGGTGATCGTGCGTGGTGGTGGGCCCGGGTTCGCCGTTGGCCAGCACCGTGAGTCCGGTGGGGACGGTGATGGTCTGGGTGTAGGTCGCTTTGTCGTCGGTGGTGTCGTTCACCGGGTAGTAGGTCGCCGCACCGATCGGCTGGTTGAGCGCGACCGCGCCGTCCTTGGTGGCGACCCAGCCGGAGACGCCCAGCGCGGGGTCGTCGATCTTCTGCGGGACGCCGGCGTAGCTCACCGAGACGACGAACGAGCTACCCTTCCGTAGACCGTGCGGCGGGGTGATCGCCAACTCCTGGGCACCGCTGCGGCTGTAGGTGGTGTTTCGGCCGTCCACCGAGAGCCTACTGATCTTCAGCGGTCCCTGGAAGTCCAGGTCGAAGCGGGAGAGATCCTGTGTGGCCGTGGCGAGGATCGTCGTGGTCGCGTTGATTGCTTTGGTTTCGGGGTTGAACGCCAGCCGGATGTCGTAGTGACTGACGTCGTAGCCGCCGTTGCCCATGTCGGGGAAATACGGATCCCCGGCGCCTGGAGCACCGGGGGAGTACAGCGGTTCTCGTGCCGGCGCCGCATCCGCTGCCGGGCTCGTCGCGGCCAGCAGACCGGCGGCCAGTGCGCCGGAGATGATCAACAAGTGGCCACGTCTACGGTTGGCGCCTCGCATTGGTTTGGTCCTCCTCGGCAGTCGTCGACGCTGAAGAGTAGGACCGATCCGACACGCGGATCAAGTCTCGCCCGAAGCTGTGGTCCGCTCCGTCCACATCGCACAGGGGCTTGGCGCGTCCAGTGCGTACACGTGGCTGAAACTGCCCGTGATCAACGAGATGGACCGCGTGATGGCCGCGACCACGCTCCCGACCCTGCTGCTCGGCGGCGAGCCGGCCACCGAGCCCGCGGAGACCTACGAATCCTGGCGCGCCGCTCTCGCGCAGCCCGGCGTCCGCGGCCTGATCGTCGGCCGGTCCCTGCTCTGCCCGCCGGATGACGACGTGGCCGCAGCGGTCGACACGGCCGTGTCGCTGGTCCGCCCAGAACGGCGGGTCCGCTCGTGACCCGAGGCGCTCAGCCGAGCGAGCTGATCGCCGCCGCGAGGCGCTGCGCGCGGTCCTTGCGGGCGACCAGCGCGGTGTCGAGGTCGACGGGGACGAAGCGGGTTTTCGTGCCCGGCGCGGCGCGGGCCACGACGTCCATGTCGGCGCTGATCACCGTGGCCACCATCGCGTAGCCGCCACCGGAGACGGCGTCGCGGTGCAGGATGATGGGTTGCGTGCCGCCGGGGATCTGGATGGAGCCCACAGCGTAACCGGCGTCGACGATGTTCGACGGGTCGGAGCCGGCGCCGAAGGGCTGCACGCGTTCGCGCCACTCGACGCCGGGGCCGTCGTAGCGCAGGCCGGCGCGGTCGGCGACCGGGGTGAGCGTCCACTCCTGCTCGGTCAGACTGGCGAGGCCGCGTTCGGTGAGGCGGTGGTCGTAGAGCCCCAACATCACGCGGACCTGTTGCTGCGGGCCGAAAACCGGCCGGTGTTCCTCGGCGACGGTGTCGCCGGGCGGCGGGTTCGCCGGCGCGCCGATCGGCACCACGTCCCCCGGCTCCAGCTTCCGCCCTCGGAACCCGCCGAGGGCGCCGAGCAGGTACGTCGAGCGGCTGCCCAGCACTGCGGGCACGTCGATGCCACCGGAGAACGCGAGGAAGTAGCGGGAGCCGCCGCCGATGTAACCGAAGGACAGCTCGTCGCCGTCGGCCAGTGCCAGGCGGGTCCACTGAGGACGTTCCTCGCCGTTGACCTTTACCGGCACCGGCGCGCCGGTCACCGCGACCTCCAGCGAGCCGTGGGCGCGCAGGACCGGGCCGAGGTAGGTGCACTCGAGCAGCGCCTCGCCGTCGCGGTTGCCCACCAACGCGTTGGCCAGCTCGGCCGAGTATTGGTCGAGCGCCCCGCCCTGCGGGATGCCCAGGTCGTAGTAGCGGATGCGGCCGCGGTCCTGGACGGTCGTCGCCAGCCCGGGCTGGCTGATCTCGATCGCGCGCTCACTTGCCACGGAGCACCTCCAGCAGGGTGGCGTTGTAGGCCTCTGGGTCGGCGACGGCCCGCTCGGTGTCGAACTCGACGGGCACGATCCGGTAGCGGAACGTGCCTGCTGCCACTTCGGCTTCGATCGCGCGGTACTCCTCTTCGGACACCGGCGTGAACTTCACGACGTCGCCGGGCCGGAAGAACACCATGGAATCGGCGAAGTCGGCCAGCTTCTGCGCCGGGTCGAAGATCGGCGCCGCCGCGATGCCGAACATCTGGTAACCGCCCGCGCCGCGCACGGAGTAGATGCAGGCGAAGCACCCGCCGTGACCCACGGTCAGCTTCGGGGTGTCCGTGCGCGGGCTTAGGTACTTTGGCACCTCCAGCTGTTTGTCGCGGCCGACCAGCTGGAACAGGAACGGCAGGCCGGCGACGAACCCGACCATCGAGACGATCCACGGGTTCGTGTGGTGGCGCCGGATGAACTCGGCCGCGCCGTCGAGGTCGTTGATCCGCGCCGCGTAGTCGAGGTCATTGCCACTCGGGTCCTGGTGGTACCCCTCGCGAAACCGCGCGCCGACCTCGCGGGTGTACGGATCGTCGTACCACACGGGGACTTCGATGATCCGGGTCGACAGCACGGTGCTGCTTTGCCGCTGCGTCTCGGTTTCCAGCTCCCGGACGGTGGTCTCCAGGTCGGCCGGCGCCACCACGTCGGGGTCGAAGCGGATGAGCAGCGACGCGTTGGCCGGGCAGATGTCGACCACGCCGTCGAGGGACTTCGCGGCCAGCGCGCGTGCGATGCCCATGGCCCGCAGGTTCCCCGGCAGGCTCATCTCCTCCGCGATCTCGACGAACAGGAACTCGTCGCCGCCCCACGTGTAGCGGGCCTGGGCGGGCAGGGTCTGCGGTGCGCTCACGCCGTCTCCTTCAGCAGTCCGGGAGCCGTTTCGATGAACTTCGTGTGGTGCTCGACCGCGGCGAACTCGGGCCGCGCGAACAGGGTCAGGTGCAGGCTGATCGTCGTCGCGATCCCGGTGATCTCGGCGCCGCGCAGCGCCTCGGTCATCCGCGCCATCGCTGCGGCGCGGTCGGGGCCGTGCACGATCAGCTTGGCGATCATCGAGTCGTAGTACGGCGTCACCGCGTCACCCGCCTCGACCCCGCTGTCCACCCGCGCGCCGGACGGCCACGTCAGGGTTTCGACCGTGCCGGGGCTCGGCATGAACCCGCGGTCGGGGTCTTCGGCGTTGATGCGCGATTCGAAGGCGTGCCCGGTGAACGTGACGTCGTCCTGGGCCAGGCCGAGCGGTTCGCCGCGGGCGATCCGCAGCTGCTGCTCGACGAGGTCGATGCCCGTCACGAGCTCGGTCACGGGGTGCTCGACCTGCAGGCGCGTGTTCATCTCGATGAACGCCGCTTCACGGCGCACCGGGTCGTACAGGAACTCGACCGTGCCGACCCCGCGGTAGTGGCAGGCCTGCGCGAGATCGATCGACGAGTGGCGGATCCGTTCGCGGACCTCGTCGGGCAGGTCGGGCGCGGGGGCCTCCTCGAGCACCTTCTGCGAGCGGCGCTGCATCGAGCAGTCGCGGTCGCCGAGGTGGATCACGCGTTCGCCGTCGCCGAGCACCTGCACCTCGACGTGGCGCGCGCGTTCGACGAACCGCTCCAGGTACATCGTGTCGTCGCCGAAGCTCGCCCGCGCCTCGGACCGCGTGAGGTCGAGCGCGGAGAGGAAGTCGGTCGGATCGGTGACGAGCCGGATGCCCCGGCCGCCGCCACCCGCGGACGCCTTGAGCACCAACGGGAAACCGACCTCGCGGGCGACTGCGAGCGGGTCGGCGTCCGGGTCGAGCGGTCCGCCGGAACCGGCCAGCACCGGCACCCCCGCCTTGCGAGCGGCTTCGCGGGCGGCGACCTTGTCGCCCATGAGCCGGATCGCGTAGGGCGCTGGGCCGACCCACGTGAACCCGGCGTCGAGCACGGCCTGCGCGAAAGCGGCGTTCTCGGACAGGAAACCGAAACCGGGGTGCACGGCGTCGGCGCCGGTGTCGCGCGCCGCCTTCAGCACGGCGTCCTGGTCGAGGTAGCTGTCGCGGGCCGGCGGCGGGCCGATCACCACGGCTTCGTCGGCGGTCCGCGCCGCAAGCGAATCGCGATCCGCTTCACTGCACACGGCGACGGTGGTGAGGCCCAGCTCGCGGGCGGTGCGCATGATCCGGACGGCGATCTCGCCGCGGTTGGCGATGAGGAGCTTGCGCACGCGTCAGTCCTCCACCACGACGAGGACCTCGCCGGGTGTCACCGTGCCCCCGTCCACGACGTTGATCGACTTGACCGTGCCCGCCGTCTCCGCGCGGATCTCGGTGAACTGCTTCATCACCTCGACGATGCCGACGGCGGCGCCGGCCTCGATGCGGTCGCCGGGCTGCACGAACGGCTCCTTGTCGGGCCCCGGACGCGTGTAGAAGATGCCGGGAAGCGGAGAGAGGATGTCGGACACGGACCTGCCTTTCACTGGTTCTCGTCGAGCACGGCGCGCACGGCCGCGGCGACCTCGGGGGAGTTGGGGGCATCGGAGTGCACGCAGACGCTGTCGAAGCGGATGTCCAGCTCCGCGCCGCCGACCGACAGCACGGGCCGGCCCTTCAGCGCGCGGCCGACGCGCTCGGCCGCAGCGGCCGGGTCGGTGCGCCCGGGACGGCGGAGGATGATCAGGTTGCCCTCGTCGTCGTAGTTCAGGTCGACGTAGAGCTCGGCCACGAACGGCACGCCGAGCTCGGCGCACACCGTCTCGTGCGCGGTGCCGGCGATGCCGAAGAACGGTACGCCGAAGACCTTCGCCGCGCGGGCCGCACCGGCCATGAGCTCGGGATCGCCGGCGAGCATGCCGTAGAGCGCGCCGTGGGGTTTGACGTGGTTGAGCGGGGCGCCGTGCTTGGTCAGGAACGCCGTGAGCGCCCCCACCTGGTACAGCACGATCGACTCGACCTCTTCGGAAGTCAGGACCATGCGGCGCCGGCCGAAGCCGGTCAGGTCGGGCAGCCCGGGGTGCGCGCCGATGCGGACGTCGTGCGCGACGGCGGCGGCGACGGTCGCGTTCATGACGTCGGGATCGCCCGCGTGGAAGCCGCAGGCCAGGTTGATCACGTCGACGAGGACGAGGAGCGCTTCGTCGTTGCCGAAGCTGTGCAGGCCGAGTCCTTCGCCCATGTCGGAATTCAGGGTCGCGGTCATGGTGGGTAACAGTAGGCAGGATGTGGTGGCGGGCACATTGGTCAGAGTGACCTAATCGTCTGGGCTGGGTTGTGCTGAGTGCTCTACGCTGCCCGGATGCGTGTTGCCGATATGCTCGAAGATCCCGAGCGCCGCATCGACATCCGCGTCGAAGGCCCGCCCGGCGCCCTGGCGAGGCCGATCACGTGGTGCGCGCCGACCGAGTCGATCGACCCGTCGCCGTTCCTCACCCCGGGCGCGCTGATGCTGACGTCCGGGATGGCCTTGAACGTCACGGACGTCCGGATTTGGGACGCCTACGTGGAACGGCTCGCGAACGTGCCCATCGCGGCGCTTGCGTTCGGGCTAGGGCCGGCGCACGCGGCGCTGCCGGAAGGGCTCGTGGTCGCGTGCGAGAACCGCGGGGTGCCACTGCTGGTGATCCCGGACCAGGTGCCGTTCGTGCTCGTCCAGCGCGACGTGCAGGACCGCCTTTCGGCCGAGCGCTACGAAGCCCTGCGCCGTGGTTCGGAGCTGGCCGACGACTGCACGCGCATCGCGGCGGATCAGGGCACGATGCAGGACGTGTTGCACCGCATCAGCGAGGTCGTCGGCGCTCGGGTGTCCATTCAGGACTCGACCGGCGCGACATTACTCGCGGCGGGTGGCGAGGGCGCGCTCGCGGCGCGTACGGAGTTCACGCTGCCGGGCAGCAACCGCGACCGCTTCCGGCTGGTCGTCGAGGAAACCGATGCGCAGACCACGATCCGGACGCTGCTCGCGCCCGTCGCCGCCGTCGTGTCGATGCAGCTCAGCACCACACTCGGTTCCGCGGGCGTCGCGCACTCGCGCAACGCGGGCCGGCTGACCGAAGCCGTCTACGGCAACGATGCCGTGCCGACGGCCGATCTGGTCGCGCTGGCCCGCGACGCCGAGCTGGAGCCGTACCAGCGCACGGGCGTTGTCGTGCTGCAAGCCGAAGCGGGGATGTCCACGACGTATCTGCGGTCGGTGTCGTGGCGTGCTCGCGTGATCCTGGCGGGGGAGTTCTCGGCGATGCGGTTCGTCGAGGAGCCGGACCTCTCGACGATCCTGCTGCAGAGCGAGTCGCTGGAGCCCGCCCAGTTGCTGTCGGCGGCGCGCGCGGCGCTCGGGCAGGCGCGGTCGGTGTCCGCGGTGGTCGCGACCGCGGAGAACGCCGCGGAACTCGGCCTCGTGCTGCGGATGTGCCGGCGCGCGCTGGGTCCGTCCGGCGTGCGCGCCGCGCCGCAGCTGGACTTCGACGCGGTGGTCGACACGCTGCGCCACCCCGGCGCGATCAGCCTGGCCCAGCGGCTCGTCGCGCCGCTCGCGCGATCGGAGGAGCTGCTGACCACGCTCGAGGCGTACCTGCGCCACAGCGGCGCGACACCGGCGATCTGCGCCGAGCTGTTCATCCACCGCAACACGCTCGCGTACCGGCTGAAGCGGATCCGGGAGCTGCTCGTGCTCGACCTGCAGGACGGGCACGTCCGTGCGACGCTGCTGATGGCCCTGCGGCTGGCGTGAGCTTGTGCCGCGTGCACAGCCGCGCCTGCCCGGTTTGGGCACTCAGCTGCGCGCGGCCACTTCCCGCGCGGCTTCGATGAACGCGTGGCAGACCGGGTCGGTCTCGTCGGCGTGCCACGCCAGCGCGGCGCGACTCGGCGGAAAGCCCGGTGAGGGACACGTACGCGACGCCGGACCGCGGGAAGTGGCTCGGCGCCGCCGCGGTGGTCAAGGTGCCCGCCCTGGCAGCTCTTCGTTCACGTCCCCGACCTCCACGAGTGCGGCGCCGGGTGGTCCTCGCGCAGGTCGCCACCAGAACTCGGCCCACACCGGGTCGGCGGTGCGTCGATCGCGAGGGGTTCGTCGAGCAGGCCCGTGACGTCCATGCTCTCGCGGTCGGCCGGCGGGTGACCGGCCGCGCGTTGCTCGGTGCGGAGTACGAGCCGCCGCAGCTTGTCCGACCGGAACGGCGGCCCCACGAACGCCAGCGGCACCGCCCGCTCGGGCAACCCCGACTGCAAGACGACAACGTCAGGCTGCTGCTGGTGTTCGCACCGTCGATGGCGCTGTCCCTCGGCTGGGAAGCGCGGCTGAGCGCCTCCGTCTTCGCGGCGGCCGCCGCCCTGCTGATGGCAGTCTCGCCCAAGGCTCCGTCCGCTTCTACGACGACGACCACCTGGCGTTCACGCACACCGTTGCGAACCTAGGGCACGACTCGCTCGTCGAGGTGAACTCCACCGACGTCTTGCGCCGCGGCTACCGATTTCCGGTCGCGGTGCAGGCAGGCGCTCGGATGGCGGCTTCACGGACCCGGCTGCACCGGCGGGGTGAACGTCGGCGGAGTGGCCGCTGGATTGGGCAACGGCGTCGGCGTCGTCACCGGTTCGTCGGACGGGCCGGTGTCCTTGGTCTTCGTGCCGTTCTGCGGAACGATGCCCGGGCCTGTCACCTGTCCCTGCGGCCGCGCGTTGAGCGGCTGCTGGTAGACGCGATCCCGGACCCGATCCGACGGCGCCTCGTCGCTCGCGGGCGCCTGGGCCACCGCGTGCGACTTGGTCACCGGCGCGGCGGCGACGTGGACGGCGGGCGCGGCGCTCGACGAACTCGCGCCGGGCTGCACCGCCGGCACCACCGGACTCGGCACCACGACCGGCGGCGTCGGCTTCGCCACCACAACGGGCGCGACCGGCTGCGGCGCCACCGATCCGCCGCTGAATCCCATCACCACCGCGACAACCGCTCCACCCGCCACGGCCGCGACCCCAGCGGTGACCAGCTCTCTTCGACGCACGATCGGAATCAAACAGGCCGACTCAGTGCTGGGTCAACGGTTGTGCGCAACCGTGACCACGCCCCGTCCGCTATGCCCCGATTTCGACCGCTAGGCCTGCGGCAGCGCCGCTCCGAAGATCAGGCGGCGGCACAACGGCGAAATTCCAGGCCTGTCGGAAGGCGCTGACCGTCAGCCAGGCCAGCCGGGCGTTGACGGGAAACCGCTGCTGCGCCGAGGTGAGAGTGTCGAACGACGCGTCGCCTTCGGTTTTCCCTCGTTCGAGGTCGGTCGGGGAGAAGTCGGGCCCGAACACCTCCAGCACGGTGCCCAGGAAGTAGAGGTGACCGAGCGTTGCCACTTGCAGCCGATGCAACGGCGCGGTGTCGGCTGTCGCGACGGTCGTGATCGGAGGGTGCGCCGCGGCGTGTACCAGTGCCGGCTGGTCGGCGATCGCGTGTGCGTCGATGTGGCGAACGAGGTCGCTCACGAGGACGTCGTCGTACGTTCGGCGGGCCACCACCGTGGCGCAGGGCTCCGCGCTTGTCGCGCAACTCCTCGTCGACCAGTCGGCGCGCGACGTCCGCGCGCGAGCCCGAAGCGGTGACCATCTGGCGCGCCACGTGGACGAGTTCTCGGGGCAGGCCGACGAACAGGTAGTGGCACAGGCACCCGAACGCGTCGGGGAGCTGCAGCACGCGGCCTTGCAGTACTCGCCGCGAGTCCGGCAGTTTCAAGTACTCCAGCCGGAAGATGTGGTCGAAAGCGCTATCGAAGGAATCCCACACCGGCAAACCACGCCGCTCGAACGAAGCCAGTGCGTCCTCGGACACGGAGATCAAGCACAAGAACCCGGGTGCATCGAGGGTGAACAGCCCCTTGACCTCGTTGACGAAGTCCTGCGCCACCTCCGCCGAGGCGATCTTGTCCAGCTCGTCGAGGATGATCACCACCGAGGTGGGTGCGATTTTGGGGACCCGCTCAGGTAGGTCGAGTCCGTTTCCATGACTCCACCATTGGGCGGAAAACCTGTGTGCGGCAGGTGTTTCCCATGCGCAGCCGGATTTTGGTCGTCGCGGGAGATGGCCGCGTTCATCACCCGAACCGAGGGTGTGTCGGTGTCGTATCACTATGTGGCGAAACTGTGGAGGGAAAACGACATCAAGCCCTCTCGGCAGGGCACGTTCAAAGTCAGCAAGGACCCCGAGTTCGCGGACAAAGTCGCCGACATCGTCGGGTTGTACCACGAACCGCTCGGTGGTGCCGTGGTGCTGTCGATCGACGAGAAGACGTCGGAACTGGCCACGTTGTGGGCGAGTGCGCCCCGTTCCGTGACGCCGCGGCGTTCCTGGCTTTCCTGAAGAAGGCGGTGTGCCGTGCATCGTGGTGAGCTTCGGCGTGCGGAACCCGGTTGGTGCTCTTGCCCCCGCATCCTCGGCGACGTCACAGGAGGTATCAAATGAGGCACGTGGGCTGGACGGCGGTGGTCACCGCCGCCGGGCACACCACGCGGTTCCGTCCGTTCAGTGCGATCGTCCCGAAAGAAATGCTGCAGGTCGGACATCGGCCAAACGTCCACCACGCGATCGCCGAGTATCCGGCCTGGCGGACATCGCCCTGGACGACGCGATCAGGCTCGCCGACGGCGACACCGACACCGGCCTTGAATACAGCGCGGCCACCTTGACCACCGCTGACCTGATTCCCAACTCAAGCCCTGATCCGGAGGCGCATCACTGGGGCTGGCCGGCACGTCGAGCAAATCCCGTGCTGGGTAAGGAGAACATCGGGGTTGGACAGCTGCCGCCTTGGCCTGGAGCCGATTCAGCGATCGCCGGCGAGCTGCGGAGTGATCGGCCGCTGCCGCGAGTAATAGTTGGCGATCAGTCCCCGGCCGCTGGCGCTGGGTGGTGGCAGCGCCTTCGCCGGCGGCACCCAGCACGGCCAGGGCGACTCATCAAGTCCGGCCGCGGGCCACGTGCTCGATGGAGGTGTACGGGCTGACGATGTCGCGTTCAAGGTCGTCTGGAGCTGATCCGACCCACGCCCACCGGACGCGGCTGAGTCGCCAGGGCCCGGTCAGAGGTAGAAGGGATCCAGCTCCACACCGAGCAGCGCTTGACCGGCACCTCGCCAGCGGGACCGGGAAAATGCGATGTGCTGGCTCGCGACGTTCACATCGCGCCAGCACCGCTGGATCACATCGCCGGCGAGCGCCGCTGAAACGCCGGCGATCTCGAAAGCCAGGTTGACCGCCTGGACCGCGCTACTCATCGCGAACTGCGCGGCCAGCGTGGTGTCGGTCCGCAACGGCAGCGGCACCTCGTCCCCTGCGCTCACGACGGACCAAGTACGGTCGGCGGTCTCGAGCACGTAACCACGGGCGGCGCGCAGGCCGGCCTCCGCGCCGGCCACCCGAATCTGCAGGTCCTGATCCTGGATCAAGGGTGCCATCTCACGAGTCTTGTGCCGGCCCAGTTCGATCAGTTCGTCGAGGGCTCGCCTGGCGACGCCGAGGGGAATGCCCACCAGCAGCGAACGGACGCCGGTGAAGAACGGCAAGCGGTACAGCGCGCCGTCGACCCGCGGTGGCTCGAAAAACGGCATCAGGGTGCGCTCGGCGGGAACGAGCACGTCCTCGACTACCACGTCGTGGCTGCCGGAACCGCCCAGCCCCGCCGCACCAGTCCACGTGGGCACGACCTGGAGCTCACTCGCCGCGACCACCGCCCAGCGCATCACGGGCCGGCCGTCGGCCATCTGGGGCGCCCCGTCCTCACCGACCACGACGAAGCCCAGCGAGATCAGGGTGGCGTGCGGGGACCCGCTCACATACGACCACCGGCCCGAAAGCCGGTAGCCACCGTCCACGATGATCCCCTGGCCTGACGGAGCGAACGACGAGGAGACCGGCGCCCCTGCGCGGCCGTCGAGCAGGCGAGCCGCGACGTCCTGGTCGAGCCACGCGAAGAACATCGAACTGTTTCCGGTCATCGTCGCCCAGGCGGCGGAACCATCAGCGTACGCGAGGGTCTCGGCGGTACGGATGAGCGTTGCCGGGTCGGCCTCGAACCCGCCGAGGCCGCGCGGGAGCCCGAGCCGGAACATCCCCGCCGCTTCGAGGAGCTCGACGACATCGGCCTGCAGCGTCCCGTTCTCCGCCGCCTCTCGCGCCCGTTCGCGGAGCCGGGGAGCCAACGTGGCCGCGGCGGCCGGCAGATCGGTGCGCGCTGAATCGACGATCTGTTGCCTTGTTTCGCTCTCAGTCACAGTTCCCCCTACGCCCCGGCTTGCGGATGATCACTCACTCAGTATCACGCGCCGGCGCGACGAACGGTTCAGTGGGTGTCGCAGGATACAACCCGGAACGGTACAAAGTGGACACTCCTGCTCGCACGCGATCCCCGGCGAGGGCAAGACGGTCTCGGGTCAAGTGCGAGGGGCGGCAGGGACCCATTGCCGGCTGTCCCGACTACGCCAGGGCAACAGCTCCGCAGCACGCTCGGCGATGGCGATCGTGGTGGCGTGCGTGTTCGCCCGTGGGATCGTGGGCATCACCGACGCGTCGACGACAAAAAGATTTCCGACGCCCTGAACCGCCAGCCCAGGATCGACGACTGACAAGGCGCCGGAACCCATGCGCGCCGTTCCGGTCATGTGCCAGTGCGGGCCGGCATGCCGGGTGAGGCCGCGTTCTTGACCACGGTCGCGTGGTCCTCGCCCCCTCCGCGAGGTCCTCGCACATGTGTCCGCCATTGTCGATCGCGCGATCAAGGTGCGCGACCAGCCCAGGGTCTATCTGGTGCAGCAGGGCCGCAAGGTGGGTCCGCTCCGCCGGCTCCACGGTGATGTTCCGCGGCGGAGCCGTGGGTGTCTCCGGCGCCGGTGCGGACGGCCGAGCGCCGCAGCCGACGAGAAGGACGATCGCACCGAGGATCACGAGAAGTTTGCCTACAGCCGCTACAGCGTGATTCCGTTCTGTTCCGTTATGGAACGATGCGATAGCCCGCCGTACGGATCACACCAGTGCGGAGCGCGCCTGTCGCGCGCTGACAAAGACGGACGCCTCGAGGAACCGGCGCGCCGGCGCGTCAGGACGTGTGTTTCAAAGGATGATGACGGCGCGCTCCCTGGGTGAGTCCTCGTCAGCCCAAGTCTCCTTGGCCTCGGCGAGTGGGATCGGATGCGGCACGGTCGTCTCACCTGCGGCGATGGCGACGACGAGCTGGGTGAGCTCCCGCTGGTAGTTGTCAGGTTCAATGGAGCCGAATCCGGTGTTCACGGGGCGGAACGCGTTGCAGCGACGCGGCGTGTGTTCCAACGGGTGATCGCGTCGCCGATGCCGTTGATCCGCGCCCGGTCGAGCAGGCGGGATGTGCGGGGTAGCGGCCCGAGGGGGGCGCGCTGGGCAGCGGGTGCGCGCCCACCGGCTCTATTCGGCCCAGGCGCGCTCCAGCAGTGTGCGAAAGGTGGCGGGCTGTCGGCCGATCAGTTCGGCCAGGGTCGTGTTGACGGCGGCGAACTCGTCGTTCCGTGCCGCCGCGAAGATGCTCAGCATGAGGTCGGCGATCGGGGCGGGGGCGCCGTGGGCCAAGGCCTGCTCGCGGAAGGCGTCGTCGAGGACGACGGTGCGGGTGAAGGGTCGTCCGGTCGTTTGGGCCGCGATCTCGGCGCTGGCGTCGAAATCGAGCGCAGCCGGGCCGGTGAGCGGTGGGGTGGGCCCCTCGAAGCGGCCATCGTCGGTGAGGATCGCTGCCGTGGCCTCGGCGAGGTCGTCGTGGCCGGTCCAGGCGACGGGGCCGTCGGCGGGGAGGGCGATGTCGCCGGTGTGGCGGGCAGACTCGAGGAACTGCAGGGCGCTGGCCGCGTAGAAGCCGTTTCGCAGCGCGGTCCAGGGCAGGCCGGTGGCGTGCAACAGGTCCTCGGTTTCGGCGTGGTCGCGACATGCCTGGAAGAGAGATTTGTGGGCGGCGCCCATCTGGCTGGTGTAGAGGATGCGGCCGACGCCGGCCTGCACGGCGGCGTCGATGGCGGTGCGGTGGCCGGTGACGCACTCCTCGCCTGTGCGGTCGAGGGACACGAGGAGCAGTTGCTCGGCGCCCTCAAAGGCGTGCGCGAGGGACGCGGGGTCGTCGAAGCTGCCCTGCCGGACACGGACGCCACGGTCGGCGAGATCTTGGGCCTTGAGGGGGTCGCGGACGCTGACGCCGACCCGCTTGGCGGGAACGCGCTTCAGGAGGTGCTCGACGGTCAGGCGGCCAAGCTTTCCGTTGGCTCCGGTGACGATGATCATGGGTTCTCCCGACGCTGTTTCCAGTGGAATCGTTGTAACAGTATCATCGAAACTATCAGTGGAAGCAAGTATCCGATATCATCGATTCATGACTGCCCGAGACGCCACCGACAGCCCTCGCCATCGCATCGTTGGGGCGGCCATCGAGCTGCTGGAGAGTGGCGGGCCGGACGCGGTGAGTACCCGCGCAGTCGCTGCCGCGGCCGGGATGCAGCCGCCGGCGATCTACCGCCACTTCGGCGACAAGGAGGGGCTGTTGGAAGCAGTCGCCGAGCAGGGCTATGCGCAGTTCCTGGAGAGCAAGCGCGTGTCGCTCGACCCTGCGCCCGAGGATCCGGTGGAGGAGCTGCGTCGCGGCTGGGACATGGTGGTGGAGTTCGGCGTCTCGCGCCCCGAGTTGTTCGCCGTGATGAACAGGGCCACTGGCCGCATGTCGGACGTGGCGCACCGTGCCGGCCTCGAGATCCTCCGTGGCCGGGTGCGCAGACTGGCGGCCGGGGGATGGCTCCGGGTTGACGAGGACCTGGCCGCTCAGATCATCCAGGCCACCGGCCAAGGCGCGGTCATCACCTGGAACTCGACTCCGGCAGAGCGCCGCAATCCGACATTGCTGACCGTGCTCCGCGAGTCCATGGTCGCGGCCGTCACCCGCGCCGAACCGACGATCTCCGCCGGTGAGCCCGGCCCCGCCCCGGCGGCCCGCGCGCTGCGCGCCGCCCTTCCCGACGACGCCGACGTCCTGAGTGACGCCGAGCAGCGTCTGCTGCTCGAGTGGCTTGCCCGTCTAGCGATGGACCGCAGCGCGCCGCAGGCGTGAGCTCGCCTCCGTCGCTCTTGAAGGTGGCCGCCTGCGGCCGCGCGAGCAGCTGGTCACAGCGAGCGCCGACGGAGGGGCTTCACCGCCGGCATGCTCGCGATCGTTGGTTCGGCGGCGTCGATCTACAGCGCCGGGCGGTGCTCGACGAGCCATGCGGCGATCTGGTGGAGCTTCATGTTGGTGGTCTGCGACGTCTCGACGAGAAGGCGGAAAGCCTCGATGGCTCCGATGTCGTGGCGCTGCGTCAGGATGCCCTTGGCCATGCCGATGACGTCGCGGTTTTCGAGGGTTGCGTGCAGATTGGCCTCGGTGTGCGCGCCGGCCAGCGCGATCGCGGCGCGCGTGGCGAACGCACGCCTGTCCTCCTGCTCGAATGCGTCGATCTGCGAGGAGTAGAGGTTAAGCGCCGTGCTGGGCGATCGCGTCCAGAACCGCGGCCCAACTGGCAGCGTGGGCGATGGGGCGGCCGCACCGCAGCGTATCGACGATCGAGCGGGGGAACGTGCCGCTTCCACGGACGTGGATCTGAGCTGCCTGTGAGCTAAACGGAGTTCGGCAAGGCTCGTCCCGTTTGCCGGTGGTCGGCCTCGGCCGACGTGTGTCCGAGCTTCGCGGCCCACACCCGTGCCTAGCGCTTGGGCACTGGCGCGGTGGTGTTGGGTAGAGGTTGCAGGAGATCGCCGACCTCGTTGACTCGATCCAGCACGTCATCAGCGGTGAACACGAGCTGGTGAGCCTGACGGCAAGCGGAAACTTCGTCCCACGTGATCGGAGTTGAGACAGTCGGCTGGTCGCGACCTCGCAGCGAGTATGCGGCGATCGTGGTTTTGGTAGGGCTATTTTGGCTCCAGTCAATGAAAACCTTTCCGTTTCGCTGAGCTTTGGCCATCACGGCGGTGACGGTCTCAGGTGTCTCCTCAACGAGTTGCTGCGCCAGCTCTTTCGCATATGCGGCCGGAGCGACTGCGTGATCGGTAAAGATTCCGCAGTACAGCTGCATTCCCTTCGAGCCTGACGTTTTGGCGAAGGGGGTGAGTCCGTCCGCGGTCAGGATGGCGCGCAGTCGCTCGGCGACCCGGCAGCATTCGACGATGGTGGTGCCGGGTCCGGGGTCGAGATCGAACACGAGCCGGTCCGGCAGCTGCCGTTGCCCGTCGGCATCGACGGTCCATTGTGGAGTGTGGAGTTCCAGGGCGGCCATGGTGGCTGCCCACACCAGGCCCGGCAGATCGTCGATCAGCGGGTAGCTGATCGTGCCGGGGCCGCGGCCGCTGCGCGAACCGGTGCTCGGCAGCTGGACAGTGCGCAGCCATGATGGAGCCCCGCGGGGGAGGTTCTTCTCGAACCAGCTTTCGCCTTCGACGCCGTCGGGGTAGCGGATGAAGGTGATCGGACGTCCGGCAAGCTGCGGGAGCAATAGCGGTGCGATCCGGGCGTAGTAGTTGATCACCTCGCCTTTGGTGAAGCCGTCGTCCGGGTAGAGGACCTTGTCCAAGTTGGACAGCTTGAGCCGCCGATCGCCCACTTGTACCAGCTGCTCGGTGGCGGAAGGGGGCGGTGCCGGCGGCTCGTGGCGGTGGAGCGGTCTGGGCGCGACGACGTCGGCGGGCTTCTTGTCCTGGCGCAGGCCGCGCCAGGCGGTGTGGCGCACGCGGCCGGCGCGGGTGAACTGGCGGTAGACGATCTCGCCGACCAGGCGCGGCTCGACCCATCGGGCGCGGGTGGTGTCTTCCCGTGGTGGCGTCGCGCCGAACGGGTGGGTGCGGCGTTCGAGGGGCTGGAGCTGGGTCATGAGGTCGGTGCGGGCGGTCTGGGTGAAGCCGGTGCCGACGTCGCCGATGTAGACGAGGTCGCCGGTGTCGGGGTCGTGGGCGCCGAGGAGAAGGCCGCCGAGGGTGTCGGAGAAGCTGCGCTGGCCGGGGCGCCAGCCGCAGATGATGACCTCTTGGGTCTGGATGAACGGGTGCTTGAGCCACGAGTCCGGCCGGCGGCCGGGGACGTAGGTGGAGGTGCGCAGCTTCGCGACGACGCCTTCGTAGCCGGCGTGCGCGGCGTCGGCGAGGAAGTGGGCGGGGGTGCGGTGGTCGGCGTCGAGCTCGTCGAAGGTGACCGCGGGCACGACGGCGACCCGGCGTCGGTCGGGCATCGGCAGGTCAGTCAGGAGGCGGCGGCGTTCGTCGTAGGGCAGGGTCAGCAGGCTGCGTCCGTCGAGGTGGAGCAGGTCGAAGGCGAGGAACCGGACGGGCAGGTCGTCGAACGGTTCGTCGTGGCGGAGGGAGCCGGCGTGTTTGGTGTAGCGGCCGCGGCGTTCCTGCATGAGCTCGAAGTCGATTCGGCCGTCTTCGTCGTAGACGATAACCTCGCCGTCCAGCGCCGCGGAGCGTCCGTCCAACGCGGGTCCGAGCACGGTGGCGAGGTCGGCGAACTCGGCGGTGAAGTCGATGCCGTTGCGGCTGGTGAGCACGGTGGTGCCGTCCGGCGCGATCCGCATCGCCGCGCGGTAGCCGTCCAGCTTGTACTCATAGGCCCACTCCGGCCCGCTGCGGAGCGGGCCACCATCCGGTTTGGCCAGCATCGGCTCGACCCAGCCCGGGACGCGAGACCGGTCGCGAGCAGCCATGCCGACCCTCCGTCCCCACGCAGCGACCTCCTGACGGTAACCCGTTCGGCCCAGCTTTGCTGTGTTTGTCCTGGTCAACGACTGAGTTGGGAGGGCTGGCTGTGATCGGATCGGGGTTGGGCTGCCGGCCCCTGCGCGAAGGGCTGATGGCCGTGAGCTCTTTCGTCCGCGCGTTCAGCAGCTCGCGGAACGTGAACAGGATTCGGGCGCGGCCGCTCCGGCGATCCAGTGGTTGAGCTGCACCGGGGTCACGGGTGGTCCTTCCTCACCGACGCGAAGGCGTCGTGCATGATTCTGGCGAGCAGAGAAGCGTCGGACGCGAGCGACAGGAACCGGAACCCGCGCGTCAGGTAGTCGGCCGCGGCGGCGGCCGAAGGCGCCATGATCCCCGCCGTTTTCCCGTGCCGTTTCGCGGCGGCGGCCACGGTGTCGAGGGCCTGGCGGAACGCCGGCGACGTGAAGCCCAGCGGCACGCCGAGCGCGTAGGAGAGGTCCACCGGGCCGATGAACAGCACGTCGACGCCGTCGGTCGCGGCGATCGCGTCGATGTCGCGCAGCGCGCCGACGGTCTCGACTTGGATCACGCCCACGACCTCGTCGTTGCGCGTGGCGAGCACCTCGGGCCGCAGCCCGAACCGGGCCTGGCGGTTGTAGGTGGCCACTCCGCGGTCGCCCTCCGGCGGGTACCGAAGGATCCGCAGGGCGTCCTGCGTGTCAGCGATCCCGCCGATCCGGGGGATCATGATGCCGCTAGCCCCGCCGTCGAGCGCCCGCCCGGCTCGTGGCCGGTCACCGCTTTCCGTCCGGACGATCAGCGGGACCCCGTAGGCCGCCGCAGCGGTCACTGACGGCCCGACCAGTTCCTCGGAACCCCCGCCGTGTTCGAGGTCCAGCAGCACCCAGTCGGCGCCGGCCGCGGCCGCGACCTCGACTGCGACCGGGCTGCCGAGCCCCGCGAACGTCCCCAGCAGCGGACCGTCGGAGGCCAGCTTTTCCTTGAGCTGCAAGGCGAAGTGCGCGGTCATGACACCACCCCCGCCCGAACCGCGGCAGCCGCCTTCGCGAAGTCGAACGTCACGATGGTCATCCCGCCGGTGACCTTGATGGTCTCGCCCGAAATGCTGCGGGCGCCCGGCCCGAGCAGGAACACGGTGAGCGCGCCGATCTCCGCCGCGGTCTGGGCCCGGCCCAGCGGGATGGGCCGGATGTGTTCGGCGAAGACCTCTTCGGCCGGCAGGCCGGTCCGGCCGGCGTCCTCGTCGAGGATCCGGTCCCAAATCGGCGTGCGCACGATGCCGGGAGCGATGGTGTTGACGGTGATGTCGAGGGGACCGAAGTCGAACGCCAGCCCGGTGCCGAACCCGATCAGCCCGGCCTTGGACGCCGCGTAGGCCGCCTGCCACGCCGCCGGGACGACGCCCGAGATGGAGGCGATGTTCACCACCGTGCCGCCGCCGTTCTCGGTGAGGACCGTGCCGACGGCGTGCGTGGCGCGCATGGTGCCCTCCAGGTTCACCCGGAGGATCCGCGTCCACTCCTGTTCGCTGTTGTGGAGGAAGTGCTTGATCAGCGAGATCCCCGCGCAGTTCACCAGGCCCCAGGTGCCGTGGGACGCTCGGGCGGCCTCGGTGAGCCGCGTGGCCGAGGCGGGGTCGGTCAGGTCGGCGGTCAGGGTGGTGGCGTCGTCAAGTTCCGCCGCGACGCGGGCCGGTCCGGCTTCGTCGATGTCGACCAGCACGAGGCGGTAGCCGGCTTCGTGCACCGAGCGCGCGATGCCGGCGCCGATCCCCGAGGCCGCTCCGGTGACGACGACGGTCTGGTCGTGGGCCATGGTCGGCTTGTCCTTCTCCGTCACGGCTTGAAGACGATCTTCAGTCCTTCGCCGGCCTGCGCCAGCGAGAGTCCTTTGTGGATGTCCGAGAGCGGGAGCACGTGGCTCACCACGCGCTCGAGCGGGAGCTCGCCGCTCTGGATGAGGTCGAGCGACTCGCGCATGGTGTAGCGCATCAGAAACGCGCCGAGGATGCGCAGCTCCTTGATCGTCACGGTCATGGCGGACAGGTTCGCGCGGTAGCTGTTGTTGATGCCCATTACCACGATCCGAGCCTGGTCCGCCGCGACGTCGACCGCGGTGTCCAGCTGCGAGCCGACGGCCTCGAACACCAGCGTCGCGCCGCGGCCGCCGGTGGCGGCCAGGACTTCCTCGCGCACGTCGACGCTGGTCGGGTCGAGCACCACATCCGCACCGGCCTGTTTCGCCACTGCGGCGCGTTTGACGGCCGGCTCGACCAGGATGACCTGTTCCACGCCGAAGTGCTTGAGCGCGATGACGGCGAGCAGGCCCATCGGGCCGCCGCCGAGGACGACCGCGCGGTCGCCGACCATGACGCCGGCCTTGTTGATTCCATTGAGGACACAGCCGAGCGGTTCTGCGAGCACGACGTGCTCGTAGGGCAGGTCGGCGGTCACGCGGTAAGCGAAATAGGAGGGAACCTTTACGTAGGTGGCCATCCCGCCGTCCCAGAAGAACCCGGGAGTGTTGGGCCACGGAATGTCCAGGTGGGGGTTGTCGAACAACGGCTCGCAGAAGTTGCCGTTCCCGTCACGACACGGGCCGCAGCGCCCGCACGGCGGGTTCTGGTCCACCGCCACGCGATCGCCCACCGACAGCCCGCGCGCCTGCGGGCCGGCCGCGACGATCTCGCCGCAGAACTCATGTCCGAAGATCACGCCGGGCAGGCCGGGATGGGTCGGCGGCGTGTGCAGGGCGTGCAGGTCCGACCCGCAGATCCCGACCGCGCCGACCTTGATGATGACGTCGTCGGGTGCGGTGATCACGGGTACGGCGTGCTGCTCCAGGGCCAATACGCCCTCGCCTCGGAAGATGACGGCGCGCATCGTGTCGGGCAGGGTGTCGGTCATCGGGTGCTCCTCTGCTGGTCGGACGAGGTGGCCGGCTGCGGGGGTACGGCTTCAGACACGGGTGGCAGCGAGATCCACGACGTTCCAGCCGCGAACCTGATCGCCGAACGCGCGATGGCCGTCCTCGGTCACGGTCACGGTGTCCTCGAGCTTGATGAATCCGCGCCGAGGGTGCAGCATCGTCGTTTCGATCGAGAGGACCATGCCGGCCTCCAGCGCGCGCGGGCCGTCGAAGTTGGGATAGGGCACCGGCCCGGTTGAGGTGAGCCGCGGCGCCTCGTGGCTGATCAATCCCATGCCGTGGGCGACGAAGGTGGTCACGTTCCGGTGCGGGCTCGCGGCCAGAACCTGGCCCGCCCGGTCGAAGATCGCCTGACCCAGCGCGCCGTCCGCGATCGGCTCGCGCGCCACCAGCTGGATCGCGTCGACCTCGGCCAGCAGATCCTCCAGTTCGCGGTCGGGTTCGCCGAGCACGGCCATGCGCGCGAGGTCGCCGATGTAGCCGCCGACGTTGCCGCCTGAATCCAGGCACAGGACCTCACCGGGTGCCCAGCTCGCCTTCGACGGCGCGCGGTTGTGGCTGGCTCCCATGCTCACCAGGCAGTACTCGAAGGTCATTCCGAGGCGGGTTTGCTCCTGGCGCAGTGTCTGCACGATCTCGCGTTTCGTGGATCCCACCCCGTGCACGTCGAAGGTTGCCCGCATCGAGTCCACGATGGCGTCGGACGCTTCTTCGAGCAGCTTCAGCTCGTCCAGCCTCTTCACCGCACGCAAGCGTTCCAGCACGAACTGACTGTCCCGCAGCGTCACAGACGATTCGACGACCAGCCGCTGGTACGCCTCGACCGGAAGGAACGATCCTTCGATGCCGACCACGGCCTGCCCCGGAAGAACCCGGCGCAGGTGCGTGAGGGCGACCTCGATGGCGTCCTGGGCGCGCCACGTGCTCGTGTCCAGGTCGGACACCCACACCGGGTCATTGTCGAGCTGCCACGATTCCATGGCGTTGCCGACGTAGCGCGTCGCGTCCAGCTCGCCGCGGATGTACACCAGCACTGGCAGGTACCGGCTGACCCCGATGGCGTCCATGTAGTCGAAGAAGAAGAACCGGTGCCCGCCCAGCAGGTACTGGACGTTGTGCTTCGAGGTCACCAGCAGCGCGTCGAGCCCGGCGCTCTCCATGAGCTCGTCGAGGTGCCGGTGATCAAAAGGGGGGTTCACGTAGGCCTCCTGTCGTCGATGTGGTGGTGATCAGGCATCTGCGACCGAGAGCCTGCGTTGGTTGAACGCGTCCAACAGCACGGCCACGAGGATCAGCGCGCCTTGGATGAACTGGACCCAGAACGGGCTCACGTTGAGCAGGGTCAGCCCATTGTTGATGACCCCGATGAGCAGAACGCCGATGAGCGTGCCGACCATGCTGCCCTTGCCGCCGAACAGGCTGGTGCCGCCGATCACGACCGCGGCGATTACCTGGAGCTCCAGCCCGGTGCCGGCGGTGGGGGTCGCTGCTCCGAGTCGGCCCACGAGCACGAGCGCGGCCAGACCGGCGCACGCGCCGGCGATTAAGTAGGCGTAGAACAGCACCCGCTTGTCGGGGATGCCGCTCAACCGCGCCGCTTGCCGGTTACCGCCGACCGCGTAGATCTGGTGGCCGAGGGTGGTGCGCGACAGGACGAGGTGCCCGACGAGGAACATCGCGGCGAGCAGGAACACCGGGACGGGGATCGTGCCGATCGTTCCGCCACCGAGCCAGGTGAGCCCTGCCGGCAGCCCGTACACACTCTGGCCTTGACTCAGTTGCAACGTCAGGCCGCGTCCCATACCGAGTACGGCGAGGGTCACGATGAACGGTGCCAACCGCAGCCAAGCCACGGAAAACCCGTTGAACGCGCCGATCGCGGAGGCGATCACCAGGCAGGCCAGGACGCCGAGGAATCCGGCCAGTCCGCCGCTGACCAGCTGCGAGGCGATCATGCCGGACAGTGCGACGTTGGACCCGACCGACAGGTCGATGCCGCCAGTGATGATCACCAGCGTCGCCCCGACGGCGGCGATCCCGACCACCGTGGACTGGGTGAGGATGTTCGTGAAGTTGCGACTGGAGAGGAAACTGTCGGACAGGAATGCCATCGCCACGCAGGCCAGCACCAACGCGACGATGATCGGGGTGCGGGGATGCCCGGCCATTCGTCGTAGCGTGGACAGGGGTGGGTCGGGCCTGCGGGTTTCTTCCTTCTTCTCCGTGGAGGTCGTGATTACCATGGTGGCCTTCCGTTTCTCACAGGCGAGTCGGGGGAAGTCAGCCGGCCGCGGCCAGCCGGAGCACCCGTTCCCTGTCAAACTCGGCTCGGCGCAGCTCGCCGACGACCCGCCCGGCGCGCAACACGTACACGCGGTCGGCCATCGCGAGTACCTCGTCGGTGTCGGAACTGGTCAGCAGTACCGCGGCGCCGGATTCGGCGAGAGTCAGGACGTGCTCGTGAATGCCTGCTTTCGCGCCCACGTCGACGCCGCGGGTGGGGTCGTCGAGAAGCAGGACCTTGGGCGTATGCGCAGCGGCTCGCGCGAGGACGATCTTCTGCTGGTTGCCGCCGGAGAGCTTGCCCGCCGGTTGACGGGGATCGCGGGTCTTGACACCGAACCCGGCGATGGCGTGGCGGGCGAGGCGTTCCTGCCGGCCGCGGCGCAGCCAGCCGACCCGGGCGAACGAGCGGTACATGCCGTAGGTGAGATTGTCCACAATGGACGCATCGAGGACCAGGCCCTCGGCCTTGCGGTCCTCGGGTGCGTAGACCACGCCTCGGCGCACCACGTCGTGCGCTCGCGCGGGGAGGGGATGGCCGTCTACCTCGACATTCCCGCGCGAGCGCGCCGACAGACCCGCCAGCGCCTTCAGCAGCTCCGTGCGCCCGGCTCCGGCGAGACCGACCAGGCCGACGATCTCGCCGGATTTCACCTGCAGCGTCGCCCGCTTCACACCGGGCGCGTCGAGCTCGCGCACCTGGAGCCGGTCGGCGCCGACGGGCCGGTGCCGCCACGGGTAGGCGTGCGCCATGTCCTTGGCGAGCATCGCCCGCACGAGCTTCGCTTCGTTCCATTCGCCGACCGGGCCGGCACCGACGAGCTCGCCGTCGCGCAGCACCGCGATCGTGTCGGCGATCTGGAACAGCTCGTCGAGGTGGTGGCTGACGTACAGGATCGTCATGCCCTGCTGGCGCAACGATTTTATCGTGCGCAGCAGGATCCGAACGTCGTTTTCGGACAGCGCCGAGGTCGGCTCGTCGAACACCAGCACACTGGCGTCGCGGGCGAGGCATCGCGCGATCTCGGTGAGCTGCCGCTGGGCCAGGGACAGCTGCCGGACGGGCCGGTCCAGCGGCAGGCCGGTCAGCCCGACCCGGTCGAGCGCGAGGCGGGCGGCCCGTTTGGCCTCGCCGCGTCGCACCACTCCCAGCCGCGCCGGCTGACGGCCCAGCACGAGGTTGTCCAGCAGGCTCATGTCCGGGACGTCGGTCAGCTCCTGGTAGATCACGCTCACGCCGGCGTCGATCACCGCACCGGGCGAGCCGGGCACGTCCTTGCCGCCCAGCAGGATCTGGCCGGAGTCCGCCTTTTCCGCGCCGGACAGGAGTTTGATGAAGGTGGACTTGCCTGCCCCGTTCTCCCCGGCGAGCGCGGTGACGGTGCCCGGCGAGAGCGTCAAGGACACGGCGTGCAGAGCGCGGATGCCCGGGTAGGACTTCGACACGCCGCGGAACTCCACCGTCGGGGCGGGCACATCAGACTTCATCGGACCAGATCCCGTAGCTCTTGACCTCGGGCGAGTCGATGCTTTCCTTGGTGATGGTCGCCGAGGGCCAGTCGATCTGCTTCGGCACGGACTTGTGCGCCTCGAGGTCGGCGACGGTGTCCACGGCCTTCTGCATCATCTTGATCGGGTTCTGGCTGATGCTGGCGTCCTGCACGCCGGCGCGCACGTCCGCGATGGCCGGCTTGGAACCGTCCACGCCGATCACGATGATGTGCCCGGGGTCGCCCACCGGCTTGAAGCGGCCCTGTGACTTGATCGCCGCCGACACGCCCACGGCTTCGGCGTCGTTGGCCGCGAACACCGCGTCGATCTGGGGATTCGCCTGAAGTATGTCCACCATCAGCGCGTTCGACTTGGCGGTGTCGTAGCCGCCGTCCTGCGCGGCCACCACCCGCAGACCGGGGTAGCGGGCCAACTGCTGGCGGAACCCTTGTTCGCGCCGCGTCGCCGACGGCGTGCCCAGGATGCCCTGGATGTCGACGACCGTGCCGGTCGCCGAGCCCTTGCGGGCCGTCAGTTCCGCGGCGACCATGTCGACCGCGTCGCTGCCGGCCTTGACGTCGTTGATGGTGATCGTCGAGGTGATCGGCGGGATCACGCTGTCGGCGATGGAGATGATCGGCACGTGCGCCGCGTCGGCCGCGGTCACGGCCGGCGCGATGGCTTTGCCGTCGGCGGGGGACAGGAGGATGTAGTTCACGCCCCGGCTGATCAGGTTCTGGATGTCGGTGACCTGCTGTGCGGCGTCGCCGTTCGAGTTGGTGGTGACCAGTTTGTACCCGTACTTCTTGGTCCCGGCGTCCAAGCCCTTCTGCATCCCCGCGAAGAACGGGTTGGACAGCGTGTAGGTCGAGTAGCCGATCGTGACGCCGGACGAGCCGCTGCCCGAAGCACCGCCACACGCGACCAGGCCGGCCGAAACGGCCACCACGCTCATCACGGTCGCTGCCAGCGGACGAAGGTTTCTCATCTGGGCTCCTTTGCCGAGATCGATCAGGACTCCGCACCATTTCGGTCGCCTGTCGACCGGTCACCGAGAGCGTCTGGCGAGCCGTGGCGACGGGCGCCTGTCGCCTGTCGACCGATTACGCTAGAGTGGCTCCCGGAAGGTGTCAATACACCCGGCAGGAGCTGTCGAGGTCCCCACACGAGAATCGTGGTGAGCCGGGCGAGACCTGGGGCGAACGGGAGGGTGCACATGAGTGAGCCGACTGTGCAGTGGGAAACGATGCGGATCGACGAGAACGCGCCGAAACGGGCACCTTCGCTGGCGGATCAGACTTACGCCACGTTGAAGCGCTGGGTCGTGTCCGGTGAGCTCGAACCCGGTTCCGTGCTCAGTGAAAACGATCTCGCCCGCAGGTTCTCGATCAGCCGTTCACCGCTGCGCGAGGCGATCCGCCGGCTGCAGGACGAGGGCCTGCTGGACGTCTCCGGGCCGCGCGGGTTCACCGTTCCGGCGCTGTCTGTGGAACTCGTCCGGCAGGTCTACACCGTGCGCCGAGCGCTCGAGGTGGCCGCGGCCGAGAACGCCACCCGGATCCCGGCCGGCGAGCTGGCCGCCATGCGCGAGCGCATGGATCGCATCGGCGAGGCGATCGCCCGGGGTGACCTCGAACCGTTCAACGTCGCCGACTTCGACTTCCATGACCTGTTCGTGCTCAACTGCGGAAACCCCTTGCTCATCAACCACATCCACCGGCTGCGCGGACACATCCAGCGCACGATCAACTGGGCCGGCCAGTTCCACGAGCACACGGAGCTGGCGTACAAGGAGCATCGCGCGATTCTCGAGGCGATGGAGGCGGGCGACACCCGGGCGATGGGCGAAGCCGTCGACACCCACATTCGCAACGTCATGGACCGCTTGATCGACAAGCTCGACCCCGCTCGGAAAGCCGTGACCACCGACTGAAAGAGACTCTCCCCATGCCGAACCCCGATGCCTTGCTGAGCACGTGCTGGACCTCCGCGGGTGATGTGATGCCGCTGCGCAATGGCGACCTCAGCCCGTTCGACATCCGGGACCGGGTAGCGGCCGCCGCGGAGGCGGGGTTCAGCGGGTTCGGGATCACGCACACCGACCTCGTCGCGGTGCGCGACGGCATCGGGTTTCCCGCGCTCGTCAGGGAGTTCGAGCAGCACGGCATCACGACTGTCGAGGTAGAGTACATCGACGACTGGTGGTGCTCGGGGGAGCGGCGCTCGCGTTCGGACGCGATGCGGGCCGATCTGCTGCACGCCGCCGAGGCGCTGGGTGCCTCGCACATCAAAGCCGGGGTGGGGCAGGCCGGGGACACCGTCGAGCCGGACGTGTTGCGGCAGGAGTTCTCCGCGCTGGCTCGGGAAGCCGGGGCAGTGGGCACGCGGATCGCCCTCGAGCCCGCGGCTTTCTCGATGATGACGACGATCGAGCCCGGCGCGCGGCTGGTGCGCGACGTGGCGAACCCGGCAGGCGGTCTGCTGGTCGACATCTGGCACGTCCATCGCAGCGGGATGTCCTATGAGGACCTCGATTGGATCCTGCCGCCGGAGTACGTCTTCGCCGTCGAGATCAACGACGGGTACCGGGAGGTGACCGGAACCCTGTTCGAGGACACCTTCGACAACCGGCTCTACTGTGGGGAAGGGGACTTCGACGTCGCTTCCTTCGTGAAGTCGTTGCGGCGCGCCGGCTTCGCAGGCCCGTGGGGCGTGGAGATGATGTCGCGCGAGCACCGCACGCTCGACGTGCGCACCGCGACCAAACAGGCCGCGGCGGCCGCCGCTGACCTCCTGGCTTCCGCTCGATGAAAAGCGCTGCTCGCCCTGCGAGACCTGGTGGCTGCCCATGGCCAGCAGGCCGGCCCGCTCAAGATCGCCCTGGTCGCCACGCGGTCCGCCGACGACGCCGACCAGGTCGCGCTAGCCGAAGCCGCCCGAGGCGTCGCTCAGTCGCTCGCGCGGGAGCTCGGCCCGAACGTCCGCATCAATACGGTGGTGTGCGACGGAACGTCCGAAAAGGACCTGCGGCCCACCTTTAACTTCCTCGCCGGCCCGGGCTCCGGCTACGACGCCGGTGCGACGATCGACCTGCGGCGGCCACGATGACCTACCTGGTGACCGGGGCGACGGACGGACCGGCCTTGCGGCGCCGTCGGGGCCGGTTCGTCGCCGTGGCCTCCAAAGCGGGCCTGGTCGGGGCTGCAGGAAGCGCACGCTGCCCGGCACCGTGACTGGGCGCTGCGCCGGCCCTTCGGGGTTTGCCCGTTCGTGACCGCGGCGGCTCAGCGCGGATGGCGGCGCAACGGCCGGACGGCGGGGCCTTGGACGACGGAGCCGTCGGTGCCGAAGCGGGAGCCGTGGCACGGGCAGTCCCACGTGTGTTCCGCGTCGTTGAAGGCCACTAGGCAGCCGAGGTGCGTGCAGTGGGCTTCGACGGTGTGCAGATCGCCGTTTTCCGCTCGGTAGGCAGCGACCAGTTCGGCACCCACGCGGACCACGGCGCCCTGGCCCGGTCGTACCTGGCCCAGAGAGCGGCCCTGCTGCAGCACGGACACGTGGTCGCCGACGAGGTGGCGGCCGACCTCGAAGGCGTCTTCGGCGAGGCTGAGCACCGAGCGCGCGTCGAAGCGGTTGGGGTCGAACAGCGCGGCGGCGGGATGCTCCTCGCCGAGGATGCGGGCGGCGACGACCTGGCCTGCCGCAGTGCCGCCGGTCATGCCCCATTGGCCGAAGCCCGTCGCGACCCACAGCGGGAGCGAGGCGGGTAGATAGCGGCCGGCGTACGGTAATCCGTCCAAAGTAGACAGATCGTGCGCGGACCAGCGGTGGGTCACGCGGTGCAGGCCCGCGTGCTCGCCGGCCCAGGCGGCGAGGCGTTCGTAGCGCCGCTCGACGTGTGATTCGGCGCCGACGCGGTAGTGCTCGCCGCCGGCGACGACGATCGGGGTGCCGTCGGCGGTGTAGGCGCGCACCGAGTGGTGAGTGTCGGCGTCGAGGTACATGCCGTCCAGGGAGGCGTTGCCGACCGCCGGGCCCGCGACGACCAGGTCGCGCACCGGGTCGAGTCGGGCGAAGTAGACCCCTCTGTCGAACACGGGGTAGTGCGTGGCGACCACCAGGTCGTCGGCCTCGACGTCGCCCTGGGACGTCCGCACGACCCGTCCGCGCAAGTCGAGGCTCAGCGCGCGCGTGTGCTCGAGGACAGTGCCGCCGGCGCGTTCGACCTCGGCGGCGAGCCCGAGCAGCCAGCGGCGGGGGTGGAAATGCGCCTGCCCGGCGACACGCACGGCACCGAGGGCGGGCACATCCAGCTCGACATCCTTCACGTACGCCGCCGGGAGCCCGGCTTTCGTGGCCGCGTCGGCTTCCTTCTTGAGCTTGTCGACGGTCTCCGGCTGCGTCGTGTAGACGTAGCTGGGCGCGCGGGTGAACGCGCAGTCGATGCCCGTTTCGGACGCGATCCACTCCATCGCCGCGGACTGTGCTCCGGCGTAAGTCTTCGCGGCGTCGGCGCCGTGGCGCGCCTCGAGCTCGGCGTACTTCAGACCGTGTTGGGCGCTCACCTTCGCCGTCGTGTGCCCGGACACGCCGCTTGCCACCCGGCCGGCCTCCAGTACGAGCACCGACTTCCCGGCCCGCGCCAGCAGCACGGCCGTGGTGAGCCCCGCGATCCCGGCCCCGAGCACGACCACGTCGGCCCATCCGGGCGGCGGTCCCGAGCCGCGTTCGGGCGCGGGCGCGGTGTCGATCCACAACGACAGCGGGGCGGGCAAGTCCGTCATCCCCAAGTGGTTCCCCCGTGGAGTGAGCCCAAACCCGCGGCGTTTCACCGCCGCGCCCGGGGTAATCGGAGCTGACCGTCCACACGTACCTCGAAGAGGAGATCTTCTACCCAGCCGCTCGCGAAGCCGCGCCCGAGGAGAAGGACCGCGTGCTCGAAAGAGTCGAGGAGCATCACGGGATGGTCTGGCAGCTGTCGGAGCTGCAGGGTCTCGACCCCGCGGACAAGACCTTTGACGCCAAGGCCACCGTCCTCATCGAGAACGTCCGCCATCACGTCGAGAAGGAAGAGGACGAGTGGTTCCCTGGAGGTCCGCAAGGCGATGGGCCGCAAGTGCCTGCAGGAGCTCGGGCGGGAAATGCTCGACCCCCGCGCGGACGGGCCTGAGGATCCGCTCAAGATCCGCAGCGCCACCGCCGGAGCGGTGGCTCGGAGTTCGGTCCTCGCGCGGCCGGATGTCAGTGGACACCTTGGACGGCTATCCGCTCGCGCCTGATTTCGTGGAGCTCGCCGATCCCGACGGGAGCCTGAGTCACAACGCGGCGCGGCGCGGGTCCGTCAATCTATCTCGGCGCACACTTGCTCACGGTTTCTCATTTTCACGATCGAACACTTCGGGCCGATAGTCGATGTTGTTATTTGTGAATTTCCGCAAGCGCTGGTTTCGCTCGACCGCATCCGGGTATTCGAGGTCATCGCTTTGAAAGGAAGTCAGCGATGACTATCACCGGAATCATTAGTGCAGTCGTCATCGGTTTGATCATCGGCGTTCTCGGTCGGCTGCTTGCGCCGGGAAAGCAGAAGATTCCGCTGTGGCTCACGATCGTGGTCGGGATCATCGCGGCGTTCGCGGTGACCGCGATCGCGCGTGCGGCCGGATACGCCGACACCGAAGGGTTTGACTGGCTCGAGATGATCACCCAGCTCGTGCTGGCCGCACTCGGGGTTTCGCTTGCCGCTGCAGCCTTTGGCCGGAGGCGGAAAGTGCTGCGATGACCCCTGCCCGCCCAGCCCGGTCCAGTGTTCTGGACCGGGCTGGTGCATGGCGCCGTTGCATGATCGTCCGCGGCGATCAATCCCGGAGCAGTGGTGTCAGCGGGCTGTCGTCGAGCTGTGCCAGTATTTCGGCGACGTCGCGGTAGACGGCCACTGCGCCGGCATCGCGGAGTTCCGCGGCGCTGGTTCCGCCGGAGCGGACTCCGACCGTTCGGACCTCCGCGCGGCGGGCGGACTCGACGTCCCAGACGGCGTCACCGACGAAAATCGACCGTGCCGAATCGGCGCCGGCCGCGTCCAAGGCGACGACGACCGGCTCGGCGTCGGGTTTGGTCGCCTCGACGTCCTTGCCGGCGATGACCGCGGCGACCTCGTCGTCGACGTCAAGGACCTTGCGCAGGATCTCGAGCTCGTCAGGCCCTGCGGACGTGGCGAGCACGACGCGTGCTCCGTGCCCGGCCAGGGACCGGATCAGGTCGCGGGCACCCGGAAATGGCCGCAGCAGGTCCGAATCACGCAGGTAGAGCTGGGAATGCAGTTCCTTCACGCGGGAGCCGAGCTGCTCGGCGTCGGCGTGGCCGAGCAGCCGGACGAGGAGTTTGTCCGAGCCCATGCCGATCGCCCGGTGCACCCGCCAGCCGTCCACCGGACGGTCCACGGCGTGGAAGGCCTGTAGCCAGGCGTGGACGTGCAGGTAGTTCGAATCGACGAGCGTGCCGTCCACGTCGAACAGCACGGCGGTCGGCTCGGGCATGCTGTGTTCCTTTCCGAACAGTCGAAGTATCCGGTCGGCCACGCTTCGGCCGAAGAAGTGGCGGCGCGCCTTGGCTCGGGCTCCGCCCCGCAATGAGGTTTACCCGCTTCCTCGCCGGCCAAACAGCTCCGCACCGCGAGGTGTCAGTCCGAGGCGCCACAGATCGATCAGGTGCGGGCCCAGGTCGGGTAGCGCGCCGTGCTCCAGGCGCCAGCCCGTGGCCAGGTCGCCACCCAGGAACCCGCCGTGCAGGTAGCACGAGCGAGCGCCGATGACGTCGAACGTCTTCGCGCGCTCGACGAACGGGCAGGTCTCGGGGTGTACCGCGTGCGCGCTCAAGTACTCGACCTGATCACGAGCCAGGACTGGAAAGGTGGCGCCGCCGCGGCGGCCAACGCTGCCCTGCTGGCTCGGTTCTACGAGCGCTTCGGCGACCAGGCCGTGTCGGTGGCCAGACGCCTCGAATTCACCGTGACCGGAGCCGTGCTCGTCTGACTCTCTGCGCGCTGCCAGCGAAAGACCCCTGCGCCCTGGGCGTAGGAGAGGTGGCCGCCGAGCGCACCCCCGACGCTGAGGACGAGCAGGCCGAGTGCACCGAGCAACTTGCCCCCAGCCGCGCAACGGTGACGCCGGCGGTATGAGGCGGCGAAGACCACGGTTGCGACGAGGTTGAGTACGAGATGGCAGAACCCGACCCGGCGCTGTCGCTCGTCGAGGTCGTGGTAGTCGGCGGCACCGAGAACCGCGGCCGCCGGAGCCGCCAGCAAGCCGACGCCAACGAGGCGACGGGCAGCTTCGTCGTTGCCGGGTACCAAGTCGAGCAGCGACGAGCACGCCCACGCGCCGATCGGGAGAGTGACCGCGAGCGGGTGCAGTGGATGGCCGAGCCGGCGGCCTCGGAGCTCTTCGCCGGCCTGGCCGCTGAAGAGCTTGCCCACCGGGCTCACGACCGCGGCCGCGGGTGCGTCCAATGCTTGTACGTCTTCGAGGGCGGACAACAGCCGGTGCGGCGGGGACTCCGTCGCAGTCCGGGTGCTGCTGTACCTGATCGCTGATGGTGATTTGTCGGTCATGATAAGGACTTCCCCTGCGGTCGGGCTCCGACCCTCACCGCGGAATCGACTTGTTCGCGCTCCCGTCGCTGTTCCGGGAAACGGGCCGTGTCAAGGCCTTTCGTCCAGCGCGTGGTGGATGACATACCAGACATCCGATCCGTTTGCCTGGGAGTGGTGCAGCTCGATCTTCGGCCCGCAAAGGCAGTCGTTGGAGAAGTCGTGCCACACCACGTCTTCGATGGGCACCAGGTGCAAGTCGCCGCCGTCAATCCAGACGTTCGCCCACTTGGTTCGCGGCTCGGGCTTCATCAGTGCCACTCCTCTTCCCCGGCGCCCGCAACGATTCGTCGTTGCACGGGATGCCTCCGCCGGCCCGACGAGGCGCCGGCGGAGGCATCCCGCTCGGTGTCAGGATCGGTGGGCGCCCTCGGTGGTGGTCGTGGGCTGGGCCTGAACGGGTGGCTGCGCGGCGGGTGCACCGTGCTCGTGGCGACCCACCTGCTGCTCGGCCTTGTGCTTCGCGTCGGCGGCGTCCTGGGCGGTGCGCTGTTTGCCGATCGTCGGATCGGACTTGATCCGGTCGTTCTGATCCTTGGCCTTGTCGTACCCGGAATTGACCAGTTGCGCGGCGGCGTCCCGACCGCCGATGCCGAATGCCAGTGCCGCGGCCAATGCCGCTGCGCCGACCAGCGCGGCGTAGGTGATCGTGACGATCACCGGGGAGATCCCCAGCTGAGTCAGGATCATGAAAACGGCGATACCCATGATCATTGCCGGGGCGAGGGTGCGGGCG
Source organism: Amycolatopsis sp. NPDC005232 (assembly GCF_040607795.1). Classification (NCBI taxonomy): domain Bacteria; kingdom Bacillati; phylum Actinomycetota; class Actinomycetes; order Pseudonocardiales; family Pseudonocardiaceae; genus Amycolatopsis; species Amycolatopsis sp. NPDC005232. The sequence continues at coordinate 287,211 of NZ_JBEXHL010000008.1, read as the reverse complement.
ATCTTGCCGGCAGGGGTCTCGCCCATGGTGCGGTGCAGCAGCCCGCCGATCGCGCCGGCGACCGCGGCCGCGACGATGAAGATCAGCAGCGCGGCGATGACGTTGGGCAGATAGCTCAGCACCTGGTTCATGAACGCGGTCAACGCCGGAATCCCCAGCGTCCCGATGGCCGAGGAGATCACGAACAGCATGATCACCCAGAACACGACAAGACCGACGAGCCTGGAGGGACTGCCCTGCGGTGAGAGCTTCTCCACGTAATTCGCGCCGCCGCCGGACTTCAACCGGTCGTCGACCTTTGCCTTCTGCAGGCCCTTGGTGATGGCCTTGTCCAGCAGTTTGGCGATGATGAAGCCGATCAGCAGCACGAGAAGCGCGCCGATCAGCTGGGGCAGGTAGTTCACGAACGTGGTGAATGCGCTCTGCAGACTTTGCAGTATGTTGAATCCTGTATTCATCGATCTTGTCCTCTCGTGGGCAATTCTGAGAGCGGCCGTGCAGCCGCCGCTGCCCGCGCCCGGAGAAACTCAAAGCGTTATTGCGGTATTACCCGGTTGTCGGCCTGTCAAACACGCCGTTGTCACCAAACGGTGTGCGTCGTTACCCGGTCATTTGATCTCGAAATGGGAAGCTCTATTCTTCAGGAAGCAGCGACCCCAGCGGTCCGAGATCGATATTCAGGTCCCGCCGCTCCAGTCCGAAGTGATCGCACAATTCTTCCATGCGCAGATCGAGGTACATCAGCGTCCGGCCGAGCTCTTCAACCTTGTCGTCGTCCAGATCGCCGTGGTCGACGCGGCGCAGCGCCTGGCGCTCCATGAGCTGGCGCAGCAGCTCCACCACCGTCAGCACCAGACTGACGAGGCTGCGTTCCGCCGTCTCGGGATCGGCGTCGATCCGGTTCTTCCGCTCGTCGTCACCCATGGGGCTGCAATGCTGTGATCGACGTGATCAGGGTTCGCAGGGAAACATGCACGAGATCCACGTCGGCGATGGACAGGGTGATTTCGCCGCTCACCACGACGCCGCCCGCGAGTACGCGGTCGAGCAGATCGATGAGGGCGACGTTGCGGTTCCCGGCGCGTACCGGCACAGTCATGGTTCCTCCGATGAAGAGAACGAGTACGGCGGCCATGGCCCGGTCAGCTCCACGGTGAGCACGGTGCTGTCCCGGCCACGCGAGTCCACCGCCTCGGCGAATCGCCCGGCTTCCCCGGCGTCGACGAGGTACGCGCCGTTGAGCATCATCGGCCCGTCCTGGTCGGTCAGCGCCCGGCTCTGCGGGGGATGGGTGCAAGCGTCGGCCGCGAGCTCGGAGAGCGCGGCGTGGAGTCGGCTCACCTGGTCCGCGGCCCGCTGCTGACGTTCTTCCTGTGACGCCAGCGCGCTGCGCCGCCGCGCCAAGTAGGCAACTCCCGGGCCTTCGGCGTCCGGCACGGCCGCGGCGGGCTCCGGTTCGGACTGCAGGAAGGCCTTCACCCCCCACTCGACCCGGCCCGAGACGTGCTCGAGCGTCCGCTCGAAATCGGCGCCGCGCTCCTCGACGGCGACCCGCACGGAGGCATCGTCGTGGTACACCGTCGCGAGGCGGACGGGTGCCACCGGCCCCTGCTCGACGAGCGCCGCGACTACGGAGTCGTGCGCTCGCGCCACCGCGGCCAGCCAGTCGAGGTCCTCCAGGTTGCGACGCAAGGCTTCCGCGCCGAAGGAGCTCAACGGGACATCGCCCACCACCGCGGCCAGCCTGCCCGCCGTGACGGCCCGCGGGTGTTCGGCCGAGACGCCGGTCAGGCCGCCGAGTGCAGCGGCCCCGGCTTCAGGCGTCACGGCGTACAGCCACACGCCCGTCTCGTCACTAGCGTTCATCGTCTTCCCCGCCGGCCTCGATGTATTCCGGCGCTGCTTCCAGTTCGGCGACGCGCGCCCGAAGCTGCCGGTTCTCGTCTTGTAGCTTTCCGTTGTCACCGGTCAGCCACGGATCGCTCTCCCACCAGTTGATGCCCACCTCACGGGCCGTCTCGAGCGAGGCGATCACGAGCCGCAGCTTGATCGTCAGCAGTTCGATGTCGAGCAGGTTGACCTGGATGTCCCCGGCGATGACCAGTCCCTTGTCCAGCACCCGCTCGAGGATGTCGCCGAGGTTCGCGGGCTGGCCGCCGGTAGCACCGAGCGCGCCCTGGGATCGGCTGACCGGTTGCCCCGATACCATCTCAGCTCCCCTCGTTGCCGGTGCCGGACTTGCCGCGCGCGTACCGCCGCGTGCGGCGGAACGCGACCAGGTCGCCTTCGGTGTCCAGCTCGATCTCGTAGAGCGCCAGGATGTCGGCCGACGACGGGATGCGGTGCTCTTCGATCACTTCGACCTCGACGACCCAGCCGTCGTCGAGCGGCTCGACCGACGTGACGCCCACGGGTTCGTTCGTGATCAGCTCGTCCAGCTGACGCACCGCCGAGGCGGCGGCTGTCGAGGCGACCATGCCATCGCGCCCCGATCGACGGCGGGTCGGCGGGGGCCGGTCTTCACTCTTCGCGGTGGCCATAGGCCGTCACCTTTTCCTCTCGTCGCTTCGGTGCACGGGCCGGCTCGGCCCGGAGCCCGTCAGCCGGCTCAATGCCTCTTGCTGCGCTTCGGCTTCTTCTTCGGCCGAGATCTCGCCGGCGGCCCGCGCCTGCTCCGCGGCCTCCAGCTCGCGCCGGACCGACGCGGGATCGTGCAGTTCTTCGTCGACCCGCCGCCGGATCAGCTCGCCCAGGGCGAGGACCCCGCGGACCGGTGCCAGGGGCAGGCCGGCGATTCCCGACAACAGGCCCATCGCGTCACTCCGGTGTCCGCGTGACGACGAAGTCGTACGCAGCGAGCGGACCGAGCAGGCGGACCTCGACGCGGCCTTCCCAGTCCTTCGCCAGCTCGCTGATGGCGGCTTCCAGGTCCCCCTGCCGGTCGGTTTCGGCCAGCACGGCGAGGTGCACCGCTTCCTCATCGTGAGTCGGCTGCCGCGGCGCGAGCTCCACGACCGAATCGGCCAATGCGTCGGCCGTCCGTTGCGTATCGACCGCCCGCTTGGCCTCGATCGCCTGGGTGATCTGCTCGCCCAAGGTCATGCGCTCATTGCGGGTGGCATCCTTTGGCTTGCCCCGGATCGCGTCCGCGAGCTGCGCCATGCCGTCGTTCTCGGACAGGATCTCTCGCAGGATGGCCCCCTCGTCGTAGCGCGCCCGGACGAGGTACTCCGCTTTGCCCTCCAGCTCATCCAGCGCGGCTGTGAAGTCATCGCGGTTCGCGTCGAGCAGCTCGTCGACCACCGCTCGCTCGTCCGCGACCACGGCGCCGAAGCGCAGCGGCAGCACCGGGACCTCGGTTGCCGCCGCGTCCAGCAGCCTGGCGTACGCCGAGAGGTCCTCCGGCCGGCCCAGCGGTGTGTCCTGGGGGATCTCGCTGACCAGCGCGGCGATCGGTCCACTGTGCACTGTGGTCACGGCGGAAGGCGGATCGCCCACTCCACGCGCGTCGCCGTCGATCTCGACGTCGGCGGGGAGGATGCCGTAGACGTAGATCGCAGTCTCGGTCCCGGTCTCCGTCTCGGTGCCGGTTTCGGCGGTCACTCGCCTCACCGTCCCTTCCTGCCGCGGCTCACGGGTTCTGCCTCGTCTTCGTCTTCGCCGAGGATGTCGCGCAGCTTGTCGCCTGCTGCCTCGAGCGCGCCGCGCGTCTTGGCCTTGGCGCCGCCGGAGGTCACGTCCTCCAGGAGGTCGGGCAGGCCCTTCTGCTCGGTGCCCGAGATGTCGAGCCGATTCACCGCTTCCGCGAACCGCAGGTAGGTGTCGACACTGGCCACCACAACGCGGGCGTCCACGGTCACCAGTTCGATGCCCACCAGGGACACCCGCACGTACGCGTCGATCACGAGGCCCTTGTCCAGGATCGTGTCGATCACGTCGGCAAGGCTGCTCGAACTCGGCCGGTCGAGGCCGCCGCCCCCACCGGAGGGCTGTACTGCTGTTGTCATCGCCTGCTCCCTCGACCTCTGCCGGCGCCTGCGCCGGCACGCGCGCGGCCGCGGCGAGGCTGTTCTTCCTCGGCCGCCTCGTCGGATTCCTCTGCGTCTTCGGTCTCGTCGGTGTCTTCGGGCTCCTCTTCCTCCGGCTCCTCCTCGGGCTCTTCTTCGGGCTCCTCTTCGGACTCCGCGTACTCGTCCTCTTCGGAACCGGTGTCGGTGGACTCCTCGTCCTGCTCGGGCCGGGTGTCCTCGGCCTCGTCGCGGTCGGCGCCCTCGTCCTCCTGCTCGACGACCTCCCCGTCGTGGATCTCGCCGTGCCACCCCTCGATGTCGTCGGGGTGCAGCAGGTCTTCCGTCATCACGTGGCGGCGGAAATGTTTGAGCTCCAGCCGCGCCCGGCGGCCCTGCGCCCGCCAGATGTTGCCGGTGCGCTCGAACAGCCCCTGCGGGTGGTACGCGAGCACCAGCACGACCTTGGTGAGGTCCGGCGTGAGCTCGTGGAACGTCACCGCTCCGTCAACGTGACCCTTCGCCGCCTTGGAACGCCAGACGATCCGCTCGAACGGCACCTGCTCCAGGATGGTCGCCTCCCAGGTGCGGTGCGACCAGAAGACCTGCGCCTTCCACTCGGTCTTCTCATCGCTGACCTGCTCGACGTTGTTGACCTTCTTCATGAACGCCGGGAAGTCGGTGAACCGGGTCCACTGGTCGTACACGAGGTCGATCGGCGCACCGATGTCGATCTCCTCGACGATGTTGGTGAGCTTGATCTTGTTGCCCTTGCCGCTGCCACGGCCGCCCCCGCCGCTGAACGCGTCCTTCACCTTCTGCGCGATACCGGACAGGCCGCCCTTGACGGCGCCCATCATCGCCTTGCCCTTGACGCTGCCCTTGCCACCGGTCGCCGCTTCGAGAAGGCCACCGCCGCCGCCTTCGGCGAAGTCGGTCAGGCGCCCGGCCGTCGAAGAGATCTTCTTCGTGATGGAACCCGTCGCCCGGGTCACGGCCGCTTGACCCAGCCCGCGCAGGGCATCGGTCAGCTCACTCGTGTTGCCACCGGTCGCGTTCGACGCGGCGCCGGTGACCGTGCCGGTCGCTTTGCCGGCCGCGCTCGTGGCCTTGTCGGTGGTGTTCTTCAAGGTTTTGGTGACCACTGCGTTCACCTCCTCGCCCGGCGGACAGGCGCGCGCTTGGTGGCGGTGCGTGTACTGCCAGAACTCTTGTCGCCGTCATCGGACGGCGTGGACCGCCGGCTCGATGAACGCCGCTGTGTCTGCCGTCCGTCGCCGTCGCCGTCGCTTGAGCGGCGGGCCGCCGCACGGCGGCGCTGGGGCTTCTCGGGCTCCGGCTCTTCCTGATCTTCGTCCTCGTCCTCGTCCACGACTTCGGCTTCGTCTTCGTCTTGCGGCGTGGCGTTGTGCTCGTCGTTTGCCTTGGACTTCTTGCCGCGGGTGAGCGCACTGCCGTCCTGGAGGCGTTCGCTCAGTGATTCAATCTTCCCGCTGGCCGCCGTCACCGCCGCAGCCTTCGCCGCGGAGAGCAACTCGTCACGCGCCAGCGACGTCAGCTGGCCGATTTCCGCGGACGAGCCCAGCTGCTTGAGACCACCTTGGACGAGCTTCGTCGGCGACACCCCGGCCTTGCCGGTGGCCCCGGCGGCCGCGATCATCAACGCGAGGCGCCCTTTTTTCGTCCGTCCCAGTAGATAACCGGCCGCGACTCCGATCGCCATCCGTGTTCCTGCCTTCATGGCCGCTCCTCCTGACTCTTGCGGTAGCGAGTCCGTCACGCACCACCCGCACGCCGCCCCCGAAACAAGGCGAACAGGAATGTGACTTCGTTTGATTCGGCTACCCGCAACGTTCCGCGTGAAAACGCGAGAAAATGGAAAATACATTTCTTCATTGTGCGGTGATGGGGAGAAAGAATCACGAAATCGGTTCCAGCGATTTCGCCTGCTTACTGACAGGTAGCTTTTGTTGAAAGCATATTTCACCTGCGAGTGATCGATAAATGCAGTGATCGTTGCGGAGAGGTAAGACGGGTTCGGCGGACTGACCCCGCTGAGGAGCGTTACTACCCGTCGCCGCTGTGGCACTGAAATCGGCTGTTCGGTCCGGCCATCGGTTTTTCACCGCTCCCGGGTCCGGCGACTTCGGCCGGCCAAATTTCGGATTCCCGGCCGGCAACGTCACGTTTGCCCGGCCGGGCGGCGGGTAAACGGCGAGGATCCCGAACGACGAGGAGGGCGTGATGAGGAGCGTTGCCGAGGAAGGTGGCTACCGCCGGGCCTGGCTCGTGCCGGGCGGCCCGCTGCTGGTGGACGGGCCGATCGAACTGCAGACGCCGGACGGGGACGTCGTGCGCTCGGACCGCTTCGTCGTCGCGGTGTGCACGTGCCGGCGTAGCAAGCGGTTCCCGCTGTGTGACACGAGCCACCGCAAGCGGGTCAGGAATCAGGACAACGGTTGACGCAGCGAAGAACGCCCGGCGCGCCAGCAAGCCAGGAGGTGCTCGCTGAGGCGCTCTTCGAGGAGGTTGGTCGCCTGGATGCCGAACACGACGTCGGCTGCGAGCTCGGGTTCCTGGATGAGCAGCTCACCGACGACGTCGTGGCGCATCACCTGCTCGTGGACGGCGTCGGCCTCGATGTGCTCGGTGTAGAAGAGCTTGCACGCCTCGGCGGCACCCAGCCGGGTCAGCGCTTGCACCATCCGGTGCGCTGACGGTCCCGTGGTCACCTCGGTCGCGGCGAAATGACCGACGAGGGCTCCCCGCAGAGAACGGTGCAGACCGAACAGCGACATCATGTTGACGATCGCGATCATCGGTGCGGGCACGTGCTCCAGCAGAGCGAGGTAGCCGTCCGGCAACTCGGCGCCGCGCAAGAGGTCGGCGAACAAGCGCGAATGGGCGGATTCCGCCCGGCCGCCGCCGAACTCGTCGAACTCGACGGCCACGAGTGCGGCCTTGGCCCGGCCGCGCAATCTCGGAATGACCCACGCGTGGGGGTCGCCTTCCTTGAGGTGGTAGACCGAGCGGTGGGCGAAGACCTCCCGCACGTGCCACCATTTTCCTTCGTCTCGAAGGAAGTGGGAAACGCCGGAGCCGTCGATCGGCTCGACGAGCAGGGCCGCGAACTCGGCGGCGACGTCGTGGCCACCGGGTACCGCGCCCCGCAGGCCGGTCAGGAACCGTTGCTCCAGTGCCGCGCGGGCCCGCAGCAGGTTCGGATCCCACTCCCACGTCTCGTCAACGCCCGGCGTTCCCTGGTAGTGCTGTTCGTAGCAGAGGTGCAGCGCGAGTTGCAGGTCGTTGCCGAACGGCTGGGCGTCCGCGAGAACGTCGAGCATCAACGGCCGCCCAGTCGGCGGAGCGGACAGCGCCGCGGCGACCGTGGCGGAAAGCGGGCCGCGGGTGGCGGGCAGTACGAGCGAGGGCAGCATCGTCATGGCCTCCGGTTACCCCGCGGCGGCGGCTTCATGCCCGGTGGCCGGCACGGTCCGCTCGGCGAGCAGGCGGAGTACAACGGGCAGCCCGGCGGTGGCGGCGGCACGCTGCGCGACCGAGCCCGTGCCGTCCGCGAGGAGGGCGAGCGCGTGTACCTCGGCGGAGGCTCGGTCGGCTGCGTGCTCGAGTGCGTCGGCCACGTGCCCGATCAGCTCGCGGACGAGATCCGCGGCCGGGGCTGTCAGCGAACGGCGAGTTGGCGACAGCGCCAGCAGCACGGGCGGCCAGGGTGCGAGATGGTTGACAACGCGACGGCCGTGTCGGGGTCGGCGACGCCGACGTGCACGTGGCCGCCGCACCCCGACCTGCCCTGACGCGGACCGCTTCACCCCGGACATCTGGCTCGACGGCCGCGCCCCGGCCAACCCGGCCGTCGTCCCGTTCATCGCGGGCCCCGCGGTGTGCCCCGGCTACTACGTTCCGTCCATGGGCAGGTATCTCGCGATCCTGAATGGCGCGGCCGACGACGCCGACAAGGCGGAGATCACCGAACAGCATCGGAGCGAGTTCATGAACGTGTGGGCGGTTTGGGCTCAGAAGAATGCGCAGGCGCCGGTAGATCCCGATGCGCCGTTGGTTCGCAAGAAGCTCGTGACGACCAGGGGCGTCGAAGACTTCACCGATTCGAAGACCGCATCCGCGATCGTGGAGGCTGCGTCAGCCGATGACGCCGCGCGGCTCCCGCTGATCACCCTCATCTCACCGTGATGCCGGTGTACTCGATCGAGGTCCTCGAGTGCCCCGCCATCCCTGGTTGAGCTCACGGCGATTCGTGGCCGAGGAGCTTGTGGACGGCGTCGACGTCGGTGTACTCCTGCTCGGGCAGCGTGCCCAGGTGGCCGATGATCTGGTTACCGGCTCCGTGGGCGGTGGCGCAACGGAGCAGTTCGTCGCGTCCGCAGGGGTATTCGACGTCGGTCAGGTAGTCGCGGACATCGGGCACAGGGGCTCCTCCTCGTGGCTGGCGCAGTTGTACCGCCCAGGAATTCCCCCGGACGCGCCGAGTAAACACGCGTCCATTTGGTCCGATGTGGACTACCGCTCGTTGTCGGTGCGGCGGCGGTAGCGGCAGGATGTGCAGACCACAGTCTGCCCGATCTCACCCCCGCCGTCGGCTGAACGAACAAGATCATCGCACCCTGCTGGACATCGAAGCCGACCTGCACCCGCAGTCCTTCACCGCACGCGCTTTTGCCCTCCGCGGCGCGTTCGAACGCATCAGCTGGCAGGCGGTGCTCATCTCCGCCGAGGGCACGGCAGTGCTCACCGCCCTGACCGGAGTGTTCGCCGGGCGCGGAGCGCTCGCGTTCGCGGGCTTCCTCGGCGGGTGCGCGCTCGTGCCGCTTCACACCGTGCGCTTCGGGGGTGCCCGAGCGAGTAGGCCGCCGGGACGAGAAGATCAGGACGAACGATCGTGACGGCAGTTGTGGGGCACGGCGTCGGCGACCTCCGGCTCTACGACGTACCGGATCCGAAGATCCTCGAACCTGCCGACGCGACCGTGCGCATCACCCGCAGCGCGATCTGCGGCACCGACCTGCACATGGTCCGCGGCACGATGCCTGGGATGGTCGCGGGCGCGATCCTCGGCCACGACGTCTTCGAACAGGTACCCGGCGAGCAGGAAGTTCTCTTCGCACGCGAAGGCGTCGAACGTGTGCCCGGGCTTCACGATCCCGGCCGCCTGCGCGGCCGCGGTGAAGCTGGACTGCAGGTCGATCGCGGGCCGGCTGACCGCGGCCGAGCCCAGCGCGCGGGTGCCGGTGCCGCTGGTCATGGAGTCGGCCAGGCCCTTGCCGGTCACGGCGTGCAGGCAGAACTCGGGTTCGAGGTATTCGAGGTTGAGGGCGAAGTTCAGCACCGCCCCGTCACTCACCTCGGCGTCGGCTTCGGCCACCGGCGCGGACCGCCGCGTCGCCGCGGTAGCGCGGCTCGCCAGGCCGAGGCCCCCGAGCGCCCCGACGCCGACGACACCGAGCCCGGTCATGCCCGCCGCCCGGAGGAACTTCCGCCGATCCTGGGGATTCTCCGCGCTCCGGGCGATCATGGAGGCGGCATGGCGTTTGCCAAACACAGACGATCTCCTTCCGACCCGGCACCGCAAAACGGCCGTACCCGCGCCGGACGTGTGCGGCACGCGCTGCGCGCCTACGCCGTCGAGGGCCACGACCTCGTGGGCATCCTCGACCGCCTCGACGCGATGCTGCAGCGCTTCCACCCGCGCGACCTCACCACGATGTGTCTGATCCTCGTCGATCCGGAGAGCGGAGCCGTCGAGATCGCCTCGGCCGGGCACATCCCGCCGTTGACCGCCGACGCGCGCGGCGTCCGCTACCTCGACGTCCGCGGCCCGGTCCTGGGCATCGGCCTCGACCGGCCCGCCGCGACCTCATGGCACCTCGAACCCGGCGCACTGGTGCTCCTGGTCACCGACGGCCTCATCGAGCGCCGCGGCGAAACCGTCGACGACGGCATGGCCTCCCTCGCCACGGCCGTCACCCAGGACACCGACCTCGACGAGCTGTGCGACGACCTGCTCGAACGCTTCGGCCGCAACGCCCAGGACGACATCGCGTTGCTGGCCTTCCGCCGCCGGTGATCTGCACGTCCCCGGCTTCCTGGATAAACTGAGACGCCTACTCCGGCGGCCAACGTCGGCCACCTGCCGAAGGAGACGAACATGAACACCCCGCCCGCCGGTTTCCCCAGACCGCCGTTCGAGGCGGAAACCTACACCGACGGTCTCGTCACGATCGTCCGGGTTCGCGGCGACGTCGACCTCGCCACCGCGGAGGAGTTCGACACCGCGTTGGACTCGGGCCTCCAAGCCTCCGGCCCGGCGCTCGTCGTCGACATGTCCGCTGTGGACTTCCTGGGTTCGAGCGGCATCGCCAGCCTGGTATTGCTTCGCCGCCGCGCCGCCCGTGAGAACACCTCGGTCGCCATCGCGAGCGGCAACCGGCATGTTGTGCGCATCCTGGATCTGCTGGGGCTCAGCGAGGAGTTGACGGTGCACGGCGATGTCGCCTCGGCTGTCCACGCTGTCACGCCTGCCGGTTGATCAGTTCCTCGGCAGGTTTCCACGCCGTTGGCCGGGGTATTCCGGCGTGAGCCGGCGGCTGCCGGACGGAGCCGGACCGAGGAGGGCCTGTGTCCACGGACGCGATCGTGCTGCTGAAAAAGGACCACAAGACGGTGGAGGGCTTGTTCAAGCGGTTCGAGAAGGCGGGGGAGAAGGCCTACGAGGAGAAGCGCCGGATCGCCGACTCGATCATCGAGGAACTGACGATCCACGCCTATATCGAGGAAGAGATCTTCTATTCGGCCGCTCGTGAGGCCGTGCCCGAGACGAAGGACCACGTGCTGGAAAGCGTTGAGGAGCACCACGTGGTGGTGTGGATGCTTTCGGAGCTCACGGGCCTCGCTGCCACGGACGAGACGTTCGACGCGAAGGTCACGGTGCTGACGGAGAACGTCCGCCACCACGTGGATGAGGAGGAGGATGATTGGTTCCCGCAGGTGCGCGCGGCGATGGGGCGCAAGCGCCTGCAGGAGCTCGGCCAACAGATGCTGGACGCGCGGGCGCGGGCGCCGAAGGACCCGCTGAAGCTGAGCAGCGCGACTGCCTGAGCCAGGTCGTCGTCGGCGGACCGGGGTTGGGGTTCGGCTCGAGCGGGCACCCGGCGCCTGACCGCGGTCCGGCCCGACTGGGCGGAGCGCTGATCATCGCCTGGCGGGCCTACCTTGGATCAGCTCTGCAACGCGGCGAAAAATGCAACATCAAGGCTGGTCGAACATGACGAAGAAGGAGCTGCGGAACGCATTGGGTCGCTGATCCCGGGCCGATCCGAGGTTAGCTGGCCTGGCACCACTCGGTGATTTTCGAGCCGGCGATAACGGCAAACGGGCACAGAGCCGTTCGCGGCGAACTCAAGCTGCCGGGCAACCGAAACCGCGTGGTTGCCGATGCGTTCGCTCCGGCGGCGCCGGCCGTGGGCGTTGCGTTCCCCAGCCTCGCCGTCCTCGGTGTGGATCAGGTGCTTCGCGGGGCGCATCCGCTTGGAACTTCTTTCATCCGGTGGGGACGTCACCCTTTTGGAATGAGGTCGCGTGGGTCGGTCCACCGCGCGAGCAGGACAGTGGCGTCGTCCTGCAATGAGCCGTCGTGATGGGTGAGCACGGCCTGGATCAGCCGCCGCACGGTCTCGGGCGGCGGGTACCCGGCGGACGCTTCGCGTCGCAGGAAGTCCGCCAGCCGCGCCTCTCCGAAGAACTCGCCTTCGCCGTTTCGGGCCTCGGTGATGCCGTCGGTGTACAGGACCAGCCAGTCGTCGGGCTGCAGCTGTTCCTCTCCGACCACCAGCTCGCCGGAGCCCAGCCCCAGCGCGGCGCGCCTACCGCCGGTCAGCTGCTTGACGACCCTGCCGCCGCGCATGAGCAGCGGTTCCGGGTGACCCGCGTTGATGTACCGCATCCTCCCGGTCGCGAGATCGACCTCGACGAACACGGCCGTGGCGAATAGGGCGTTGCCGAACGCCGCGTCGATCGTTTCGTCGATCTGGCGGGCCTGCTCGAAGAGTCCGTAGCCGGCGCGGCGGGCGCTGCGGTGGGTGGCCAGCGCGGTGGCGGCGATGTGGCCGCTGCGCAGGTCGTGCCCGACGGCGTCGACGATGAACAGCAGAGCGGTGGTGTCCGAGAGCGAGTAGTCGAAGGCGTCTCCGGCGACGGCGTGCCGCGGCTCCAGCACACCGGTGACGACGAAACCGTCCACGCCCGCGGTCAGCGGCGGCAGCAAGGACCAGATCAGCTCGCCCGGAACCGTCCGGCCCCTGCGCCGGCGCACCGCGTCCAGCCCGTCGCCGTACTGCGTCATCAGCACCACGAGGTGCCCGATGAGCAAAGCCGTCCACCGGCACTGCGCACGCAGGCCGGGGTCCTGGAGCGTGTCCTCGTCGGCGACATCGGCCCGCAGGACGCCGATCCGCTCGACACCGTCGACGAGCGGCACCCACAGGCACCGCGATCCGGCCGAATCCGCGGGCAGCACCTCGAGACTGCGGAAAGCGCGCCCGGCCAGCGTGCTGTCGATCGGCATTGGCGGTCCGGGATCTCCGGAGGCGGACAGCGGGTGCAGGTACTGCTGGGCGTAGTCGACGAGGTAGGCGCTGAACCCGACGCCGATCAGCCTGCCCGCGGCCTCGACGAGGTGGGCGAGCCGTTCGGGCGGCGCCAGCTCCGTACCTTCGAGCAAGTGCACCAACGCGGCCAGCGAATCATCGCGCGGCCGGCTGGGGCGGAGGGTTCGGCTGTAGGGGGCACGGCGGGTCCAGGAAATCTCGTCGAGGCGCTCGTTGACCGCCTGGGCCAGCAGGTCGCACTGGTGCCGTGGCAGCTCCGCGACACCGTCCAGGTACGCCTCGACCGCCATCAGGCCGTGGCTGCCGCGTAGTGCGAAGTAACGGGTCCAGAGCTGTTCCGCTGTCAGGTCCGCGTGCCGGTAGGCCAGGAGGATCTCGCGTTGCTGCCCACCCCGATCGGGCGCGCTCATCGGCGTGGCCGCACGGCTGAGCCCACCACTGCCTCGGCGGTTTCCTGCAGCGGCGTGTGGGCTCGCGATGCGTCGTCCGCCAGCAGGAGAAAGGCCATCTCCTCGGGCACGTGGTCGCGCCCCATCACGACTCCCACGGCCATGCTGACGACGTCCCGGGCTCGCAGCGCCGACCGCAGCTGGGTGCTGAGCCGCCCGGCGGCATCGGCCGCCTGCACGTTCGCCACCAGCACCGCGGCTTGTGCCGCGAACAGGGTGAGCAGCATCCGATCCCGCTCCTCGAATGCGTGCGGCCGACCAGCGTAGACCTTGAGGGCGCCGAAGCTCCGGCAGCCCGTGACCATGGGAGCGCTCAGCACGGACCGCAGACCGAGGTCCACCGCCGAAGCGGTCCAACCCGGCCAGCGGTCCTCGTCGCGCAGGTCGCGGACGTCGATCACCGACCTCTCCTGCCACGCCGTCAGACACGGCCCCGACCCCAGCTCGTACTGCAGGCGGTCCGCTCGTTCGACCTCTTTGCCAGTGGCCGCCCAGGTCACCGGCGTGCCCTGGTCCCCGGCGATCGTCACCCCCGCCCCGACGGCGGAAGGGAACACCTCCCGCGACGCTGCGGTGATCAGCCTCAACACCGACTGAACGGTCTCGGCGGTGAGCAGTAGGCCGGACAGTCTGGCGAACACGCCGGCGAGCTCGTCGGCCAAGGGCAGCTCGGGCTTCATCGGGTCCTTCTTCTCCGTAATACGGCGTTGCCGAGGCGGCTACCCTGCCAGGGTCGCGTCCAATCGGCCGCGCCGGCACGAGAAAATGAAGCCGGGTAGGCGCGTCATCACTTTGTCGGCTGACCCTGGCGATGCCGGGCCACCGGGACGCGCGGCTCGAAGATCGAGGACGACACGACCTTCCGGTGGGTCCAGCTGAGCGCGATCGACGATGTGCTTCCCGATGCGGAGCCTGTTTTGGACGGGGGAGCCGGCTCACCTTTGTGTACGACTGGAATTGCGCGGGAAGCGGCGCGCACGATTTCCAGACGACGACGAACGGCTATGTCGAGATGCTCGGAGAGGGATACCAGGCAAGCGCGTACGACGAAGAAGACTCTGTCAGCTGCTGAAAGCTGCTCCAGATGCGGACCGCTGGACCCGAGGCGACGCGTAGCGGCCCCTCGGGTCTCAGTGGTACCGCAGTTCTCGGTCAACTTTCGAGGCGGGCTGTCGACTGTCGCTTTCGTCCCGCCTCGGAAGTTCTCGATCTCCGCCTGTCGGCTCCGCATGACTGAGTGCCCTGGCGAGGGCGCCGATATCAATCGATAGCGAGGAGAATGACCTCCTGCCAACCTCATTGTCCATGAACGCTTGGGTGATGTGGTCGGTTCCCACGGCCAATCCCGCCCCGCTGGTGGCCTTGCGCCAAGACTGTTTTAGGACATCTTTTGCGGGCGCTGAGAAGCCGGCATGAACATCATTGTTGCCACCAGTTCCGCCGGAGGGGGAACGTGCATCGAGTAATTCACGATCAACGCCGACCGTTTCCAAAATCCGCCGGCCACAGCCGTCTGCGGCGAGTAAACCGCGCAGCAGATGGATCATGTTCACGGTTTCCGCACCGGCGACGTCAGCTTCCCGCTGTGCTACCGACACAACCTGTGTGGCAGCTGTGCTGAATCGCTCGAACATGACATTCGACTCCTGCAGATGAGGCCGTGCGGATTTCCCCGTCAACCCGATCAGTGTATCGCAGCTCCGAAGGGCTGGAGGAAACCGAACCCGACGGCCGGGCGCGCGCCACGGACCGTAAACCATCAGCTGGCAGTAATGCGGGGCTTCTACGCATTCGCGCTGGGCGAAGTGCTGGGGTCGCGGACTACGCCCGACGCATCCGCTCCGCATCCGCGCAGAACGCGGCCTTCCAACACGCCACTGCGTGTGGCTCACCAAGCAACGAGCCGTTTTGCTGACGCGCGGGCGAACAATTGGACATGTCGTCGGCTTCCTGGGCTGCATCGTCCTTGTGAGTACCCTGCCGTGGCCCTCAATCGTCGCGGGATTTCGGTTTCCGCAGTCCGGCCTCGCCGGCCGGTTCGTCGTGCCGGCTAGGAGGCGCTGGAGCCGCGAAGAGAGTGCGTGACGGCGGTGGTCACCGGTGGCCGCTGCGCGGTGCGGGTGCGGCGGAGAATTGACCTTGCCAGCTGGCTTGCGCACCGGAGTCGCCGATGCGGTAGATGTCGTAAGCGGCGGCGCCGGCGATCAGGATCGCCGCGACCGCGATGACGGTGGTGACCGGCGTCGAGCGGGGAGCGAGGAAGGTCCGGCGGGGGACCGGCAGTCGCAGCACGCGCTTGGGGCTGTTGTCTTCCGGGTAGGTGCTTTCGCGGTGGCGCCACCAGATCACGAGGGCGAGCGCGGCGACGGCGATGGCCGCGTAGACGGCGGTGTCGCCGAGTTCGGTGTGTGCGCGCACGAGTGGCGTGGTGGGCACGCGTCGCTCAAGCCATTCGCCGGCGTCGGTGGTGATCGGGACGAGGATCAGCACGAGGACGGCGAGCACTGCGTTGGGGCCGGCCAGCTTGCGTCGCGCCGCGGGCCACAGCGCGCACAGGACGAGGAGCAGCGCGGCGAGGGGGAGCAGCACGACGATCGCGTGTACGAGCAGGATGTGAGCGGGCAGACCGTTGAGTGTGGTCATCGGTTCCTTCGAGCGGTGACGGTGTTCAGGGACAGCGGACGACGGCGCAGGCTTCGTAGTCGGGAGCTCGGGCGCGCACCCAGCGTTCGACGTTCCCGCCGCGGGCGACGGCGGCGGTGGCGTAGACGTCGGCCCACAGCAGACTCGGGCCGACGACCGTCGCGGACATCAGGGCCTGCGTAGGGGTGCCAGTGCGGGGATCGACGATGTGGTGTCCGCGGGCCGCCGTGCCGGACGTGGCCACGCCGCCCTCGCGCACGGTTCGCACGGCCAGCAGGCGGCCGCGGTCGCGGGGGTCTTCGACGCCGACCCGCCACGCCGCCGATTCCGGGACGCGCACGGCGACCACGACGTCGCCGCCCGCGTTGAGGCAGTAGTCGTGGTCCGGCATCCGGTCGAGCAGAGCGGCTGCGGTCTGGGCGGCCCAGCCCTTGACCAGTCCGGACGGGTCGTACCCGCCGGGGAGGTCGGCGTCGAACCAGCCGTCGGTGCGCTCACGGGCTTCGACGCACAGCCGAGCGACTTCGCGAACCCACGGATGCCGATCGCCGGGTGGAAGTTCGCCTCGGCGGAGGCGGTTCACCTCGCTCCCGGGCCGGTGCAGGCTGAACAGCCGGTCGATCGTGCGCAGGTACGAGAACACTTCCGCGACAACGGATTCCGCCGCTGCGTTGGTTCGGACGCCGGGGCCTCGCAGGTGCAGGCTGATCGGCATCCCCATGATCACCCGCGTCCACGCGCGCCGGTCTGGCAAGGTCATCGGTGCGCGGCGTCGATCGCGGACTGCAGGGACTGGATGTAGCCCTCCGACGTGTAGGTGGCGCCGCTGACGGTGTCGATCTCGGCGTTCTGCGCCTGGAGCGTCTCCTGGTTGAGCACGGGCACGGCGGCGGAGTTGATGCGCACGTCGCGGCCGGACTCCTGTGGCACCTGCACGACGCGTGCGGCCGTAATCCGTCCGCCGGACACGGTGATCTCGACCTGGACCGGTCCGTACGGGGTGTCGGCGGCTTGGCCGGTGAACGTGCCACCACCCGACCCGGTTCCGGAGGCGGTCGGCGGTGCCGACGGCGACCGGACGACGCCGGGCACCTGTGCGGGTGCGGCGACCGGGTCCTGGTTCGTGCTCGTGCGGTAGCTGAACAGCAGTACGACGATCGAGACGGTGGCCGCGATGGCGATGGCGATTCTTCGCATGTCGGGAGCTCCTACCAGGCGAAGTGTTCGAAGTGGATCCGCTGCCGTGCAACTCCGCACTGCGAGGCGCACTCGATTGCGGCGCTTGCCCACGCGGTGGGGCCGCAGACGTACACGTCGTGCTCGGCGATGTCAGGGACGAAGTGCCGCAGCACAGTGCGGTCGGGCACGGGCGCGTAGCCCGCGGGCAGCCACGAGACGCGGTCGCGGGCGCGGTGGCCCGGCAGATAGTGGATCCGCACGCCTCGGGTCCGCGCGAGGTGCTCGAGCTCGTGGTGGAACAGTGGCTGCGCGGGGGAGGAGAACCGGTAAAAGAGGACGGCTTCGCCGGGTTCGTAGGGCAGTTCTTCGAGCAAGGCGCGCAATGGCGTGATGCCGATCCCGGACGCGAACATGGTGATCTTGCGGCTGGTTCGGACCGCGCCGGTGACGGTGCCGTAGGGGCCTTCGAACCACACCCGCGTCCCGACCGGGAGGTTCGCGAGTCGCGCGCTGCCGGGGCCGAGGTCGCGAGCGGTGATCCGGAGGCGGTGACCGTCCGGGGCGGCGGACAGGGAGAACGGCTTGCCGCGCGTCCAGCCGGTGCCGTGCCGGAACCGCCACACAAAGAACTGCCCGGCCACCACTGGCAGCCGGTCGAGCCAGCGGCCGCGCAGGTGGACGGAGACGACCCCGTTCCCTTCCCGCACCACGCGATCGACCACGAGCCTGTGCCGCAGGCTGCACGTCAGCGGCAGCACCACCCGGAACACCAGCACCGCGGTGGCCGCGGTGGCGTAGGCGGTCCACCAGAACATCGTCGCCGCGGCCGAGGCGGTGAAGTCCGCGCCCGTCCACAGCTGGTGCGGCAGGACGAGGCCGACACCGAGGTAGGCGTAGAGGTGCAGCAGGTGCCAAGACTCGTACCGCAACCGGCGCCGCGCGGCCCGGACCGACGTGACGACGACCAGGACAAGCGCGGCCGTGCCCGCGGTCGCCAGCAGCATGCCCGGGTACGTCGTCACGAGGTCCCACACTTCGGCGATCAGTCCGGTGTGGTCGGTCGCGGCGTAGCCGAGGGAGATCAGGACGATGTGCAGGCACAGCAGCACGAACGAGGTGAACCCGGTGAGCCGGTGCCGGCGCGCCAGCGCGTCCTGGCCGTAGCTGCGCTCGACCCACGGGATCCGCGCCATGAGCAGCACTTGCAGCAGCAACAGGGCGGCCGACAGCAGGCCGGTCAGGCGCCCGGCCGACGTGAGTCCGGACGCGACGGAGTTCAGCTGTTGCACGCCGTGGCCGGCGACCCACAGCGCCGTCACGAACAGCACTATCGTCCAGGCCGCCAAACCGGCGGCGTCGCGCCACCACCGGCGGACCGGGCGGGCGCGGCGCTGGGCGCGAGCCTCGCCGGGCCGGATCGAGAGGGGAACGGTGGACATCGGGTGCTCCTGGTGGCGTTCGTGGTGTCACCACCCTTGCGGAGCCCGGTTAGTGCCCGGCGTGATCCGGGTGAGAAGACGGTAAGAGCCGATCACCGCCGACGGTGAACCCCACGACGGCCCCGCCACCCGGGCGCGGACGGGCGAGGACTTCGCCTTGGTGGGCAACGGCCGTTTCGCGCACGATCGCCAGTCCGAGTCCGGAACCCGGCAACGCCCGGGCGGCGTCCGCGCGGTGGAAGCGGTCGAAAACGTGCGGCAGGTCCTGCTCAGGAATCCCCGGGCCGCGGTCGAGGACTTCGATCTGTCCGCTTCGGACGGTCAGCTTGATCGGCTCGGTTCCACCGGCGTCGAACTTGACCGCGTTCTCCAGCAGGTTCGTCACCGCGCGTTCCAGCCGCCTCTCCTGACCCGACGCGACGGTGTCATCGGCGTCGACCACGACCGTTCGGCCGGACCGGCGCCGCACCCGTTCGGCGGCGCGTTCGGAGACCACGGCCAGCTCGACCGGTCCGGCGTCTTCGCTGTCATACCGTCGGGTCGCGAGGTCGACGATCTCGGTGATGAGGTGCGTCAGCTCGCGCGTTTCGCCGTCGACGTCGTCGAGCAGCCGGGTGCGGGAGTCGGGGGACAGCTCGTCGAAGCGCCGCATCACCTGCGCGTTGGTCCGCAGGCTCGTCAACGGTGTCCGTAGCTCGTGCGCGGCGTCTTGAACGAGCCGTTCCTGGTCGGCGCGGGCGTCGGCGAGCCGGCCGAGCATGCGGTCGAAGGACGTCGCCAGGCGGCCGACCTCATCACGTCCGTCGGCGGGGACGTCTGCCTGCACGAGGCCGCCGTCGCTCACCTGCTCGGTGACGGCCGTGAGCCGCACGAGCCGGCGGGTTATCTGGCGGGCCAGCAGCCAGCCGGCCAGCGCGGCGGCGGCGAGAACCGCCGCGCTGACCAGTGTGATCCGCGTGGCGAGTGAGGTCAGGACGTGACGGGACTCGTCGACGTCGACGCCGAGCTGGATCGCCCCGCGGCCCTGGCCGAGTGCGACGGTGATCACGCGATAGTCGTCGGGGCCGACGGTCAGGTCGCGGTAGGCGTGGTCACCCGGGTGGCCGTTCGCCGCCAGTGCCCGGTCGGTGCCGTCGACGGTGTAGGAGACCGCCGGGCGGCCGCCTATCCGCCGCATTTCGCCGTCGGGAGCGATGGACTGCGCGACCATGGGCTGCGCCTCGTCGTGGTCGTTGTCGTGGGGGCCGCGGGTGAACGGGCTGGGCGCGAGCACCTGCGTCGCGCCGGCCTGGATCTCGGCCGAGGTCGTGAGCAGCGAGCGGTCGAGCTCGTCACTGATCCGCTGCGACGCCGTCTGGTAGCTGAACACGCCGACCAGCACGCTCGCGGCGGCGCCGACCCCGGCGAACGCGATGACCAGCTTGCTGCGCAGGTTCACGACACCCGCACCGAATACCCGACGCCGCGCACGGTCCGGATCAGGTCGGTCGCCCCGGCCTTCTCGAGCTTGCGGCGCAGGTATCCGATGTAGACGGCCAGGTTCTTCGAGTCCGAGCCGAACTCGTAGCCCCAGATGCGCTGGTAGATCGTGGTGCGGTCGAGCACGATCCCGGCGTTGCGGACCAGCAGTTCCAGCAGGTCGAACTCGGTCTTCGACAGGTCGACCTCCACGTCCTGCCACCGCACCCGTCGTGCTGCCGGATCCACGGTCAGCGCGCCGAGTCGCAGGACCCGCGGCGCGGTGGCGTCGGGCGATGTTCGCCGCAGCAGCGCCCGCAGGCGAGCGAGCAGCTCGTCGAGATCGAACGGTTTGACCAGGTAGTCGTCCGCGCCCGCGTCGAGCCCGGCGACGCGGTCGGGCGGTTCGACGCGGGCGGTGAGCATCAGGATCGGTGTCGGGTCACCGTCGGCGCGCAGCACGCGACACACGCCGAGCCCGTCGACGCCGGGCATCATCACATCGAGGATCAGCACGTCGAAGCGATCCCGCCGCGCCAGGGCGAGCGCGGCGACCCCGTCGGTCACCTCCGTGACCTCGTAGCTCTCCAGCTCCAGCGCGCGTAGCAGTGACTCGCGGATGGCGCGGTCGTCGTCGGCGAGCAGGACGCGGGGCTGCATGCCGCCATCATGCCCCGGGTGCTTCGTGGGGTGCCGGAGCTGACGGTCCGCGCGGGCGAATGAAAGGTAAGAAGACGGTAAATTTCAGTTCATTGACACCTGCGCACCGGCGCCACTTAGGTGACGTTGGTCCTTCGTTCCGATGCCTCGTGGCCGGCGGTTGAGCTGAGCGAAGTCAGGTCCGCACAGATCTCTGCTGAGACGGCTACGTGGGATGGAACTGTGCGATCCCGTGACTCGGCGCCGTCCACGTAGTCGCCGGCGATGAGTTGAGCGCATGGAATCGATCACGTCACCGGACATATCGGCATGCCGCTGCCTCGTGACAGTCCCACCGCCGCCATCTGTCCGACATCCCCGAGATCACCGTGCAGGTTCACCAGTTCACAGAGCCGTTCACCGTGTCTTGACACGCCGGTGCGCTGAGGAGCGGCGCTGCGGGGTGATGCCGCGGCGGGTGTCGCCGGGCAGGGCCCGGACGCGCTGGAGGTCGCGGCGGCTGGTCGAGTGCAACTGCCAGGGCACGCTGGTGACCATGACTCCGGGTTCGAACAGCAGCCGGCCCTTGAGTCGCAACGAGCTCTGGTTGTGGAGGATATTCTCCCACCAGCGGCCGACGACGTATTCGGGAATGTAGACGCAGACGACGTCGCGTGGGCTGGCGCGGCGGAGGTTTTCGACGTACGCGACCACCGGGCGAGTGATCTCGCGGTAGGGCGACTCGAGCACCTTGAGCGGGATCTTCATGCCCCGTTGCTCCCATTCCCGTTGCAACGTGCGGGTGTCGGCGTCGTCGACGTTCACCGTGATCGCGGTGACGGTGTCGGGCCGTGTCGCACGGGCGAAGGCGATTGCGCGCTGACTGGGTTTGTGCAAAGTGGACACCAGCACGATCGCCTGGACCCGGCTGGGCAACAGCTCGCTCGCGTCGTCCGCCTGGAGCTCTTTACGGACGTCGCTGTAGTGGCGGTGGATTGCGCGCATCATCACCCACAGCACCGGTATCGCGATGACGACCAGGTAGGCGCCGTGGGTGAACTTCGTGATCATGACGACGACGAGCACGATCGCGGTGAGTGTCGCGCCGACGGCGTTGATCAGCCGCGAACGCTGTATCGTCCGGCGCTGCCGGGTCTCGGTCGCGGTGGCGAGTTCGTGGTTCCAATGCCGGACCATCCCCGCCTGGCACAGCGTGAACGACGTGAACACGCCGAGGATGTAGAGCTGGATCAGCCGGGTCGTGGAGCCGTCGAACGCGAAGATCAGCACCCCGGCGACCAGCGCGAGGGCAATGATGCCGTTGGAGAACGCGAGCCGGTCGCCGCGCGTGTGCAACTGCCGGGGCAGGTACCAGTCCTGGGCGAGGATCGAGGCCAGCGAAGGAAATCCGTTGAACGCGGTGTTGGCCGCGAGGATCAGGATCAGCGCGGTGGCGGCCTGCAGGAAGTAGAACAGAACCGAATGGTCGCCGCCGAAGACAGCGGCGGCGATCTGGCTGATCACGGTCCGCTGCGGGTCGCTGACGCAGTTCCCCTGGAAGCCGATGAGGTCACAGGTGTTCTCGGCGATCCGGACCCGTGTGATCATCGCGAGCGCGGTGATGCCGCCGAACATGACGACGGCGATGCCGCCCATCGCGGTCATCGTGCGCGCGGCGTTGGCGCTCTTGGGTCTGCGGAACGCGGGGACGCCGTTGGAGATGGCTTCGACGCCGGTGAGGGCGGTGCAGCCGGAGGAGAAAGCCCGCAGCACCAGGAAGACCAGCGCCAGGCCGGTCAGGCCGACCTGTTCGGGCCGGATGCCGTAGCCGGCGCTTTCGGCCACGGGGGCGTGTCCGGTGAGCACCTGCGTGATCCCGAGCACGATCATCAGCACGACCCCGCCGACGAACAGGTAGGTCGGGATGGCGAACGTGCGGCCGGATTCGCGGATTCCACGCAGATTCATCGCCGTCAGCAGCACGATGAAACCGATGTCCAGGCCGATGCGGTAGGCGTTCAGCGCGGGAACGGCTGAGATGATGTTGTCGACGCCGGAGGCCACCGAGACCGCGACGGTCATGATGTAGTCGACGATCAGCGCCGCTGCCACGACAAGCCCGGCGGAGCTGCCCAGGTTCTTCGACGCCACTTCGTAGGACCCGCCGCCGGTGGGGTAGGCGCGCACGACCTGCCGGTAGGATACGACCACGACGGTCAGGAGCGCGGCGACTGCCAGGCCGATCCACGGCGCCAGAGTCAGGTAGGCCAGGCCGCCGATGCTGAGGATGAGCAGGATCTGCTGGGTCGCGTAGGCCACCGAGGAGAGCGGGTCGCTGGCGAAGATCGGCAGGGCGAGCCACTTGGGCAGCAGGGTCTCGCCGAGGGTGTCGGTCCGGAACGGCCGTCCGAGCACCAACCTTTTGAGCCATGACGCGGGTGCTGACACGTAACGCAGCGTGCATCGCTGTCTTGACGACCAGTGTAAGGAAAATATCAACATCCGTGGCTCGGCGTAGGGATTTCGTCAAGAGACCTCAAGCCTGGTCATCAGGGGCGCGTCAAAGGCGGCCGCGCCATCGGCTCGACTGCGTCCAGCGTCGTCGCCCCTGTCCCGGCGGAAGCCGGTAGGCATGCTCCGCACGCCGGCGGCCGATGGTGCGCTCACGCGGTGCCGCGAGCCCGGCAGCCGGGATCTGTCACGGGCACGGAGGACGCGGTACGCGGTGACTCCACCCGGCCACGAACTCGTCGCCGTCATGTTCGATTTGGAGATCTCGGTCGCGATCTACGAGTCCTCTCTCGACGGGAGTCCAACTGGTCACAGGCCTCTTGGCACGCTCCGGCCGGCACCGCAGGAGCCCCGCCGATCGCCAGCTACTACGGCGCGGGCGGCGATATCGTCTCGATCGACTACGCCGCTTCTGACTGCGGGTACGGGATCAGCCAGGCCACCGACGGGATGCACATCGGCGACCATTCGCTGTCCGAGCACGGCCAGTGGAAGGTCGCGGTCGACTACCAGGAGAACATCGCCGCCGGCCTGCAGATCTTGGAGACGACCTGGAACCAGCTCTACTCCGCCGGGATCACCGCCAACAACGCCGACCCGCGTTACCTGGAGAACTGGTACTTCGCGGCCTGGGCGTACAACTCGGGCGTCCAGCCGAACGCGGCCAACGACAACACCACCGGCTGCACACCGGGCCCGTCCTGCACCAGCGCGCACGGCACGGCCAAGATCTTGACGCAAGACAAATCAGGTCTGCCGACGCGCTCGTCGGGCCCGATGCTTGTGACGGTGATCTTTATTTGCACTGGTGAGCGGTATCCGTCACCAGCTTGGCTCTTGTCTTGAGGGACGTGCCGCGATGGGCAGGAACTTGTGGAAGCAGGTGGCCAAGCGTAGACACTGTGGATGGGGACAGGCGTGGCCCTGCCGGGCCGGGATCCGCCCGACGCCGTCGTGCTGCAGCAGAGCGCGCGCACTCGGGTGACTCGAGTGTCCCTGCCGGGTGGCGTCGCCTTCGTCTGCAAGGAGCCACTCGGGCCGGACGCGCAGCGGCGGCTGCGGCACGAGGTAGCGATTCTGGAGCGGCTGCGCGGTGTCGACGGGGTCGCGCAACTGATGGATGCGCCGCGGTACCCGGGATCGATCGTGCTGGCGGACGCCGGTGACACCACCCTTTCCGGGCCGGCCGAGCCACTGGCCATCGATGAGCTGATCCGGCTGGCCGGCAAACTGGCCGAGGCGGTCGCAGGAATGCATCGCCGCGGAGTACTGCACCGTGACATCACTCCGGCCAACATCGTCGTCTCCGGGGACGGGGACCCGTGCCTGGTGGATTTCGCGCTGGCGACGCCGTTCGCCGAGATCCGTCCCGAGTTCACCCACCACAGCGAGATCGTCGGGTCGCTCGCCTACCTCGCTCCCGAGCAGACCGGGCGCACCGGCCGTTCGGTGGACCAGCGTGCGGACCTGTATGCGTTGGGCGCAACGCTCTACGAACTGGCCACGGGCCGGCCACCGTTCGGCTCCGGCGACCCGCTGCGCCTGACCCACGATCACCTGGCACGGGTGCCGGTGGCGCCGGTCCAACTGAACCCGGCAGTACCCGCTCCGCTGTCCGAAATCGTGATGCGGCTGCTGGAGAAGGAGCCCGACCACCGCTACCAGTCCGCCGAGGGCCTGGCCCACGACCTGCACCAGGTCCGCGACGTCCAGGCGCATCCGGCGGCGGCTCGGGTGCACATCGGCGAGCACGACGTTCCGCAGCGGCTGCTGCCGCCCTCACGGCTGGTGGGACGCGATGCCGAGGTGACAGCGCTGGAGGTGGCGTTCGACGAGGCGCTGGCCGGCCGCTGCCAGGGTGTGCTGGTCGGCGGGGCGCCGGGGGTGGGCAAGACCGCGTTGGTCGATCAGCTGCGGTCGGTGGTGACGGGCCGGGACGGCTGGTTCGTGGCCGGCAAGTTCGACCAGTACCGGCGGGATATCGAGTTCAACGCGGGATATCAGGCGTTCCGGGCGCTGGGTCGGCTGTTGCTGGCCGAGCCGGAGGATGTGCTCGCCGCGATTCGTGAACGGATCGTCGATTCGGTCGGGGCGACCGCAGGTCTGTTGAGCACGGTGGTGCCGGAGTTCGCGGTGCTGCTGGGGGTGCCGCCGGATGCGGGGGATCCGCTGACCGCGCAGGCGCGCATGCAGCAAGCAGGTGTGCAGGGGCTGCGGGCGGTCGCGTCGCGGAACCGGCCGGTGGTGGTGTTCCTCGATGACTTGCAGTGGGGTGGGCGCACCCCGCTCGGCTTCGTCGATCTCGTGCTGTCGGAGGAACCGGTCGAAGGCCTGTTGCTGGTCGGCGCCTACCGCGACGTCGAGGTGGACGCGGCGCATCCGCTGACCACGCTGCTGTCCCGGTGGCGCGAGCAGGCCGGCGTGCGCTGGCTGGGGCTGGACAACTTGGCGGTGCCGAGCCTGGTCGCCATGGTGGCGGAGGTGCTGCGCGCGGATCGGGCCACCGTGGCGGGACTGGCCGAGATGCTCAGTGAGCGCACCTCCGGCAACCCGTACGAGACGGCGGAGCTGCTCAACGCGCTGCAGCGGGAGGGCGTGCTGGCGGCGACCGCCGCCGGGTGGCGGTGGGATGACGCGGCGGTGCGGGCTCGGCTGGGCCAGTCCGAGGTGGCCGGACTGCTGGCGGCGCGGGTCGCGGCGATGCCGCCGCCCTCGCGGGCGCTGGTCGAGGCGATGGCGTGCCTGGGCGGGCGAGCCGAGGTGAGTCTGCTGCAGACCGCCACCGCCGCACAGGCGGGCGTGGTGGACCAACAGCTAGCGCCCGCCCTCGACGAGGGCGTCCTGGTGATCGAGCCGGGACTGCGAGAGGCCGTGCGGTTTCGCCACGACCGCACCCGCGAGGTCATCCTGAGTGGGCTGGACCCGCCGCGGCGAGGTGCCCTGCAGCTGGCGATCGCGCGGCGGCTGGCCGGGCTACCGGAGCTCTTCGCGGTGGCGGCCGAGCAGTACCTGCCGGTGATCGACGCCGTCGTCGATGCGGCGGAGCGCCGGCAAGTGGTGGGGCTGCTGCGCCGCGCCGCAGACGAAGCGGCGTTGATCGGCGAGTACACACTGGTGAACGCGCTGCTGGTCGCCGCGCTGCGGCTGATCGGCCCGGGGGAGACCGCCACACTGATCCAGGTGCACACCGGCCGCCACGCCGCCCTCTACAGCGTCGGGCGACTGGACGAGGCGGACGCGGAGTACCACACGATCGCGCGGCTGTGTCCCAGCACGATCCGACGCGCCGACGCGACCGCGGTACAGATACGCAGCTTGACCCACCGCAAACGGTTCACAGAGGCGATCGATCTGGGCCTGAAGTCGCTGCGCGCGTGCGGCATCACCATCCCGGCCGCCGACCAGCTCGCCGCCGATCTCGACCACCAGTACGAGTACCTGTACCGGTGGCTGGAAACCGACACCGCCGAGGATCTGGTTCGGCCGGAGATCACCGACCCCACGCTGCTCGCTGCGACCCGCCTGCTCGACGCGACCCTGCCGCCGGTCTCTTTCCTCGCCGACCACACCAGGCTCGCCTGGCTGAGCCTGGAAGCCCTGCGGATCTGGCTCGAGCACGGACCCGGCCGCACCCTGGTCTGCCCCGCCTGCTTCGCCTCTTACTACACCGTGGTACAGCGCGGCGACAGCGCCGGATATCGAGCGTTGCGGCGGTTCCTGGCGTGGGGCGAAGCCCGCGGCTATGAGCCCGAGACCTCGTACGCGCACTACTACTTCGCCATCCTCAGTTGCTGGTTCGAGCCCCTCGAAAACGGTCTCCACGCCATGCTGCGTGCCCGCGAGGGGCTGATCGCAGGTGGCGACCTGGCGTACGCCGGCTACACC
This sequence comes from Amycolatopsis sp. NPDC005232, assembly GCF_040607795.1. Taxonomy (NCBI): domain Bacteria; kingdom Bacillati; phylum Actinomycetota; class Actinomycetes; order Pseudonocardiales; family Pseudonocardiaceae; genus Amycolatopsis; species Amycolatopsis sp. NPDC005232. Next base: position 260,362 of record NZ_JBEXHL010000008.1, on the reverse strand, counting down.
TACCACTCGATCGAGTACTTCTTGCTCGACTGCCCGCCAACCCTCGACCACCTCGTCGAGCAGCTGGAGGCGGGCGTCGCCTTTGCACGGCGCACCGGCAACGAACAGATCGGCCAGGTACTCGACGGTCACCGGTGGCTGGCCGGTGTGCTGCGCGGCGGAAGCCCGGACGCGATTGGTACGGCGGATCCCACCGACAGGTACGCCGACAATCCGATGGCGCTTTTGTACGCCCATCTCACCCGGGCGCTCGCCGCCGCCGTCTTCGGCGATCCATCCGGCTTGGCACAGCACACCGCGGCGGCGATGCCGCTACTACCGGCCATCCTGGGCCACTACTCGACCGCCGTGGCCCGCCTGCTGCGTGGGTTGGCCCTGGCCGGGCAAGCCCGCAACACGGCCGGTGACGAGCGCGCCGCTCTGCTGGCCGAGCTGGACGAGACGACGCGGTGGCTGGCTGCACGTGCCGCAGCCGCGCCGGACAACTTCCTGCATCTGCAGCGGTGGCTGGAGGCCGAGCGGGCGTGGGTACTGGGGGATTACCGGGCCGCTGAGCTGGCGTTCGACGCTGCTCGACGCGAGGTCGCCGGCCGTGCGCGGCCGTGGCACCGGGCGTTGATCACCGAACGCGCGGCCCGCTTCTACCTGGCCCGCGGCTTGGACCGCGTCGGCGGTGAGCTGCTCGCCCAAGCCCGCCACACCTATGCCGCCTGGGGCGCGAGCGCGAAGGTCGACCAACTCGACTGGGCTTACCCCACACTGCGGCCACACTCCGACGCGACCGGTGGGCCGGGCGGCGACCAGCCCGCTGATCCGGCGCAGCAAACCGGCCCGGTCACCACCGGCACCCTGGATCTGCTGGGCATCCTGGCCGCCTCCCAGGCCCTGAGCTCCGAGACCAGCATCGAACGCCTGCGCGCCCGCGTCGTCGAGGTTCTGAGTGCGATGACCGGCGCCACCGGTGTGCAGCTGCTGCTGTGGAACCCCGAACGCGACGACTGGCTGCTCCCCGCTCCCGACAGCGACACCGGCACCACCCAGATCCAAGACATCACTCAGATCGGACGCACCGCCCCGAGCGCCGCCGGGGAACCCATGGTCCCGCTGTCTGTGCTGCGCTATGTCCAACGCCTCGGCGAATCGGTGCTGGTCGCCGACGCCGCCGAGGACGACCGCTTCGCCCGTGACCCCTACTTCTCCGACATCGACCGCTGCGCCCTCCTGGCCGTGCCCATCCTCAGCCGCGGCAGCCTGCGGGCGGTGTTGCTGCTGGAGAACCGGCTCATCCGCGCCGCGTTCACTGCCGAGCGGCTCGACGCGGTCAGCCTCATCGCCGGGCAACTGGCTGTGTCGCTGGACAACGCGCAGCTCTACGCCGAGCTGACCACCTCACGCGCCCGCGTCGTCACCACCGCCGACCAGACCCGCCAGCGCATCGAGCGCGATCTTCACGACGGCGCGCAACAACGGCTGGTCTCCCTCGCTCTCCACGCCCGCACGGCACAAGCATCAGCACATCTCGACGCCACTGAGCTCCGAGCCCAGCTGGACAATCTCGCCACCGAAGCGATCACCGCACTCGACGAACTGCGCGAGCTCGCCCGCGGCATTCACCCGGCCGTCCTCGCCGACGGCGGGCTGCACTCCGCACTCAAAGCTCTGGCCCGCCGCTCGTCGGTCCCGGTCGAGCTGGACGTAACCATCCCGCGGCGGCTACCCGAACAATTCGAGATCGCCGCCTACTACCTGGTCGCCGAAGCTCTGACCAACACCGCCAAACACGCGCACGCCACCACCGTCGGCGTCACGGTCGACACCACCGACCAGGAGACCGGCGACGTCCTGCGCGTCTGCGTCCGCGACGACGGCCGCGGCGGCGCCGACCTCACCCGCGGCACCGGCCTCGTCGGACTCAAAGACCGGGCCGAAGCACTCGGCGGCCGCCTGGTGGTGCACAGCGCCCCCGGCGCAGGCACCACCCTGCATGCCGAACTCCCGTTGTCACACGCCCACAAGGCCCGGGACCACCGAAGATGACCTGAGCCGCAAGGTGAGGGCTTCTCGCTGTCAGGTCGGGGTGCGAACGGTCTCGGCAGGTCCTACTTCATCACTACTTGGCCGTCGCCAAGCACCACAGCGCCGAGCTGGCAGTCGCCTTTCGACGTGCGTCCCAACCCAGCTGGGAATGCAGACGCGCAGCATTGATGACGCGCCTCGTGGTCATCGGCCGCTGTCGGCGTCGAACCCGCGGTTGGCACGCTGGGCGGTGTGCGCTCGAGCTCGCCGTTGGCTCGCCGCTCACGGCGACCTCGGACATCGGTGAGGACAGAAACCATGCGCACCAGGTGAAAACTGTCGCACACACGACGACCAAACCGCGACGTCGCTGACGTCGCTGGCGGGATTCGGCCAGGGTGGCGAGCGAGGTCTCGAAGCAGCGGAACCCGAGCGTCTTCTCGCTGAGCTTGCGGCGCTCACCGTCGCTGCGCGCGCTTTCAGCGGAGCCCAACCGGACCGGGGCGAGGGTGACCCCGGGCTCGCCTGGGCTCAGCCGCGTTTCACCATGATGGCCCAGCCGTCCGCGCAGTAGAACTGGCAAGTGCCGACGAGCACCTGCCCTTCATAGGGCCGCGCGGGGACCCAGCCGTGGGCGAGCTGCACCTGGTAGCGGCCGGCGGGCACGGCGGTGAAGGCGACGTGTCCGCCGGAGTCGGTCCGCTGGGTGGCCACCGAGTGGCCGTCGGCCAGGTCGAGCAGGGTGACGGCTGTGTGGGCGACTGCTTCGCCGGGATCCTGGATCAGGTTGTGGTTGTCGTCGTGGTAGATCGAGCCGTTGGTGTCCTGCGCAGTGCCGGGCACGTGTGCCCACAGATTCACGCGAGGGAAGCCCGTGGGGTCGCCGAACACAGTGCCGAAGTCGCAGTCCACCATGAACCCGCCGTACTGGTCCGACACGGAGGGAACCGTGCCGGTCTCGACGAAGGTGCGGCTTTCCCCGGGCGCGAACGTCAGCATCGCGGGATAGGTGAGGTCCGACCAGTTCCGCCAGCCGGACAAGTGGTCCGGACTGTCCCCGACTCGGTCGCACTCGCCCGTGATACCCGACAGCGGCTGGGATCCGACGTTGGTCAGCGTGATCGTCACCTGCGCACTGTCTCCGGGCACGTAGGTGCCGCGATCCAGAGTGGCCGTGGCGTGCAACTGGTCCGACAACGGCCGCACCGCGCGCAGGACCACGTTCGTGTTCTGATCGCCGATGTCGAGCGTGGTGTCCTGGTAGTCGTACACCCAGCTGTCGGGTAACGCGTTGGCATAAAGGTTGTAGCGCTGCACCGGGACACCCATGAAGGTGAACGCCCCGTCTACGCCGGAAACAGTCTCGAAAGTCGAGTTCCCGGTGGAGAGCTGTACCGTCACCCCGGCCAGGCCTTCGCCGGGGTCGAAGACATGGTTGCCGTTGCGGTCGCCGTAGACGGCTCCACCGCCCGACCCCGAGGTCGTGGTCGGATCGACCATCGGGACAGTGAGGTCGGCGGGGCTTTGGCCCCAGTCAGGGAAGGCGGCGCTGAACCGGACCTGCGGCGGACCGTCGACCCAGTCGTACACCACCGCGGTCACGGTGACGGTGGCAGTTGCGCCGGGATCGAGCGTGACGCCGGGCTCGGAATAGTCCAGGCCGTGCCAGTCCGTGACCGAGAGCCAGGAACCGCCCAGTTGGGTCGTCGTCGCGTGGAGCGCGGTGAGCGGGGAGACCCCGACATTGTGCAGCGAAAGCGCGATCGGGAACGGCTTCCCGATGATGCGCGCGCTGTCGTCGACGGAGGCGGACAGTTCGACCTGGATGCCGGGGCCGTCGTCGGCGAGGGCGGCCGGAGTGGTGAGGGCAGCGATGGTCAGCGCAGTGGTCAACCCGGCGACCAGCCGGGCGACCCCGCGCGAAAATCTGCGGGACAAGTGTTTCCCCCTGGAGCAGGCCGTCCGTGAGCGTTCCCCGATGCACGCTTGCCGGGCCGGCATGTTGCGCAGAATGTCTGCGATCTCCGGAAACGTAACCCCGCCCGGGAGGCCTGCGCCAGCAGATATGCCCGGTTGGAGCAGCGCCCAATGCTCACCCGAATTCGGCTTCGTTGCGCCCGCGTCGCGGAAGCGGATCGTCGCGGGTGTCGGCATCATCAGCGTGGGTCGATCCCGATCGGGCCGGCACCACGGTCCCGGTGCTCGATGACGGCCGTCGCGTCGTCGCGGTGCTCGTCTCGCAGGGCGTCGGCAGCGAGCCGGACCTCGTGCACCAACTGCAACCAGATCGCCGGGGCGACCAACTGGGCGAACGACCGGTACCCCTCCCTCCGGCTGCCCTACGCTGGTGATCTGCGTGGGTTCGGGGAGGGACGGCGCGGTGCTGAGAGTGCTTGGCGAGGTCGAGGCCTGTGTCGGCGGCCGGGTGGTGGATCTGGGGCACCCCAAGCAGCGCTGCGTTCTGGCCGTGCTGATCGTGGCCCGGGGCCGCCCGGTGCCCATCGACATCCTCGTCGACCGGGTCTGGGGCGCGGCCGCGCCGTCGCGGGGCCGCGAGACGGTGCACAGCCACCTGTCGCGGCTGCGGCAGGCCCTCGGTGCGGGCGACGTCTCCATCACTCGCCGGCCCGGCGGGTACACGGTCGACTCCGACGAGTCCACAGTGGACCTCTACGCGTTCTGGGACGCTTGCGCTACCGCGATCGCCGAGAACGACGACTCTCGCGTGGTGACGCTGCTGACCGGAGCGCTCGCCCTGTGGCGAGGCCGGGCCCTGGCGGGGCTGCCGGGCGAGTGGGCGGAAGCGGAACGCGAGCGACTCGGACGCGAACGGCTGGCGGCTCGTACCGAACTGGCAGAGGCCCGGCTCCGCCTCGGCGAAGGCGCCCGGCTCGTCCCGGAGCTCGAAGCGTTCGCCGCCGAGCACCCTTACGACGAGCGGATCGCGCGCCTGTGCATGACGGCGCTGCACCGGGCCGGGCGAACCGCGGACGCACTCGGCCACTACCGCGGAATCCGTGTGCGGCTGGCCGACGACCTCGGCGTCGACCCCGCCGAACCGCTGGCCGCTCTGCACCAGGAGCTGCTCGGCACGCATCGGTCCGTGACAACTGTGCCGCGGCAGCTCCCGCTCGCAATCCGCGACTTCACCGGGCGCGAGGACCACCTGGCCGCGCCGGTGTGGCTGCTCAGCTTGTCCGACCACGCGTCGAACGTGTAGTGCCCGCTCACGCCGACGAAGTTCGGCGTCCAGCACCGCGTCTGACCGGGTTCGATGTGCTCGTTGCCACCGGCGCTGTCGCACGAGAGGTCCCAGGTCCAGGACCCGTCGCGGTAGACCTGCAAAAGGACCTGCGCGTACTCGCTCGCCATCATCGGGCTCGAGTAGATCGCGAACCCCAGTAGTTGTACGCGCTGTCGCGGCAGAGCTCCACCGTGCCGACCCGTGCGCCGCCGGTAACCGCGCTGATGGGCACGGTCGCGACAACGGTCCCGTACCCACTGGAGTTCTGGCAGTTCGGCGCTGCCAGGGGCTGCGCACCCGCGGGAACCGCGAGCCCCACCGTGACCGCGCCGGCGGCCCCCAGCGCAGCGATAACCTTCTTCAACATCAGTTTCCTCCCGGTTCGAGGCGCGGCCCTCGCCGCACCGGCCCCGAGCTTGGCCAGGGGGTGTTGCGGTTTCCTTGCGGTGGCGGCAACCGGCTTCCAGTACCGGTCCTAAGGCGTGTCCGTGCAGACGGGTGCCGATCGGGGGCAGGACGCCGTCCAGCAGCCAGCGGGCCTCGGTCTCCTTCGCGCTCGGGTTGTTCGTGCCGGAGAGACCCTGCAAGCAGTACAGCGCGTTCTGTTGCGATCACCGGAAGTCTCGCGATGCGGCCTCGGCGCTTTGAGGTCGAGCGGGGTGACTTGGTCGGCGACGAGGGACACGGTGCCCTGCCCGACGTGGGCCTTCCCGCGCACGAGCAGTGCCGGGCTGGTCAGCCACACCTACCGGTACCGGCGCCACACCGTTGACCGGACGACGGGGCGACACGCCGTGGCGCTGGCCGCATCTGCGTGCCGAGGTGCGCGCTGCGGCCGTTCGGCGCGAGACTGCGGCGAGCTGGCGTGCCACAGGACTGGGCGCTCGCGGGGAGTGTCCCCTATGGAGCGTGCCGGGCGGTTCGTTCCGGTGGGTGTGGGCCATTCGGCTGTTGACAGCGGGAAAGTTCGCGTCTGTGATCTGATGCTGGCACGGGGTGTTCACGCCGGTGGTTCTTTTCCTGTTCTCGGCCGATGAGGTGCGATGTCCACAGCCCCGGCTACTCGGCTCGGGGACGGTCTTCGGCGGTTCCCAAGCGCGTCGTCGTGCGGTCGGTCACCGCGATCTTCGCCGCGGTCACTCTCGCCGGTGGCGGGGTGATCGTCACCGGTGGTGTCGCCCTGGCCGCGACCTGTTCCCAGTCCCGTCTGCCGCTGCCCGATGCGAGCTGCACCCCGGGCACCTACTACCCGGACGTCACCCAGTCGAATATCCACAGCACGATCTGTGTGACCGGCTGGACTGCCACCGTGCGCCCGCCGACCTCCTACACCAACCCGTTGAAGGTGCAGGGCATCGCCGGCTACGGCTGCAGCGACACCAGCCTCGCCGACTACGAAGAAGACCACATGCTATCCAGCGCTCTCGCGGCGTGACTGCGAAAACTAGGAGTTCAGAACGATAGCGGCGTACCGCCGACGTTGACTGTCGTCGGCATCGGCTTCTGCCGATGAGCAGGTGGCTCAGGGCGAACTCGGTCGTCAGCGTGTGGTGCGATCCGGTTGTATGGAGGCATGATGCGATTCCGGTTCGAGCCGGTGCCGGTCGACGAGGTCGGTCCGTGGGGGTCGGGTCGAAGCGCGCCTGCACTGGTTCGCGCTCACCCAGGGCTGGTTCTGCCTGGATGTGGGTGGAATTGAGTTGCTGCGATACGCCGAGCGGACCGTGGCCTTGTTCCCATTCGAGGGCAGCCGAGCGGCGTCGCCGTGGGTGGACTATTACGTGGTCCGGCTGTGGGAGGACGTGCTGCAGGCGTTGCCGTACATTCTCGAACCCGTGCCGGACGATCTGGCGGACTTTGTGGCTGCCGGATCCGCAGAATGGGTTGACACCGACGACCCGGAGATCCTGCACAACACGCTGATCGACGCCGCCTACGATGCCTGCGGTCAGCGGTGCGTCGACACCGGGTATCTGCGCTTCGGGCCCGTGCTGCGGTGGTGGCGCACCGTCGATCCCGTGGACACTGTCACCGTGGATTGGCAGTTCGCTGCTGATCCTGACTGCGAAATCGCGTTCACCGCACCGCTGTCGGGACGGGCGTCGGTCAGCACGGATGAATTCATCTCCGCTGTGACTGATTTCGATCATCGACTGTTCGAGGCCATGCAGCAGCGGGTGGACCGGCTGGCTGCAACCGGCGCTCCCGCAGAGATCGAACTCGATATTCCCCGCCTGATCCAGGAGCAGGCGGAGCGGCGGACCTGGTTGCCGCGGGCGTTGGCGCAGCAGGTGAGCACCGACTGGGATGTGGTGCGGGCAGGTGTGCCGATCCTGGCTCCGCACCGGGTGTGAGCCAGCAACCGCACCTCGAGATCGAATACCAGATTGGGACCAACCTGTATCGGCGGCGTAAGCGGCATACGCACGCATCTGCCGCCGAGCGTGATGAGGCGGGAACCCCGACACCTCCCGTCGAGGCGTGAGTTCCCCGGACTCGGCCCGGCTCGAACGGGCTGCCACCCCCACCATGCGACGGGCAGGACGCACCCTTACCGGGTAGATGCGCCTTGGGCGAGCTCGTTGTGATGGTAGGTCGGAGGCAAGGACAGCGGCGACCCAGTTTCGCCCGCAGGATCCGCGCGCTCATGCCGCTTATGGATCAGTCGCTCTGACGGGTGTGCGACGCCTCAGATCGTGAGCCATCGGCCACCCGTCGCCGGAGCAGAAGCGGCTCACCTTGCGCGGTCTCCAGCGCTCGGTGGAGTTCGGCGACCTCCTCCCGATGCGACGTGGTCTCCAGAACCCGGGTGGCGATGCCTCGCACCCGGGCCTGGGCCGCTGTCCAGTAGCCGACTTCGGCCACGCCGGCGGTCACCACCTTCATGCCTACGTGGCCGAGGGGTGTCTGGTCGTCGTCCTCGGCCGCCGCCGCGAAACTGAACCGTGTTGCGGACTTACAGCCGGCTGCCTGTGCGTCCAGCCATTGTCGGGCCTCGGCTTCGTCGGCCAGGGAGGTGGTCAGTCGCCGGCGCAGCACCGGATCGCGATGTGCCGCGACCAGCGCCGGCAGGTCGTCCAGTCGCCATGGGCTAAGGCATAACGCGGCCGCGGACTCGGTCTGTGATACGGCCAGGGTGATTGTCACGTCGTCCATTTTGCGCGAGCGGCGCGACTCGCGTGGATCGCGATCGACGACACACGCTCAATGCGGCATGAGAGTGCGTCCCAGCCTGCGGCATGGGGGAGACCCCGCGCTCGTGATGGCCGGCGGACGCCGCGGCTTGCTGTTCGGGATTCGGCTCACCGCGGCTCGGCGACCTGGAGGACGATCTTGCCCCCGGGGTGTTGTGACTGACTTAGTTCGATGGCTTCGCGCCAGTCGGGGAGGGGGATGGTGCGGGCGACGGGGATACCGAAGCGGCCCTGGGCCGCGAGTTGGGCGCACGCCTCGACGACGTCGTAGCGGTGGCCGAGTGGTCCTTCGGTGAACGCGTCGCGGGCGCCGGACTCGCGTGCCTGGGCCAGGTTGCTGATGGTCAGGACGTGCGGGGGGTCGGTGACCGTGCGGAGGAGTTCCGGGATGGTGGCGTCGTCGGGTGGCGAGACGTCGAGGACGACGTCGACGGGGCCGCCTGCCAGCTCGCGTATCCGCTCGGCCATGCCCTTGCCGTAGGAGGTGACCTCGGCTCCGGTGGCGCGCAGGGCTGCGGTGTGGGTGGGGCCGGCGGTGGTGAGCACCCGTGCCCCGGTCCGGCGGGCGAGTTGCACGGCGGCGAAGCCGGTGGTGGTGCCGCCTCCGCTGACGAGCAGGGTCGTGTCGGAGATGATGCGGAGCAGGTCCAGGCCGAGTTGCGCGGTGTCCACGGCCATGGGCAGTGCGGCGGCGGCCGCCGGATCGAGGGCGGGTGGCCGCGGGAACCAGATGTCGAGAAGCGCGTGGTCGGCGGCGCCCGCCGTCGGTCCGGTGAACGGGGCAGGACCGAACACCGCGTCCCCGGGCTGGACGCCCGTCACGTTGTCGCCGATGACGTCGACGGTGCCGGCGACCTCGAGCCCAACTCCGCGGGGCAGGTCGCCGGGGTACAGGCCCCGGCACAGGGCCAGGTCTGCGGGGTTGATCGTGCAGACCTCCACGGCGACCCGGATCTGCCCCGGGGCCGGTCGGGGCTGCTCGGCCTCCTCGAGCCGCAGGACGTCGAGGGGCTCACCGGTGTGGTGGAAACGCAGAGCGCGCATGGCGATCTCCTGGTTTCGATCCGAGTGACAGCAGATGCTGTCATCACTCGACGGTAGCACGGTGACGACAGCATCTGCTGTCACTATGCTGGGACCATGGCTCGTTGGGAGGGCAACACCCGTGAGCGACTCGAGCGCGCCGCGTTGGAGTTGTTCCGCGATCAGGGCTACGACCGCACGTCGGTGGCGCAGATCGCCAAGCACGCCGGCTTGACCGAGCGATCGTTCTACCGCTGGTTCGCCGACAAGCGGGAGGTGCTCTTCGCCGGCGACGAGCTGCAGGCCTGCCTGGAAGCGGGCATCGCCGAGGTGACCGCGGGAACCGGCGCGCTCGCGACGCTGATGGCCGCGTTCACCGCCGTGCCCGAGATACTGCGTCCGCGCGAACTGCTGATCGAGCTGCGCGCCGTCATCGCGGCCAACCCGCCGCTGCGGGAACGCAGCCTGATCAAGGAAGCGATGCTGTCCGAAGTGACCGCCGCGGCGCTGCGCCGCCGTGGCCATGACGAGCAGACCGCGCGGCTGGCCACCGCTCTCGGCATGGCGATCCTGGGGTCGGCCACCAGGCGATGGGTGCTCGGCGAAGAGGCCGACTTCGCCACCCTGCTGGCCGACAGCGCCGCCGACCTCCTCGCTGTCGCCGCCGACCTGCCACCGGCCCACACCCCGACCGGCCACGCGCCACGCAAGGGGAGGTAGCGGGAGACTGGCGACACCTCGGTCCGTCGATCTCGCCGATGCCTGCTCATCGGCGTGACAGGACGTTGGCTCGTGTCCTTAGGTTGCCCACTGTCGTCCAGTGGCGCGCCGACCTCACTGAGGCCGGACGCGCCAGTCTGCTCAGTTCCTCATCCAGGTGAGTCGGTGATGACCGGTACCCCCAGATCGACGGGGCCAGTTGGACCACGAGCGCGTGCTCGGTCGAGGTTGGTCAACTTCCGAGTCGCTTCGTTGAGGCTGGTCTGCAGGCCAGCGACCTCGCCGAGTCAGCCGTTGAGCTGGGCTTCCTGGATGCGGTCCCGGAGGTTGGCGATGATCTCGACCAGCCGTGGCCGGGCTGACGGGTTCAGGCGCATGCTGGGGCAGCGGATGTCCCGTTGACCGAAATAGTGTGGGACGTTCGGGGCGGTTCTCGATGTCAACGGATAGTGACTGTCGAGCCTGTCGAGGCCATTCTAGGAGCCGTAGGTCACTGCGCGTAACGGCTAGATCTGCTGTCATCTCGGTCGTCGATCACGGCGGCGCACGGAGGTATGGATGGCGGCGCACGGCTCAACGGTCCGGGATGTCGCGAACCTGGTGGTGCCCCGGGGTGGCCGGGTGGAGGAGACCGGCGACAGGTCGCTGCCGTTCCGGCTCCTTGACGACCAGGGGGTGGAGGTGGCCGCGGTTACCGAGTTCCTGCACCACATGCTCGCTGACGATGCCAGCCCAGCATCACTGCGGTCTTATGCCTACGAATTGCTTTCGTGGCAACGGTTTCTGCGCGCTGTCGAGGTTCCGTGGCATCTCGCTGGCCGCGCGGAGGCCCGTGATTTCGCGCTGTGGCTGAAGACTAGCAAGAAGCCGCCCCGGCAGCGCCGCCCCGACGCGCCGGCACCAGGATCGGTGAACCCGGTCACCGGCAAGGCGACTTCTGGCGTCAACAACGCAGCCGCGCGCGGCAAGGGCCCCGCCGAGCGATACTGCAGGTGAACCACGTGCTGCGGCTCAAGGCACCGGACACGTCTTACTAATTGACCAAACTCAGGAGCAGTCGGTGGACGTCGGCTACTCGGTGCCCACGGGCACGTTCCGCTGCCCGTGGCCCTGCTGCTGGCCGCGGTGGCGGGCATCCTGCTCACCGCGCTGGCGGGCAGCGCGCGATCATGCAGTTGCGCGCGACCGCCCGCAAACACCGCCGGGCCCACCACAGGGCTGTGAAGGCCAAGGCCAAGGACTCGTCGAAGGCCCGGCGGTAGCGCGGACTACCGGGAGCCCGCCACAGGGTGTGGCTTGTAGAAGGACTCCTCCAGGTAGGCGGCCTCGTGCGGCTGGTAGGGCTCCTCCAAGTAGGCGGCCTCGTCTTCGTCGAGTTCGACGTCCACCGCGGCGACCGCGTCGGCCAGCTGGGCCGGCTTGGTGACCCCGACGATGGGCGAGGTCACCGCCGGGTTGCGCATGACCCAGGCCAGGGCGACCTGGGCCGGGGACAGACCCCGCTTGCCCGCGATCTCGTGGACGCGTTCGGCCACTGCCTGGTTTTCGTCGCGGTAGAGGATCTTGCCGCCCTCGTCGGTCTCGGCACGCGCCGTGGCGGTGTCCTGAACCCGGGTCAGCCTGCCCCGCGCCAGCGGGCTCCATGGGATCACGCCGATGCCCTGGTCGGCGCAGAGCGGGAACATCTCCCGCTCTGCTTCCCGGTGGATGAGATTGTAGTGGTCCTGCATCGACACGAACCGGGTCCAGCCGTTCAGGTCAGCCAAGTACAGGGCCTTGGCGAACTGCCAGGCGTACATGGAAGAGGCTCCGAGGTAGCGGACCTTCCCGGACCTGACCGCGTCGTGCAGCGCCTCGAGGGTTTCCTCGATCGGGGTGTCGTAGTCCCAGCGGTGGATCTGGTACAGGTCGATGTAGTCGGTCCCCAGTCGCTTCAGGGAGGCGTCGAGCTCGGCGAAGATCGCTTTGCGGGACAGCCCGGCGCCGTTCGGGCCGGGGCGCATCCGCATCCAGACCTTGGTGGAGAGAACGACCTCCTCGCGCCGGGTGAAGTCCTTGACTGCCTGGCCGACGATCTCCTCGCTGCTTCCGGCGCTGTACCCATTGGCCGTGTCGAGGAAGTTGACGCCGCCCTCGAGCGCCTGCTTGATGATGTCCCGGCTGGCGTGCGCGCCCAGCGACCAGGGCTCGCCGCCCCGATCCGGCTCGCCGAAGCTCATGCAGCCGAGCGTGATCGCGGAGACTTCCAGTCCGGTCGTTCCGAGTTTGATGTATCGCATGCTTTCGAATCTAGGAGCTGGAGTGCGCTCTAACGCAATACGTCTCGGTCCGGAATTCGGAGGCGTGGGGCATGTGGGCCCTGTCAGGTTTCGGCCGTTTCGGCCAGCCGTACCAGAGAACCCAGTGGTAGCGAGTACAAACTGTCAATTCTCGGCCGAGCGCGTGGGGCACTACTCAGCCCCCCGACGGCAAACCGCCCTCGCGGGTCCGTCGCCACGACCGATCATCGCTCGATCACTAAGAGATTCCGCTGGTCCGGGCGGCGGTGTCGCGGCGTTCGCGACGGCGCCCCTACCCGCTGCATCTCTTGGTAAGTGCTGCAGCCAGCAGCGCCAGCGCAGCCAAGTCCATGCGGTGTCGAGCACGCAGGAGCTGGCTCGATCATCCCTTCAAGATGGTTGGTTCCGTCGTGCAATCACGTAGCGTATCCAAGCTAAGATTGCGCCTACGGTGACGAAGACGGCAAGATACTGGGCTGCATCGAACCAGTTCGGGCTGACGATGAACAAGATCCACAGCACGACAGCGATGAGTGTTTGGACAGTGGGTAATACAAGATCGGGCCTTTCTTCGATTTTTCGCGTCACTCACGGAACGGTCCTCTCTGCTAGCCGCCTCCGACGTGCTGGCGTCCGGTGGCGCTGATCAGGCCGACGTGGCCGTCACCGGCGCGGTGTCGGGCTTGCCCAGGTGCCGGTAGATGGTGGGACGGGTGACGCCGAACACCGCGGCGATCTGGGCGACCGTGTAACGACGCTTGCCGTCATCGCCTCGTTCGTCGTACATCTGCCGGGCCAGCTGCACCTGGCGGGCGCCGAGCTTCGGCTTCTGCCCGCCGGTGCGACCGCGTGCACGGGCAGCGGCCAGGCCGTCCTGAGCGGCGGCGTCGAACTGAGTAAGCGAAAGTGCTCCGTGGATTGGTGTAGGCGGGGCAGTTTCGCTGTCAGGTGAGGGATATCGATTGGCGGTCGCGGTGCGGGCGTCTTGCTCGGCACGCGGGTAATCCACACGGTGTTACTGCGCTCCTCAGCCTAACCGTATTCGCCTTTCGAACCGACCGGGCCGGAGTACACAAACCACTCGGCCACGCTCGCCACCAGGTCGGCACGCGTCCAGGTTTCCTTGCCCTGCATGACTTCCTCTTCCAGTTGCTCGGTCCGACTCCGCGGAAGGAGGTAGCGGGGCCGGAGATTGGGTGCCTGCCCCCGGCGGGGCGGGAAGGGGGTGCCGGGCCGGGGGCAGGCATGTCGGTGCGGCGAGCGGGCGCGGGGATGCTCTAGCCGGACCGAGGCGGGCGGGGCGGGCCCTGAAGTGAGTGGAGAAGATCGGAGAAGGCTCGGCTGAGCTTCGTGCCCGCGAAGTCGAGCAGCGCGTCCGGTGCGGCCGGCGCCCCGAGAACCACGCACCCGCACAGCACCGGTGGAGCCTCACCGCGCTGCCCACACGTCGGCGCGTGCTCACGAGAGCCGAATACGAAGACGCTCATGCGATTGACTGCGATCTTGGCGCCGACCGAGGACGCGGGGTGAGAGCTCACACGAAAAAGAGGAACAATGTACCTGCCCCGGGACCAGCTCATCGAGCCGGGATCCCACTGGGTAGCGGCGGGCAAAGCTACCCGTAAGAACGCGCAGCCGCGGAACGGGCAGCACGGCAGTGCCGGAGATTGATCGCTATCGTGCCACCGAACGCCTCGAATACCCCCGAAATCAACCTGCGCGCAGCACGTCGCATCGCGTCGGGAGTCGCAGTCGGCCACGAGGCACGATCCCCCACCAGAAGAAAGCAGCAATCGATGAATTCCAGTTTCACCTCGGCTGTCGGCGTCGTCGGGGCACTGCTCGCGATCGTCAGCCTCTGGCGCATTTTCACCAAGGCGGGCGCGGCCGGTTGGAAGGCCATCATCCCCTTCTACAACATCTACACGCTCCTCAAGATCGTCGGCAGGCCCGGCTGGTGGCTCGTGCTGTACATCATTCCGCTGGTCAATGTCGTCGTCCACGCCATCGTCTCGATCGACCTCGCCCGCAGCTTCGGCAAGGGTAAGGTGTTCGGCCTCATCGGACTGTGGCTGTTCAGCCTCATCGGCTTCCTGATCCTCGCGTTCGGCAGCGCCCAGTACACCCGCGCAAACCGGCAGGACACCGCCGCACCGGCGCTGGTCTGACGAAACCACCTGTTCCTCTGAGCCCGTCGAGTCCGAACCGGTTCCCGGTGCTGCGGCAGTGTGGATCGTCCAGCCGCGGCACCGGGACCGACCGGAGCACGGGCTCGTCAGCTGCACCGCACCTGGGGTGCCGGTCAACTCTCCACTGGATACCACCGATCGGGGTGCCCCGCGAACCGGTTGTCGTTGTCTGGCAACGCTTCGGCCACCCGGACCCGACAGAAGTAATTCCTGGCACCACCAGGCGGTGGCCGGCCTCGGCGCGGGAGTCGTGGCCTCCGGGCACACCGCGAACGGGGTCGTGGAAGCGATCGAAGTTTCGGGCCGACCGGTGTTGGGGGTTCAGTGGCATCCCGAGTGGATGCGGACGCCGAGCCAGCCTTCGGCTGGCTGGTCGCCGAGGTGGGCGTTGAACGCTCGTACCGAGGACGTCCCGATGATCCCGGGCATGAACCCGAGTGAGAACGACGACGAATCGCGCGCGGCCACCAGCACTCGCGGACGGAGGGCGGCCGCGGCGGCCGGAAGAGGACGAGCATCGTCCAAGCAGTTGGCGTCCGGCGGGCGTCAGTTCAGTCGACCGCCTGTTTCGCCGGAAGGCCGGGGCGTTGAGCTCGGTCTCGAGTGCACGGATCTGCCGTGACAGCACCGGTTGCGCGATGTGCAAGCGATCGGCTGCACGGCCGAAGTGGAGCTCTTCGGCGAGTGCCACGAAGTACCGCAGCTTCCGCAGGTCGACATCCATTCGAACTCCTTGTCGCGTGGCGCAGGAATGGGGAGGACGAACCGCCCGCTTGCCCCGGGGCCGGAGCTCGCAGTCACACAGCGGGATTCGGCACGCAGTGCGAGACCTTCACCTCTCATCCGAGATTGTTGCCGCCTATGGGGTGTTTGAGCGGGTGGCGGACGGATCGGCTGAGAAGGGTGTGCGCAAGCGAGGTGCACGAAAAAGGTTGCGGCCGCGGAAGCGGAGCTGAGGTTGGCACCGGGGCTGCATTCGACTACCGCCGTGACGCCGTTCATTTCGTGAGGCGCAGGGGCGTGTTCTGCAAAACATCGACATATCCCTGCGCCAGCGGCGAGAACGTCATCCTCGCGTACACCGACAACTGACGGCGAAAGGGCTTCCGCAGTCGCATCACGGGGGCTCTCAACTCCGGCGGCACGACGTTGTCGGGAATGATCATGGGCCCCAGGCCGGCAGCGGCCAGGCGTACCCCGGCGGAGATCTGGGTCGTGTGGAGGACTCCTCGGGGCACGAACCCGGCAGCCCTGCAGAGTCCTTCGACGATGTCCGACAGCCCGTTCTGACGATCGAACAGCACCCAGCTGCGATCCGCCAGCATCTCGAGATCAATCACACCGCCGTGCTCGGCGACAGGGTCGTGCGGCGGGAGGACCACCACGAACTCCTCGGCGCCCAACGGGACCACCGGCCCCTCCCACCCGACAGGCGTCGGACCCACCGCGAGATCGGCCACGCCGTTGGCGACGTCCTTGGCCAAACGATCGGCGTGGGTGTATTCGAACAGTCGGATAGTCACACCCGGGGCACGCTTGTTCCACTCCGCGACCGAGGCCGGCAGTACGCCGGCGGCCACGGAAAGTACCGTGGCGATCTCGAGGTCTCCGCTGCCGGTGTCGGTCGCCACAGCCGCACGCTTCGCCTGGCGGGCCGCAGTGACCGCCCGCCTGGCGTCCGGCAGGAACGCGCGGCCGGCCGGAGTCAGGCAGGCCAACCTTGGCAGTCGTTCGACGAGTACCGCCCCGATCTCACGCTCGAGCTGCTTGATCTGTTGCGACAAGCCGGGTTGCGAGACGTTCAGCGACTCGGCGGCCCGGGAGAACGATCCCGTCTCCGCTACCGCGATGAGGTACTCCATCTGCCTGAGGGTCACTCGTGCGAAGATAACAGATGATTATGGATTCAGTCGAAGACTGTGATTGGACTTATCAATCGGTCCTCCGCAGACTGGTCGTGACACCTGAAGCAGTCACCTCTGGAGAGACTTGAAAGCCATATGCCACCACTGAGAACATCGCCCAACGAGCTTGCCGGGACACTCGTCTCGACCGGGTTCGCAGGCTGGAGTCCCGCGCTCCGCGCAGAGTTCGCTCGAAACGAGATGAACGGCAGAGTCGGCACCACGTTGTTGAGCCAAAGCGACCGCGTCCGGGTTTGGATGATCACCGTCGGCCCCGGGGAGCGGGTGCCGGCGCATCGGCACGTCCTCGACTACTTCTGGACGGCGCTGGCACCCGGCGTGAGTGTCCAGCACACGTCCGACGGGACCACCCGACGCGTGTCGTACGAACGCGGCGCGACAAAGCACTTCACGTTTCGTCGCGGCGAGTACCTCCTGCACGATCTCGAAAACGCCGGCACGGACAACCTCACCTTCGTCACCGTCGAATTTCTCGACAGCGCCAACGCACCCTTGCCGCTAACCGACACCTCTGAGGAAGAATCATGAAAGTTCTCGTCACCGGAGCCAACGGGTACCTCGGCCTCGCCATCGCCGCGGCGCTCGACAGGCATGGCCACGAAGTGCACGGGATGGCTCGCACCGAAGCCGGCCGCCGGACCGTAGCCGCCGCCGGGATCTTCGCCGTCGCCGGAGATCTTGACTCCCCGGAAGAACTCCAGCAGCTCGCCGCCGGCTACGACGCGGTGGTCGAGACCGCTAACGCCGATCACTCGGCCTCGGCCCACGCCCTGGTGGCGGCGCTCTCCGGAACCGACAAAACCCTCATCCGCACGTCCGGAACGGGTGTCTACAGTGACCTCGCCGGTGGGAACCCCAGCGCGGTCGTGCACACAGAAGACGCACCTTTCGAGCCCCTCGAACCGATCCGGCCGCGGTACGAGCTTGATGACCTCGTACTCAACGCCACTGGCCTTCGCGGCATCGTGATCCGGCCCTCGTTGGTCTACGGGTACGGCGGGAGCCAGCAGCTGCCCGTGATGCTGCGCGCTGCGCTCCGACACGGATTCAGTGGATTCCTCGGCGCCGGGCTCAACGTGTACGGCAACGTGTATCTCGAAGATCAAGCTGAGGTCTACGCGCTCGCTCTGGAAATGGCCGAAGCCGGTTCCGCGTACAACGTGGCAGCCGATGAGATGCCCTTCGCGCAGATCGCGTCCCTGATCGGATCGCTCGCCGATGTTCCGACGCGGCCCTTCGCTGACGACGCGGAAGCCGCCAAGGTGTGGGGTTCGTGGGTGCACGGTCTCGGGTCGAACACCCGCGTGGACTCCGCCAAGGCCGTCGCCGAGCTCGGCTGGTTGCCGGTTGGCCCTTCGCTGGAACAAGAACTCACGAGCGGCTCGTACAAGAAGATCTGGGGCGACGCGCCGCTGATCATCGAGAGCACCGCCACCTCGGCGGCTCGCTGACTGCCGATCTCTTTTGACTGCTCGACTACCAACCTCAGCAAGGAACGAAGAATGAGCACGCAATCACTCACCGTCGGAGCTCTTTCCGGTCGCACCGCCGTGATCTACGGTGGCAGCGCCGGGATCGGGTTCGCAACGGCACGGCTTTTCATCGCCGAAGGCGCACAGGTCTACCTCACCGGCCGCCGCGAGGCCGAGCTCGATGCCGCCACCGACGACCTGGGGACGAGCGCCCACGCGGTGCCGGGAGATCTCGCCTCCGCAGAAGATCGCACTCGCTTGTACGACCGAATCCGCGCAGACGGCCATCGCATCGATGTGCTGTTCCTCAACGCCGGCGTCGGAGCCTGGGGCACGGTCGAAAACACAACCCCAGCCGACTTCGACCACGTCATGTCGATCAACCTCAAGGGCTCGCTTTTCGCCCTGCAGGAGGCTGTTCCTCTGCTGAACGAGCGCGCGTCGGTCATCATCACCGGATCCATCGCCGCGCAGAAGGCCAATCCTCAGCTCCTCGTCTACTCCGCTTCCAAGGCCGCTCTCCGATCGGTGGTCCGCAACGCGGCAGTCACGCTGGCCGACCGGGGCATCCGGGTCAACATGCTCACCCCCGGAACGACCGACACCGACATCATCGCGCCCTTCGATCCGAATTTCCGGGAACAGCTCAAGGCCGGGATCCTCGCCGGTCGGTTCGGCACGCCTCGAGAACTCGCCGAAGGGGCGCTGTTCCTGGCGTCTGACCGATCGAGCTTCATGACCGGGGCCGAACTGGTCATGGACGGCGGCGTGCAGCTCTGAACGCCGCTCGCGCACTATGAAACGCACTCGCTACGAGCCTGCCAGTCGATGAAGACCTTTCCAGTCCGCTGGGCTTTGGCCATCACGGAGGTGAGGGCGTCGGGTGTCTCGTTGGCGAGGTGTTGCGCGAACTGTTTGGCGTAGGTGGCCGGTGCGCTGGCGTGGTTGGTCGTGATTTCGCAGTACAGCTGCAGATCCCTTCGAGCCGCTGGTCTTCGGCGTCGGGGTGAGCCCGTCGGCGGTGAGGACCGCGAGGAGGCGCCCGGCCACACGGGCGTACGCCACCATTGCGGCACCGGGCCCGGGACGTATAACGATCTATTCGTCGACGCTGCAGAGGCCGTCCAGGTCCTGCGGAAGGAGAGCATCACCGGCTGAGCTGGCCGACGACGACGAGTCTCCGGGTCGGTGGCAGCCAGGGTCGCCGCGCACCCGTCAGGCGGTGAAGATCGCCAGCTGGGTGGAAGCCGGGCCGGGCAGCAGGTTGCAGGCCGCGATCGCGTCCTCGAACTCCTGCTCCGACAACCATTTCCGCCGCTGCACGAACAACGCGCGCAGCAGGGTGATGTGCGTCGGCGGCCCGCCGAATCCGATACACCCGATCCGGCCCCATTCCTCCAGGACCGTGCCGAGGCCCGGCGCCCTGTCGAGTGTGGACGGTTGGGAGGCGGTGTCGTCGGTCATCAGGTGGCGGGCTGGAACACTTCGACCGGGTTGCCGGATGGGTCGTCGAACACGATCTGGCGGCCACCGGGGCCGGTAACGACGTCGCTGCGGAACCTGACGCCGGCCTCGCGCAACCGGGTGACCTCGGCGTCGATGTCCTCGACGATGAGATGGATGCGGTTCCAGCCGCCCGGGCCGGGTGTGGTCCCATCGGGCATCGGCCTCCCCGCGGAACTGGCCGGGCCGCTCAGGAGCAGCCGCAGATTCCCGCGGGTCACGTCCGCGAACGCCGGAACCGCGTTCATGCGCGCGGTGAAGCCGAGGGTGGAGGTGTAGAAGTCGAGGGCGGCTTGGACGTCGTCGACCAGATATCGAACGCTGACCAGATCTGTGGTCATGGCTTGCTCACCTCTCCGGGAATGGTTTTCACCAGGAAGCTGATCCGGGTGTCCAGTTCCGCGGCGACACGGCGGAACGCCGGGTAGCCGTCCGCTTCGCGAGCCGGGTCGGGGATGCTCCAGTGGATCATCCGTGGTCGCCCGGGGAACGTCGGGCTGACCTCGCGGACGCGGTCGCACAGGCTGATCACCCAGTGGAAACGTCGCTGCCGAACCGAGTCGAGGTGCGTCGGTTCGTGGGTGAGCGTGATGCCGTAGTCGGCCATTGCCCGCACTGCGTCCAGGTGTAACGGCTTAGGGTGGCTGCCCGCGCTCGCCGTTTTCGCTCCGGTGCGGTGCCGAAGTAGTGCTGCGGCCATCGGAGACCGGCCGCTGTTGCCGGTGCAGAGGAACAGCACTCGCGGCTTGGCCGGTTTCCGTTCGGTGCGCGGGGTGACGAGGCTGGGATGCAGCGCGGTCCCGGCCTCGGCGAACGCGTCGGCGCAGCGCTGCAGGTCGAGGTGGTAGTAGGTGTCGCGCCCGTCGAAGTTGCTTCGCCGCGCGGTGACCAGCTCCGCCGCCCGGAGTTTCCCCAGGTGGTAGGACACTAGGTTCTGCGGCTGGCCGACCGCGTCGACCAGCTCCCGCACCCGGCGGTCGCTCCGCGCGAGCTCGCGCATCAGCTGCCAGCGCAACGGGTCGCCGGCCAGCCGCACGAACGGCGGCGGTTCGGTCGCATCAGCGGTCGGCACGCGGCCGACGATACATCAACCTGGTTTGATGTATCTACCGTTGAGGCCGGCTGGTCATCTGGTCGGCCGGCGAAACGGTCCGACGGGTGCGAGTCATCGCGAGCCCGCCGAGCACCAATGCGATCAGCCCCAGCACTGCAGCCGCAGCGCCACCGACCACGCCGTTGCCGGTGCCGGGACCGCCGTCGGCGACAACCAGGTTCACCGCGCCGCCGACCGCGGCGATCAGCCCCGACGCCAGGGCCACGATGGCTCCTCTCCCTCCTCCGTTGCCGATACGGCGGATGGCGCGGGCCAGAGCCCGGCCGCCGATGATCGTGCCGATCAGGCCCAGCAGTGCGGCCGCGGTGGCCCAGAAGCGCGCGGCCGTCAGGGTGTAGGCGCCCACATCGGCTGCCTGGACCGAGACGTGCGCGGCAGCCGGTGTGGCCACCAGGACAACCCCGAGTAGAGCGGCAGCGGGGGCGGCGAGCAGGTGGCGGGCGGACATGAGGTGCTCCTTCTTCTCCGAAGACGGGACGTCGTCGAGCATGTCCGCCGGGTCCACCGCGTGTCGTCGTGCGGGCGCAGGCAAGTCCCGCTGCCGCGGGCGCCGCAGGAGTCACGGAACTACTACAAGTGCGGTAGTGCGTGAATCCTCTTCGTGCAGGAGTCGCTCGCGCGGATCCCCGGTTAGGGTGCGGGGATGAGCCGCGGACGGATCGTGGACGGGGTGATCGCCGTCGGTGTGGCGGCGGCGCTGCTGATCGCCGGGCGGTCCGTGCAGCACCTGCCCACGGATCTCGACCCGCTGGGGTACGCGCTGCTGGTCCTCGGCGGTCTGGTGCTAGCCGCGCGCCGCCGGGCGCCGATCGCGGTGCTGGCGGTGACGGCCTCGTGCGCGGTGGGGTACCAGGCCGTCGGGTTCGAAGTGCCCGTCGTCGCGTACCTGTTCGCCGTGTACGCCGCGGTCCGGGCCGGACACCGCGTCGCCGCGGTGGCGGCTTCGGTGCTCATGCTGCTCGCGGTTCCGCTCGCGCTCCTGGCGTCGGGTCTGCACGACGCCGGCGAGGCGTTCACGCAGTCCCGCGACGTCCTCCAGCTGGCGTGGCTGATCGCCGCCGGCGCGGCGGGGGAAGCGTTGCGGCAGGCCGAGCGCCGGGCGGACGAGGCCGAGCGCACCCGCGAGGAGACCGCACGCCGGCGCGCCGACGAGGAGCGGCTGCACATCGCGCGGGAACTGCACGATTCGCTCACCCACCAGATCTCCGTCATCAAGGTGCAGGCTGAAGTCGCCGTCCACCTCGCCCGCAAGCGGGGCGAGGACGTGCCGGACGCCTTGCTGGCGATCCGGGACGCCGGTCGCGAGGCGGCCCGGGAGCTGCGCGCGACGCTGGAGGCGCTGCGCGACGACGACAAGAAGCCGCCGCACGGAGTCGACGACGTTCCGGAACTCGTCCGCCGGGCTCGGGCCGCCGGCCTTGACGCACAGCTGACGATCGAGGGCGATTGCGACGACGTGCCGGCCGCGGTGGACCGGACCGCCTACCGGATCGTCCAGGAGTCGCTGAACAACGTCGCCCGGCACGCCGCCGCGGCCACCGCGTCGGTCCGGATCGACTACCGGCCCGGCACACTGGTCATCCGGGTAGACGACGACGGTAAGGCCACTGTGGACACTGCGTCGGAGCCGGGTGTCGGCCTGCTCGGGATGCGCGAGCGCGTCTCGGCCCTCGGCGGGCGCCTCCGGGCGGCACCGCGCAGTGAAGGCGGCTTCAGTGTCCAGGCGGAACTGCCCGTGGACCACTCGGCATGATCCGTGTCCTGCTGGCCGACGATCAGCCGCTCATCCGCAGCGGGTTCCGCGCGCTCCTCGACATCGAGGACGACATCGAGATAGTGGCCGAGGCTGCTGACGGCCGCGAGGCGGTCGCGCTGGCGCTGGCGCACCTTCCCGACATCGCGATCCTCGATGTCCAGATGCCGGGCGTCGACGGCATCGAGGCGACCCGCCGTATCGCCGCGGACCCGGCACTGGCGGGTGTGCATGTCGTCATCCTGACCAACTACGGCCTGGACGAGTACGTCTTCGAAGCTTTGCGCGCCGGCGCAGCCGGGTTCCTCGTCAAGGACATCCGGCCGGAAGACTTCCTGCACGCCGTGCGCGTGGCAGCGCGGGGTGACGCCCTGCTGGCGCCGTCGATCACCCGCAAGCTGATCGACCGCTATGTCACCCGGCCGCCGACTCTCGGCGCCGGACTCGCGGAACTGACCAACCGAGAGCGCGAGGCTGTCGCTCTCGTCGCGCAGGGCCTGTCCAACGACCAGATCGCAGCCCGGATGGTGATCAGCCCGCTGACCGCCAAGACGCACGTCAACCGGGCGATGGTCAAGCTCCACGCCCGTGACCGCGCCCAGCTCGTCGTGTTCGCTTACGAATCCGGTCTGGCAGCCCCAGGCAACCCTTAATCCAGAGCCGGTTCGGAGCCGGGACACCCCCGCGGCGCGTCTGCCCCGGCCGCGGCGGCGCGAGAACCGTGAGTCCGACAGCACGAACTGCGTCTGTTCGCAGCGCGTCGCCGGCCAGGCGTCGCCGCCGTAGGGGAGGCTGGACCACCATCGCCTCATCGTGCGGCACGCGTGCGCCGTGGCGAATCGCCCATCGGTGGTCACTTGTGGACGTCCATGGTGCCTGAGCCGCGGTGAGCGTGGACGACGGGGGGAATCGGTGGAGTGACGGGTCCACGCCGTGTTCCCGCCGGCGTCAAGCACGTATCAGTTTGTGCAAGAGACTTAAGGTCTTGGTCGCGGAGGGATGGGACTTCGCAGGAATCTGCCGCGGCGTCGGCAGCCACGGCCCAAGGCGACTGCCGACGCGATCGCAGACTAACCTGCAGATTGCCTTATCCAGCCCGGGCGATGATGCCGTGCAGATCCCCTCAAGGGTGCAGCCGGACGGGTGGCCTCGACGAGGAACCCGGTGAGGCCCGCGAAACTCGACGAATTCCGAGACCCACCAGGCGGCCTCAGCCATCAGATGTGCAGGGAACGACCACGCGCAGGTAGTCCGCCGCATCCTGATCAAGGAGACCACTGCCGCGGCACCGTGATGCACAGCCCAGGATTTCGACACGACGGACGTCGGGTGGCACCAGATCAAGACGGCCACCATCGCCTGGGTCAGGCAATGGTGACACGACGTCACTGCTGATCACCCAATCCGGTGTCACCGCCGCCGACAAGCAACCGCTGCCGCGCGCGGCAGAAATGGACGCGCGAAGTCCTACCTTCCCAGCACGGCCATCCTCATACGGATAGTTTCAATCCGCCGGCATCGGCAACCGATCAGGCCGGCGCTGGCGCGCATTGTGGTGCGCTTCAGCGCCTGCACTGAAAGGTGAGGGTTCAGTCTCCCGTGCGTGCGGGCTTGACCTGAAGGACGACTGGACCGCCTTTGACACCCGAAACAGCGCGCTCGAGCGCTGTCGCCGCCTCGGCGAGTGGCAGTGCGGCACCCACTGACACCGTCAGTCGGCCATCACCCAGCAGCGCACAGAGCTCTGCCAGCTGGGTCGCATCCGGGCGGACGTAGACGTCGGCGACACTGATGCCACGCTCGGCCGCCGGCGGGTCGCCGGTGATGGTCGCCATCCGGCCCCCCTCCCGCAAAGCCACGATGACCTCAGCGCTGCCTCCGGGAACCGCGTTGATGGCGGTGTCGATGCCGGCGCCGCCGGTCAGTTCACGGACGCGATCGGGCCACCTGCTGTCGTGGTAGTCGACGACCTCGGCCGCTCCCGCCTGCGCTACTCGAGCTGCGCTCGAGGGGCCGGCAGTGGCGATCACCCGGACCCCGCGCATTGCGGCGAGCTGCACGATCAACCCACCGGTCGTGCCGCCGGCGCCGTGGACGAGCAGCGTCTCGTTCTCGGTGACCTTGAGCGCCTCGGCGAGCACCTGCTCCGCCGTCAGCGCAGGAACGGGGAACGCCGTCGCCGTCTCCCACGGCACGCCACGAGGCTTCAGCACGACCAGACCCGCGTCCACAACCACACGCTCCGCCCAGCAGCCCTGGTGACGCAGCGGAAGCGGATGACCGACAACCTCGTCGCCGAGCCGAAGGTCAGTGACCTGAGAACCGACCGCGACAACGGTGCCGGCGACTTCCACACCCAGCGCCATCGGTGGAGTCAGCCCGACATTCCACGCCCCTGCTCGGACGATGTCGTCCCAGTTGCCGACTCCGGCTGTCTCAACCTCGATCACCACTTCGTCCGGACCGGGGCTGGCCGGGTCCGGGAACTCAAGCAGCTCGACTTGACCACCGATTTCACGCACTCCAGCAGCACGCATCACATTTTCTCCATTTCACTCTGGCCAACCTGGTATTTCTTCGACCACTCGGCGACGAGCGCGGTTTCATCGGCACCACCGAACGCGTAAGCGGGTGACATGATCGGTTGGACGCGGTCGACGTGCACCAAGACAGCCTCGTGCGCGGGGTAGCCTGGTCCGTTCAGGTCGAGCAGCCAGCGGTGCAGCCACTGGTAAACCGGCGATTCGTGATCATGAATCGCCGCTGTTCCGGTGAACCGATAGCCCCGGCGCCGGAAGATGTCTACCGCATTCATCTCAATACGCGGGTCCGCGGTCAGGTTCTCGATGGTCCCGGGCGAGGCGATGTTCATGAACGCGATGTGCTCGTCGTCGTACACCCGCGCCGACGCCTTGGGCGACAGGCTGGGCGAACCGTCTGGCCGCACCGTCGCGACAAAGGTGAGTTTCGCGGCCTCCACGATCAGCCTCATATCGGCGTCGATCATGTTCGCGGCTCCTTTCGTTTCGAATGTGGCCCAACTGTGAGGTAGTGGCCCGGAGAAGTGGAAAGCGCTGACAGACAAGCCGACCTGGGTTGACGTTGGCGGGCAGCCCGGCCGAGCGCGGCCACGATGTCGCGGCGGCCTCGAAACCGGCATCGGCCGACATCAACGCCGAGAGCCGATCCCCAGCGTTCGCAAGACGAGGTCTTTCCCGAGCCGTGCGCGCCGCCTTACCAGGGGCCGCCGGTCAGCTGGGCGCACCGGCCGAGTCGACGGCGGGGATGTCGATGTCGGTCTCGTTGACGTTGTTGATGAAGTTGGTGAACAGGGCCTGCACCGTGACCGCGACGATCGCCAAGATCTGCGAGTCGGTGTACCCAGCGCCTCGCACAGCCGCGAGATCTGCGTCACTGACCCGCCCACGACTCTCAACCACTCGCTGGGCGAATCGAGCGACCGCAGCACGCTGGGGATCGACCGAGCTCCCGGCACGACCGAGGGCGATGTCCTCACTCGACATACGACCGAATTCGGAGGATACGTACGTGTGGATCGCCAAGCAGTAATCGCAGCCGTTGGCCTCCGACACGGCGAGCGCGATGCTGTGCCGGGTCTTCGCGTCCAGCACTCGGCTCAAGGTGCCCTGCAGAGTCGTGACAGCCTCAAGAACAGCCGGGTTCGACGCAATGACCTTGAACATGTCCGGCACGAAACCGAGCTGCGCGCCAACACCGGCGAGAATCCGCTGCACGCTGGGCGACGCATCGTCTGGAGCGGGAACATTCAGTCGTGACAAGGCGAATCCACCTCCGATAGATGTGTGCATGGTCGGCGTCGAGCCTACGTCGACTCTTACCGTCGCAGGGTCACCGTCACGTTTTCGGCCGTGAACCCTGGCGTCTACCGGGCCAGGAAAATCTGGGCCAAGCTGAACCGTCACGGGTGGATGTGGCGCGAGGCGCAGCCGAGCGGCTCATGCGCGAGACCGGTTTCGCGGTTGCTGCGGCTGAACGCCTCATCCATCGCGTTGTCGTAGGAGTCGTCTCCGGACCCGACCGAGGCGAGCGCGCCGGCGTCGGCGTCGGCGGATCGCCCGGTGCTGCACTCCGAGGCGAGGGATCGACGACCTGAAATTGCGACGGTGGAGTGCATTGACTGGTACGGTAACCGGCGTCTGCTCGGCGAACTCGGACACTTCTCCCGCCGAATACCATGGCTCGGCAAAGCGCTCGATCACACGTCTCAGTGTTTGGAGAACCGACTTCGATTGGCAAGATCTTTTGCTCGATCAACCGGGGCGATCGTAGATCTTGCTCCCCAGTAGCGATTGTATCCTTACAACGGTGTAGGTGTGCTCGCCCAAGCCGTACTCGGACAAGGAGTGGACCTCATGACAGACCCCGCGATCGTCGTCGGCGTCGATGGATCGGACCAGGCGCTGGACGCCGTACGCTGGGCCGCCGCCGAGGCGGCACCCCGTGCCCTCCCGCTGCGGTTGGTGTCCGCCATCGACCCGGCGATCGCCGTCGCCACAGCCGGGCCGCCCGTCGTGGCAGAGGCGGTCGAGGCCATCGAGCAGGTCGCACAGGCGGACCTTGAGAAGGCCGTGCAGCTCGCCCGTGAGACCGCAAACATCACCGCCCGCACCGAGTACCTCCCCAACCCGGCTATCCCGGTACTGATCGAGCAGTCCAAGCACGCCCGCCTGCTCGCCCTCGGCGCGTCCGGGCGCGGCGGATACGCCGGCATGCTGCTCGGGTCCACCGCGGTGTCCGTGGTGGCGCACAGCGAATGCCCCGTCGTGATCGTCCGCCCGGCCGCCGAGCCCGCGGGCCCTGTGGTGGTCGGCGTCGACGGCAGCGAGACCAGCCTCGGAGCGCTGGCGGCCGCCTTCGACGAGGCGGCCTGGCGGCGGGCGCCCTTGGTCGCCGTGCACTCCTGGTTCGACTCGGACTACCTGCTCGCAACCCAGTACGGCGTGCTCGAGGGTGAGCCGGAAGAGGAGGAGCAGGCTCAGGTGCTGGCCGAAAGCCTCGCGGGGTGGCAGGAGAAGTACCCGGACGTGAGGGTCCAGCGCGTCGTGGTCCGTGACCAGCCTCGCCACCAGCTGCTGGATTGGAGCCGCAAGGCCCAGCTCGTCGTGGTCGGTAGCCGGGGCCGCGGCGGGTTCAAGGGACTGGTGCTCGGTTCGACGAGCCAGGCGCTGATTCAGCACGCGCCTTGCCCCGTGATGGTCGTGCGTGGGTAGCGGGAGAGTTCGCGCGCAAGGCGAGCGACGTCAAGGCCGGCAGCCGCACAATCCGTTACCTCGTGACCCGCAGGTCTAGGTAGGACGGCGCTGGCAACGCCGAACCTCCGGGGCCAAGCGCCCCGGAGGTTGTTCCTCACACTGTCGACGCTGGAGATGATCCAGCGGCGCAGGGCGCGGCTTCAGTACGGCGGCTGTACGGTCCGGACAGGCGCCACCAGCCACCCCTCGCGAGGGTGGCCACGATAGACCCTGGTGGCCTGACTGGAAACGGCCATGAGAACTCGTGTCCGGGCGCTGACTCCCGGCGCGGTGAATGGAGAACCGGCCCTGGCCGACCTCGGTCGATCAGGCCCTCGCGAAGCTCGGCGGCGGTCTGCTCGGACATGGTTCCGGCGCGTGACGAGCCTGCCAACTGTGTGACCTGCGCGCGCAACCGGGTGAGGTGTTGCCGGTCACCCCAGTCCAGTTTGGATCTGAACGCTTGCGTCGGCCAGCGCGGACGGACCGGCACCGGCGATCTTCCGGTCGGCTAATTGCCATCCCAGCTGTTCCTGGTCGTCGCGGCGTGCGGATTGCGTGCAGCGATGACGGTGAACAGGGTGGCGATGAGGGCGAGTCCGCCGTAGCCGAGGGCGATCTGTGGCAGCGAGAAGGTGGTGGAAAGTTGCCCGGCGATCAGCGCCGGGATCGTGGCGCCGCTGTAACTGAGCAGGTAGACGACGCTGAAGATCGGTGCGCGGTCGGCCAGGGTGCTGCCGGACAGGAGGCAGCGGGTGGAGGCGCTCATGGCGATGCCTTGGCTGGCGCCCGCGACGATGGTCGCGGTGATGAACAGCACCAGTGTGCCCGTGGCGATCGCGGTGATGATGCCGATCATTCCGGCCAGGAAGGCGATCATGCCGAGGCGTTGGGCCGCCGCCGGGGTGAACCGGCCGCTGAGGGGAGCGCCGAGAACGCTGGGGCCCATGTAAGCGGCGAACACGAGTCCGAGGACGAGCGGGCTACGGGTATGGAGCTGGTCTTCGACCAGCGCGGGCACAAAGGCTTGGTAGAAGGCCCCGGTCGCCCAGGTGGCCAGCAACACCGCTGCCGCAACGGGAAGCAGGTGCCGGGCCCGCGCGGGTACCCCGACCCGGGGGCGCAGCGACCGCCACGCGCCCGGCGTCGGAGTGGCCGTTTCGGGGCTGACGACAATGAGTGCGATGGAAACGAGAAGCAGGCCGATCACGACCAGGTAGATGAGATCACGCGGCCACGGTCCGAACTGGACCAGGGCGCCGGAGGCGATCGCGCCGACGGCGAGGCCGAGCATGACTGTCTGACTGGAGGCGACCGACGCCAGCCAAGCCGGCCTGGCCGGTGCGGCGTCGACGATGTAGGAGGTGAGGCTGCTGCTGGCCAGCCCGGCGCCGAAGCCCATCAGGAGCCGACCGGCGATCAAGATGCCGATGTGGTGCACGTTCAACAGCAGCAGACAGCCCAGCAGGAGCAGTCCGAGGCTGGCGATCGAAGTTGGCCGGCGCCCCAGATGATTGGACAACCGCCCCAGCACCAACAGTGTGCTGAGGGTGGCGGCGGAGTAGGCGACGACGGTGATCGAGATGTCGGCGTTGGTGAACCCGTCCTCGGCCCGGTAGATGTTGAACAGCGGGATCGTCGAACCCACCGCCGCAAACACGGCCACCAGGGAGACCACAGCCGATACGAATGCCAGCCGGAGCGTCCTGACCTTGCCGGCCGGGTTGGTCACTGGTGCCGCGTTGTGCATCGAGCCACGTCTTTCTCGTCTTGCGCCTAAAGGTTTTGTGCGGTTCCGATCGACCTGCACGGATGTCTCACGACCAGGAGCCTCGCGGGCGGTGAGCAGGTGTCCCGAGCGACCGCGCCGGCCGAGACACAGATCGAGGTGCCTTCAGGCCCCTGGTACGCGTCGGTGCGCGGGGCTTCTGCTCCGCGCCATCGGCGAGCGCATCTCTGAAGCACGCGGCATCGCCGGCCTGGCCGGTCTCGACGAAGTGAAGGTTGAGCGGCTCGAGGATCGCCAGATCCTCGAGTGACTGCTTGCTTTCGCTCATTGTCCCTTGCCCCTCCGGCGTGTGGCCAAGCGGTTGTCGTAGGCGCGCGCAGCGACCAACGCCATCGTGCAAGTGCTTAGCGCCGGTCCCTCGCGCCGTCTTACCAACAGTGAGGTCTTCTCGGTGAGTCGATCAAGCGTGGATGGTCCTGGCCGGCGCGCGATGAAACGCAGGGCAACCTCCGGGCAGGGCGTCACACGGAGACTCGCCGGCGGCCTGCGTCTGGCCAGTGACCCCGATACCGTTGTCGACATCACCCGCGAAGACGACGATCTCGAGTAACACCCGGGCACAGCGCGTGATGGTGGGACGCCGTCCGCTCTGTATCACCCGAACTTGCGGGTGTCCCTGCCTTGGCCGCAGGCGAAGCAGCGGCTGCCGGCACATCGTCGGTAAGAACCGCCGCCCGCACGGCGCGAACCAGCCAGCGCGTGTTCCGATCGAGGACGAGCACCCCGACGACCCCGGAGGTTTTGCTGATGACGCGGACCTCACAGGGATACCGAACGCGCGGTGCTCGCGGACCTGTCGCCGATGCGTCACTTTGTCTCCAACGGGTGAGCAAAACGCCCTTGGGGACGATTTGTGCCGTTATCACTGGGTAGCCCGCCGACCGGACAACGGTCGTATCTGGGGCCGCCACAGCCTTGAACCAACAATGTCCACTGAGGATCCGCCCGCCATTCGCGGGCGGAAGAGGAGCTTGCCCGTGTTTGGAAAACGCTACGCCGCGTCGATGATCGCCCGGAGTGCAGAGAACGTCCGGGACCGTCGCCGCTTCATGAAAGCAGCAGGGATGGCCAGCTTGGGTGTTGTCGGCGCCGGAGCTCTTGGCGGGCTCGCCGCAAGACCTGCAACAGCAGCGACCGCTGCGGGAGCCGAAGGTGCCGTCAGCGACAGTGCGGTGCTCAACTTCGCCCTCAACCTCGAGTACCTCGAGGCCGAGTTCTACTTGCACGCCGTCACAGGCACAGGACTTGTCGACTCGATGACCACCGGCACCGGGACCCACGGCGGTGTCACGGGCGGTCACGCGGTCAAGTTCAAGTCCAAAGCGACTCGCCAGTTCGCCCAGGAGATCGCGTCGGACGAGAAGGCCCACGTCCATTTCCTGCGGACCGCGCTGGGCTCCGCGGCGGTGAGCCGCCCTCCGATCGATCTGCAGTCCAGCTTCACCGCGGCCGCCCAGGCCGCCGGCCTGGTCAAACCCGGCCACGGCTTCGACGCCTTCGCCTGTGAAGAGAACTTCCTGCTCGCCGCGTTCCTCTTCGAGGACGTCGGTGTCACCGCCTTCAAGGGCGCCGCGCCCCTGATCAGCAACAAGACGTACCTCGAAGCCGCCGCCGGCATCCTCGCAGTCGAGGCGTACCACGCCGCTGGTATCCGCAGCGCGCTGTACCAGCACAGCGGCAGCCTCAGCGGTCTGGGCCACCTCGGCCACGACCTCAAGGAGGCCAGTGTCAAGCTTTCCAACGCCCGTGACAGCCTCGACGGTTCGGTCGACGACGACCAAGGCGTCGTCGACAACGAGGGCAATGTCAACATCGTCCCGGCCGACGCCAACGGCATCGCCTACAGTCGCTCGCCGGGCCAGGTCCTCAACATCGTCTACCTCACGCCGAAGGCGGCCACCTCAGGCGGGTTCTTCCCCAAGGGCCTGAATGGCGAGGTCAACACCAGCGCTGCCAGTAGCTGATCCCAACAGGGCGGGCGCCGGGGGTCTTGCGAGACGCCCGGCGCCCGTCGACTGGGTTGGCATGGGAAACCTTGCGTGCGGGATCTCGGCTATAAAAGGCTCGTCCGAGGGTCGCTTGGCGATCGCCTTGGCGGTCGCGCTTCTTCCACTACCAACCGGCTGAGCTCGGTCATTGTCCGGCTCGGCGATTCGCAGTTGGAGAAGGTAAGCCATTCATCGGGTGTTGACGTGGGGTCGAACGGTTTCGTTGCCCCGAAGGGCGACGGGAACCCGGCGAGCCTTGCCACGTGGTTCGAGGCGATATCCTGCACGTGTCGCACGACCTGGCGCACCGCCCAGTCGGCGCACCGCGACTTCGCCTGCCGCTGCCGAGCGTCGAGAGCGGAGATCTGCCGGGGGAACGTGGCGCGCTGTGCGGCGAAAGCCGCCAGTACCGGCGCGCTTCTGACGTCGAGCCCCGTTCGCTCGTCCAAGACCACCGCATCTGCGCTTCTTCCCCTGTTCGAATCCGCCTTCGAGCCTGGATAACCAGATCTCAGAAGCCTCGTTCACGCAGTGGTCGCCGAGCACTGAGCCGCCCGAGGGTTCCCCGGGCGGCTCAGTGCGTGGTGCCGCTCAGGCGGTCGGGAAGGTCTCCGTCACAGGGATGCCCGTCTTGAGGGTCCGGCTGACCGTGCACAAGCGGTCGATGGCGCGGTCCACCGCTACGGCGAGGGATTCCCGCTGGCCGGCGTCGAGAGAGGACACATCGACATCGAAGGCGACGTGCACCGCGTCCAGTTCGGACGCTCCTTCGCGGCGGTCGGCGGTCACCGAAACCGTGAACTTCGAGTCGTCACCGATGCGGCGGGTGATCAGGTGTTCCGCGGTGACCGCGGAGCAGCCGGCAGCCGCGATCTGCAACAGTTCGGCGGGGGAGAATGCACCCTCGGAGTCCTTGTGGCCGATGCGTACCTCAGCTCCGCGCTCGTTGCGCCCGACGAAATCGTGTTCGCCTTCACGCTGCACTTCCAGGGTCATCGCTCGCTCCTCCTGACGTTGTCACTCTTGAAAACCACCCGCACGACTCCGATGTTTCGGGAAGCGCCGCGCGGCACTGGGACGATCAGGCTGGGTGCTGCGCGAGCACCGTGATCATGCGTGCCGACCACGGCGAAGCCCGCATCTCGGACGGCGATCACGTGGTCGCCGTGCCAGCCGGTCTCGGCCAGCCAGCAGGCAACAGCCTGAGGTCCGCTCCGGGGAGCCGACGCTGGCGCACGTGCCGCACTGGCCGGTGCCGGTCCGCCGTGGCCGGAGCTCAGTCGTACGCGCCGATCGCGCCGGTCGGACACAACTTCTCGGACGTCGTCGGTGGTGACGATCCGCACCGTGGTCGCGCCAACCTGAATCCGGGCGCCTGGCAAGGACCGTGCCCGCGGTCCACGCACCGGTTCGTGCCAGAACCACTGGCCTTCGGCGAGATCCTCCGCGGCCACGCCCGACTCCCGAATGTCCACAGTCCACCAGCGTCGCCGCGGCCGTCGACCTTACCGCGCAGCCGATCACGGCACTCCGCGAGCAGGTCCTCGCCAGGGACGTGTCGCGGCGAAGGCAGGAGAAGCCATCACCGCGCGGCGGGCGCCGGACCTTTCGGCCGCCACCCAGCGAACCCGAGCTTCCCGATGACGTTGAGCTCACGCTCGAGCTGGGGGTAAGCCTGCGGGTTGTCCGCGCGGGTGCCGCTGTCGTGCGCCCCTGATGGTGAGGTGGGGCAGGAACTCGCCCCCGCCTGCGAACCCATCGGGCACCGGGACAGGCGGCAGCCGCGGCGCCGACAACGGCAGATCAACCGCCACCGCCACGCCCAGCAGCGAGGCGCGCCGCTCTGCGCCCGGATACCGGACGAACCGCAAGCCTGTTCCGCACCGGCGTGCACAGCGGCCGCCGCGGCCCGCTTGCGTCGACGACCACCTGCCGCGCGGTCCCCTTGCGGCAGTAGGTGAGTACCAGTACGTGCCGTCGTGGGCCATGGACACCGTCCGCGGTCCCACGTCTGTTCTCGGGCGAGTTCGCCGGTCAGGAAGTGGACGGAACCCCTTGCCGAACGACCAGTCCGCCCCTGTGTTCTGGACGTCCGTGATCACGAGGTCCTGCGGATCGATCCCGCATCGGCGCGGCCTTCGGCGTAGGCGACGCGGGAGTGGTCGTCGATGACGTGCGCAGGTAGGCGGTGCCCAGGCGTGGGCCGCGACAGTGGTCGCGCATGCCGGTGCGCTCCGCGGCGGCCGTGCGGTGACGTTTGCCCTGTTGCTCGCCGACGTAGCGCCGGCCGTCGTCGGGGATGTTGCCGAACTTGCTGACGTCGGTCGGAATGAGGGAGTCGGGGTGGTCGGGTTCGTAACGGCGTAACGGTTCGCCGGTAGTGCGCTCGATGCGGGAGAGCCGGTTGATCCGGCAGCGCACCAGCACCGCGTTGACGGTCGAGGCGGGCAGGCCGACGCGGCCGGCGATGAGCATGTTCGCCGCGGTGGGTGGCCGTCCAGCCGTCCTCAAATCGCAGGCCGAAATCCTCACCGGCCGGCTCGCTCAGGCCTGCACCAAGGCCACCATCCTGCGTGGACAGCTCGACGCCTCGTCCCGGCGGACCTGGCCGCGGTCGGCTCGAAGCCGAAGCGCCTTCGCCCTGGCCCGGTCGGAAGGCGTCGCACGCAAGCGCACGGCCCGGCTGGAACGGGGTACCGCGACGGCTGGGGCTGACGGCGGGATGGCTGAGCCGTTCCCCGAGATCTGGTCCTGAGCTGGGGAAACTGTCGTTTGGACGGGCTGGGCGGCGGTACGATCGCGCTGGCAGGCCTGGCGCAGCCACGTCAGCGTGGGTGACGCGGCCGGGATCGACGAACGCGACGTCTGCCGGGGCCAGGGTGAAGAACTGGAACAAGTCCTCCCGGCCGATGTCCGGGAACCGCCGCAGCCCCTCCAGCTCCTCGCCCGTGAACGCCGCGGCGAGCACCGGCAACTTCCCACCAGATCCCGTGCTCAGAAACCTGCCCAGCCCTATCCACCCGACTTTCCCGAGTACTTCGGGACCCCTCGTCGTCGGCGAGAGCGCGATAGAACGAGGCGACTGAAGAGGGGTTGGCCGGCTGCTTCTGGGTGTGGCCAGCGGGATGTGCCGTGTCGCGGTGTTACGAACAGTCGCCTTCGCCCTCGAACAGGTGTAGGCAAGGTGTGAGCGAAATCCGTCCCGTGCGTGGAGGTGTCGGATGGGGTAGGCGAGGTTTTGCCGGGCCGAGATCCGCAGGCCGAGGTACTGCACGAGAGCGACCGCACGCGCGTGAGTCGGCTGTTCTTGCGCGGGCGCACGATCATCCGCAAGGAGCCGCTGGGGCCGGACGCCGAGAGCCGGCTGCGGCACGAGCGGGCGATGCTGGAGCGGCTGCGCGATGTCGCGGGGGTGGCGCAGCTGGAGGCGCCCCTGTACCCGGGGTCCATCGTGCTGGCGGATGTTGGTGGCAGCAGCCTGGCGGGGCTGGCCAAGCCGCTGCCGGTCGATGTCCTGATCGGGCTGGCCGTGGGGTTGGCCCAGGCGGTGGCGGGGATGCACCGGCGGAGTGTGATGCACCGTGACATCACCCCGGACAACATCGTGATCTCCGGCGACGGTGTCCCGTGCCTGGTCGATTTCGCGTTGGCGACCTCGTTCGCCGAGATCCGCCCGGAATTCACCCACCACACGCTGATCGTGGGGACGTTGGCCTATCTGGCGCCGGAGCAGACAGGGCGTACCGGTCGGTCGGTGGACCAGCGGGCCGACCTTTACGCACTGGGCGCGACGCTGTACGAGCTGGCCACGGGGCAGCCGCCGTTCGGCACCGGGGACCCGCTGCGCCTCACCCGCGATCACCTGGCGCGGGTGCCGGTGCCACCGGCGAAGGTGAACCCGGCGGTACCGGGGCCGCTGTCGGAGATCATCCTGCATCTGATGGAGAAGGAACCGGACCACCGCTATCAGACCGCCGACGGCGTGATCCACGACCTGGAGCGGGTGCGGGAGGTCCAGGTGCGTCCCGCGGCCGCTTCTGTTCGCGTCGGCGAGCACGATGTTCCGCTGCGGCTGTTGCCGCAGCGGCTGGTGGGCCGCGACGACGACGTGGGGACGCTGCGGGCGGCGTTCGAGGATGCGCGGGCGGGCCGGTGCCGGGCGGTGCTGGTCGGCGGGACACCCGGGGTGGGCAAGACCGCGCTGGTCGACGAGTTGCGGCCGCTGGTGGCCGGCCGGGGCGGCTGGTTCGTGGCCGGCAAGTTCGACCAGTACCGGCGCGACCTGGAGTTCAACGGGGTCCACCAGGCGTTTCGGGCGCTGGGTCGGCTGCTGCTGGCCGAGCCGGAGGCCGAGCTGACCGAGATCCGCGCACGGATCTTGGCGGCGCTCGGCCCGAACGCCGGGCTACTGACCGCGGTGGTGCCGGAGTTCGCCGCGCTGCTGGCGGTGCCGTCCGATCCCGGGGATCCGCTGACCGCGCAGAACCGGGCGCAGTGGATGGGCGTGCAGGCGCTGCGGGCGGTCGCGTCGCGGGAACGCCCCGTGGTGCTGTTCCTCGACGACCTACAGTGGGCCGGGCGCGGCGCACTCGGCCTCGTCGACATGATGCTCGACGAGGAACCGGTCGGGGGTCTGCTGCTGGTGGGCGCCTACCGCGACGAGGACGTGGACGCGGCGCATCCGCTGGCGGCGCCGCTGTCCCGATGGCGTGAGCAGGCCGGAGTGCGGCACCTGCGATTGGACAACCTGTCCGTCCCGAGCGTGGTCACCATGGTCGCCGAGATGCTGCACGCGGCGCCGGCCGTGGCGGCCGGTTTGGCCGAGGTGATCGGGCCGCACACGTCCGGCAACCCGTACGAGACCGTGGAGCTGCTCAACGCGCTGCGCCGCGACGGCGTGCTCACCGCGACCGCCACGGGATGGCGGTGGGACACGGCGGCGGTGCGCGCTCATCTGGGCCGGTCAAAGGTCGGCGAGCTGTTGGCGGCGCGCATCGAGACCGTACCGCTGCGGTCCCGGCAGCTGGTGGAGGTGATGGCCTGTCTGGGCGGCCGCGCCGAGCTGAGCCTGCTGCCGACTGCAACCGGCGACCCCGCGGGGGAGGTGCAACCGGTGCTTGCGCCCGCCCTCGCCGAAGGCCTTCTCGTCATGGAGCCCGGCGCACACGATGCGGTGCGGTTCCGCCACGACCGCCTCCGCGAGGCGATCCTGCGCGGCCTCGAACCGGGGCGGCGACGCACCTTGCAGCTGGCCACGGCCCGGCGGCTGGCCGGGGTGCCCCGGTTGTATGCGGTCGCCGCCGAGCAGTACCTGCCGGTCGTCGACGCGATCGACGATTCCGGCGAGCGCCGTCGGGTGGTCGGGCTCATGCGGCGCGCCGCCGACCAGGCCACGTTGATCGGGGACCACACGCTGGTGAACGCGCTGCTGACCGCCGCGCTGCGGCTGATCGAGCCGGGTGAGACTGCCACGCTGATCGCGGTACACACCGGTCGCCACGCGGCGCTCTACGGCCTGGGGCGCCTGGATGATGCTGACGAGGAATACCGCACGATCGAAGCGCTGGGCCCCGCCGCGTCGGACCGCGCGGCCGCGACGGCGATGCAGGTGAGCAGCCTGACCCACCGGAACCGATTTGCGGACGCGATCGGACTCGGCATCGACTTGCTGCGTGAGCTCGGTATCACCGTGCCGGTGGCGGACCGGCTCGCCGCCGAGCTCGACCACCATTTCGACCGCCTGTACCGGTGGCTGGACCGCACCGACGCCGCCGATGATCTGGCTCGGCCCGACCTCACCGAGCCCACACTGCTGGCCACGACCCGCCTCATCGACGCAGTCCAGCCGGCGGCCTACTTCGCCGGCGGCGACGCCACGGTCGCCTGGCTGAGCCTGGAATCGTTGAGGATCTGGCTCGAGCACGGCCCTGGCCCTACCCTGATCGGACCTGCCAGCGCTGCCGCCGTCGCCGCGGCGGCGCTCAGTGGCCACCACGGCGTCGGGTACCGGGCAGTGCGCCGGATCCTGGCGTTGGGCGAGGCCCGCGGCTACGAACCCGGCACCTCCGAAGCCCGCCGCCGGTTCGCTCTGCTGAGCTGCTGGTTCGAGCCGATCGAGAACGGTGTCCAAGCCGCGGCGCGGGCCCGCGAGGGGCTGATCGCGGGGGGCGACCTGGCCAACGCCGGCTACACCTACCACCCGACCGTGCACTACCTGCTGGACTGCGCGCCGTCACTGGACGTCCTCGTCGCCGAGGTGGAGGCGGGTCTGGCCTTCGTGCGGCGCACCGGCAACGAGCAGACCGGCCAGTGGCTCGACAGCTACCAGTGGCTGGCCGGTGTACTGCGCGGCGAAAGCGTTGTCACAACTGGCAAAGAGGTCTCCGCCGACAGGTACGCCAACAACCCGATGCCGCTGTTCCACGCGTATCTCAGCCACGCGCTCGTCGCCGCGCTCTTCGGCGATCCGGGAGGACTGGCGCGGCACGCCGCGGCGGCGATGCCGCTGCTCCCGGCTGTACCGGGCCTCTACCCCACGGCCGTGGCCCGCCTCCTGCGCGGGCTGTCCCTTGCCGAGCAGGCCCGCGCCGGCCACGGGAACGAACGCGGCGGCCCGCTGTCCGAATTGGACGAGGTGACGAGCTGGCTGGCCGCCCGCGCCGCGGACGCGCCGGACAACTTCCGGCATCTGCAGCGGTTCTTGGAGGCGGAGCGGGCCTGGGCGGCCGGCGACTTCCACGCTGGAGCAATCGCCTTCGACACCGCACGGCGCGAGGCCGCCGGTCGGCAGCGACCGTGGCACCGGGCCCTCATCACCGAACGCGCCGCCCGCTTCTACCTCGCCCACGGGTTGGAGGAAGCCGGCCGCGACCTGCTCGCTCGCGCGCGGCAGTACTACGCCGTATGGGGCGCGACAGCGAAGGTCGCCCAGCTCGACTGGGCCTACCCGATCCCACGGCTGGGAGCACTCACGACCGGCGAGCCCGGCGTCGACCGGCGTGCCGATGAACTCCCTCTGTCCTCGACGGTCACGACCGGCACACTCGATCTGCTCGGCATCCTCGCCGCGTCGCAGGCGCTCAGCTCGGAGACCGACATCGAGCGCTTGCACACCCGCGTCGTCGAAATGCTCAGTGCGATGACCGGCGCCACCAGCGTGCGCCTGCTGTTGTGGGACGACGACCGCCACGACTGGCTGCTGCCCACACCGAACCACACCGCGGATGCCGCCACGGCGGGCGGCCCGCAGGAACGCGACCTGCCGATGTCGGCACTGCGCTACGTCCAGCGGACGGCTGAGATCCTGATCGTCGACGACGCCACCCGCGATGACCGCTTCGCCCGCGACCCGTACCTCGCCGGCCTCGGTCCCTGTTCGTTGCTGGCCATGCCGATCCTCGGCCGGGGCGCGCTGCGGGCGGTGCTGTTGCTGGAGAATCGCCTCATGCGCGCCGCGTTCGCCACGGAACGACTCGACGCCGTCAGGCTCATCGCCTCGCAACTCGCCGTCTCCCTCGACAACGCTCAGCTCTACTCCGACCTCACCGCTTCGCGTGCGCGTATCGCCGTCGCCGCCGACCAGGCCCGTCGGCGGATCGAGCGGGACCTGCATGATGGCGCCCAGCAACGTCTGGTCGCGCTCGTCATGCGCGCGCGGATCGCGCGAGCGGCCGTACCGCCCGAGTCCGGCGAACTGACGGAAGAGCTGGAGGCTCTCGAGGCCGAAGCCGCCACCGCCCTGGACGAGCTGCGCGACTTCGCCCGCGGCATCCACCCGTCGGTCCTCGCCGCGGGCGGCCTGCGTCCGGCGCTCAAGGGACTCACCCACCGCTCCGCAGTCCCGGTCGAGCTGGCCGTGCAGGTCGACCGGCGCCTGCCCGAGCCGGTCGAGATCGCCGTCTACTACGTCGTCTCCGAGGCGCTGACCAACGTGGCCAAGCACGCGCGGGCATCGACCGTCCACGTCGAGGTCGAGATCGTCGACGGTGGCGGCGTGCTGCGGGTCCGGGTCCGCGACGACGGCCGTGGCGGCGCCGACTTCTCCGGCGGCTCCGGCTTGGTCGGGCTCAAGGACCGGGTGGAAGCCCTCGGCGGCCGGCTCTGGGTGCAGACCGCCCCCGGCACAGGCACCGCCGTTGTGGCTGAGTTCTCCCTGCCGCGCACCGGCGTGGGCCCGAGCTGAGCAGCAGTCACCTCACCTTCGTGCGGATACCGTCGAGCGCCTGACTGAAAGCCCGTTGGGGAGGGGCCGGTGACACGGTAGGCCCGACCCACCGCGTGCGCTGCCCGCGACGTCAGAGGCGGCTCACAGTTCTCCGGAGGCTATGCCTGACCTGCGAGCCGATCGCTAGCACCTTATGCGCCTGGAGCGGACTCATCGCGCGCGGGCGCAAGCCTTGCCCCTGTAGTCCGGTTCGCCTTCCGCCGGAGGTGGAGTGGAGTGGACGACGCTATTGCTCGCCGGCGTTGTCTTTGCTGTGGTCGCCCGGGATGGTCGCGTCGACCAGATTCTGTGACGGCTGAGCGACGTGGCGTGGTTTGCCGAAGAAGCCGATCTCGCCTTCGGTGTGCATGCGCTCGATCATGTGGGGGTAGTGCAGTTCGAACGCGGGGCGCTCGGAGCGAATCCGGGGCAGTTCGGTGAAGTTGTGCCGCGGCGGCGGGCACGACGTGGCCCATTCCAGGGAGTTGCCGTAGCCCCAGGGGTCGTCGACGGTGACGATCTCGCCGTAGCGGTAGCTCTTGAACACGTTCCAGATGAACGGCAGCGTGGACGCACCGAGGATGTACGCGCCGATCGTGGAGATGGTGTTCAGCGTGGTGAACCCGTCGGAGGTCAGGTAGTCGGCGTAGCGGCGGGGCATGCCCTCGGCGCCGAGCCAGTGCTGGACCAGGAACGTGCCGTGGAAGCCGATGAACGTCGTCCAGAAGTGCCACTTGCCGAGCTTCTCGTCCATCATCCGGCCGGTGATCTTCGGGAACCAGAAGTAGATGCCGGCGAAGGTCGCGAAGGCGATCGTGCCGTAGAGCACGTAGTGGAAGTGCGCCACGACGAAGTACGTGTCGGACACGTGGAAGTCGATCGGCGGCGCGGCCAGCAGGACGCCGGTCAAGCCGCCGAGGAGGAACGTGACCAGGAATCCGACAGCGAAGATCATCGGTGTTTCGAAGGACAGCTGGCCCTTCCACATGGTGCCGATCCAGTTGAAGAACTTCACGCCGGTGGGAACGGCGATGAGGAAGGTCATGAAGGAGAAGAACGGCAGCAGCACGGCGCCCGTGGCGTAGAGGTGGTGCGCCCACACGGAGAACGAGAGGGCCGCGATCGCCAGCGTCGCGAAGACCAGGCCCTTGTACCCGAAGATCGGTTTGCGGCTGAACACCGGGAGGATCTCGGACACGATCCCGAAGAACGGTAGGGCGATGATGTAGACCTCGGGGTGGCCGAAGAACCAGAACAGGTGTTGCCAGAGGATCACTCCGCCGTTGGCGGGGTCGAACACGTGCGCGCCCAGGCGGCGGTCGGCTTCCAGGCCGAAGAACGCGGCGGTGAGGATCGGGAACGCGAGCAGGATCAGGATGCTCGTGACGAGGATGTTCCAGGTGAAGATGGGCATCCGGTACATCGTCATGCCCGGCGCGCGCAGGCAGACCACGGTGGTGATCATGTTGACCGCGCCGAGGATCGTGCCCAGGCCGGACACGATGAGGCCGCAGATCCACATGTCGGTGCCGGGGCCCGGGGTGTGGACGGCTTCCGAGAGGGGCGTGTACCCGGTCCAGCCGAACTCGGCCGCACCGCCCGGTGTCAGGAAGCCGGATACCACGATCAGGCTGCCGAAGAGGTAGAGCCAGTAGGAGAACGCGTTCAGCCGCGGGAACGCGACGTCGGGCGAACCGATCTGCAGCGGCAATACGAAGTTGGCGAACCCGAACAGCACCGGAGTCGCATACATCAGCAACATGATCGTGCCGTGCATCGTGAACAGCTGGTTGTACTGCTCCTGCGACAGGAACTGGAGCCCAGGCCGGGCCAGCTCCGTGCGGAGCAGCATGGCCATCGCACCGCCGGCCATGAAGAACGCGAACGCCGTGACCAGGTACATCACGCCGATCTGCTTGTGGTCCGTCGTCCGCATCAGCCGCAGCAGCGCCGCGCCCTTCGTGGAAACGCGCGCGGGATACGGCCGCGTCGCGATCGGCCCTGGCGCAGCGGTCCTCATGATTTCCTCCTGCCGGATGCTGGACTGGCTGCTTTTTCGATCCCGGTTCGGAGTGGGAAACCGTTCGACGGCACCGGCCCGGACTGATTTTTTGGGAACGCTCACCTCGTCGGACCGCCTTCAGCCCGGACCCAGTTCGTGCCGACACCGAGCGCGAGCAGCAAGCCGGTCGTCGTGCCAGAGAAGCCTGACGTGCCGCAGCCGTGGACATCGATGTGCTACAG
Source organism: Amycolatopsis sp. NPDC005232 (assembly GCF_040607795.1). Taxonomy (NCBI): domain Bacteria; kingdom Bacillati; phylum Actinomycetota; class Actinomycetes; order Pseudonocardiales; family Pseudonocardiaceae; genus Amycolatopsis; species Amycolatopsis sp. NPDC005232. The sequence goes on along the minus strand of NZ_JBEXHL010000008.1, from coordinate 218,433 downwards.
AGTCATACCGCCGCCATCCGCGCGCATTGCCGCCAGCGGCCGTTGCGTACTTGTTGCTGGCAGGAATGCCCGAGTACCTGCCAGCCGGTAGCGACCGCACCGGCCACCAAGCCTTCGGGTGACCTGAAAATCCGACATCGCCCCGTCGACGCTCGCTCACGCCTGGCTCGCCGTCTCCCGATTCCCTGTCGCAAAAGGGAATCTGGCGTCGGTGGGCCAGGCGTGATCGGATTCACGTTCCCCGGAGATCCGACGCCTGCTCGCCAAGCTGGTTCTTCGTGTCACCGACGCCGCCGAAACTTCGGGTCCTGGTCCCGCTTCGCCGCGCTGGGACACCAGTTCGGCTGTGCTTGCCTGCTACACGATGTGGTCCGGGGACGCCTCAGCCACATGCGGGCCAGCCGTTCCATCCGACGATGACTGGGCCTTCGGAAGACCCGGTAGTTCAAGGCGTTGCTCAGACGGCATGTCCGGCGGCCGGCTCCAAGTAGGTGACGGTAGGTGCGGACTTCCAGGTGGCAGGAATGCGAGGGGACCCCCGCCGCCGCGATGCTGGGCAGGCCCTCGCCACCGGGGGACACGCGGTTTCCGGCACTTCGCCGGGCGTCCGCCCCCATCGGCTCCGGACCGGAAGATTGAGTCTGATGAGAAACATCGGCCTGGCCCGTGCCGGACGTCCGGCGTTTTCCCGTTGCGCAACCGCTTGAGCCGCTCACGTCCTGCACGTGTCCCCGGCAGCCGCCGCGTTCAGGTTGCCTGCCCTGTTCCCGCGCCGAATCCGTATCGAACGCAGGTGGAGGACGTGAACCTCGAACAGGTTCCGTTCGCCTGCCTGGCGTCTGCCCCAGATGGGTTCGGCTCATCGTCGATGGCCATCGACGCGGTGGTGAGCAAATTCGTCGAGGAGCCGTGAAGACGTAGCACGGAGCTTGCAAATGCAGAAGACGGTCAACGGAGAGAAGATGAGACGGCATGACGCCGGGATCGTCCCGGATCCGGCCGGCACACAGCGCTGGCACCGGACGGAAACCCCCGCTCACATGAGCACGTCGGAGACCAGCGGGCGAGTCCTGGTCGGCGGACGCAGTTTCGACCCCGAGTCCGCCGCCTGGGTCCAAGACTTGAGCCCTGGCAGCGCGAACTTCGAAGATGTCTGCCGCAGGCTGTACGCGATGCTCATCAGGATCGCCAGAAGGGAGACCGGGCGCAGGTCTCCGGCCGCGCGGATCAGTGGCCCCGAGCTCGAAGACCTCGCCCACCAGGCCGCGGCCGACGCCCTCATGCGCATCACCCGCAAGATCGGCGAATTCCGAGGCGATGCGCAGTTCAAGACGTGGGCCTTCAATTTCGTCATCCGCGAAGTCTCAACGAAAGTCGGCCGCCACTTCTGGCGGGATCGCCGTGTGTCTCTCGACCAGGACGAGACGAACCGCGCACGCGCAGCCGTCGGCGACGAACCGCCCCACCAGGTGGAAGTCGTCGAGCTCCGAACTGCCCTCACTCACGTCATCGAGAACGTATTGACCGACCACCAGCGGCGTGTCTTCGTTGCCGTGGCGATCGACAAAGTCCCGATGGTAACCCTCGCAGCGCGACTGGGCACCAATCGCAACGCCATCTACAAGGCCATGTTCGACGCCCGGCACAACATCCGCAAATACCTGGTAGCGAACGAATTCATCGCCTGACCAGCACGACACGCAGAACGCCGATCCGAGCGACCGGGCTTTCCCGAATGGCAACCGCCCCTCATGCGGCCACGACAGCCAACCGGAACTGACGGCCCAACCACACTGAACAAGGACCGCGGCTCGTCGTCTACCCGCAGGCCCGTCGGCAAGGCCGCTGCGGCCAGGCCGCGCATGTGACTTCGGCTCGTGAACGCCCATCACCGCGGCAGCTGGGCCCGAGCACCGTCCTTTCGTAGTCCCCGATCAAAGAGCAGCCGTCAGGCCCGCTTCGTCCGCGCGCACCACGGCCCGGCGTCCGATTGGACGGGCAGGCCGTGCCGAAGGAGCGCGATCTTCACCGGTCCGGCTTCGAGCCGGCGGCCGCAGAAGCCCTGGCACTGCTCGCTGGCCTGGTCGGCATCGGCCTGCTCGGTTGGGGGTGTCCGCCGCCGAGTCGGTGGTCTCGTACGTCGTCGGGGACACCTTTCGTAGCGCGGGGCCGGCCTGAGCGGACCGGTCCGGGGCGCCGACGTGACCCGTGCTGACCTAGGGTGCGGGGTTGTGGTCATGGAGGGGTCCGCGCATAGTGAGAACACGGGTGGCGCGGGACCGGCGTCACAGACATCTGCGGCCCTTTCGACCTTCGGCGTTGCCCGATGAGGACGGGATCGTGGCGGCGCCACGACCGTCCGGAGGTCTGCGCTGTGGAGACGATCGGTCACGTGGGCAAGCGCCGTGGTGGTGCGCTCGCCAGACGCGCGAGCGTGCACGTCGACGACCATGTCGCCAGTCGATTCGCGCTCGGCGACATGGCGCTGGAGCTCGAGCCGATGCGGCCGCAGTCCGGTCGCAACGGCGGTTTTTGTGAGGCGTTGCAGGTCTTCGCCGGCGACATCGGAGTGGAGTTCCGCACGCCGCTGGACTACGACGCGGTAGCCGCGGCCTGGCCCGAGAAGCACAGCTCCGCCAGGGCCAGCTGGACGGTGTATCAGCGGATGGCGCACCTGCCCGGCTGTTCAGTCGTCCAGGATCCGCCCTTCACCGATCGGTTGGGCGTCCGGTGCGGAGGCGGCGTGGCTACCGGGGGAGCGGAGGCCTGATGGCTACTCGGCGAAGTGACCGGATCGCCGGGGAGCAGGCGGCGCTGCGGCGGGTGGCGACGTTGGTGGCCCGGGCGGCGGCGCCGGAGGAGGTGTTTGCGGCGGTTGCTGAGGAAGCCGGGCAGTTGCTGGGCGTCGACCATTCGTGGATGACGCGGTACGACCCTGATGGCGCGGCAAGTTTGGTCGCCACGTGGAGCAGCACCGGCGCTGCTGCCCCCGCCGGGACTCGATTGAGCCTCGGAGGGCGGAACGTGCGCACGGTGGTGTTCGAGACCGGCCGTCCCGCGCGGATCGACAACTCCACCGACGCCACGGGCCTCGTCGCGGACCTGGCCCCCGGGTTCGGTTACGGCGTGGCCGTGGGCGTGCCGGTCAGCGTCGAGGGCCGCCTGTGGGGCGCCATGGTCGTCGCATCCTCGCAAGGGGAGCCGCTGCCGGCCGATTCGGAGGCGCGGCTGGCTGGGTTCACTGAACTGGTGGCCGCCGCGATCGCCAACTCGCAGGCGCGGGTGGAGCTGCGCTGGTTCGCCGGGGAGCAGGCGGCGCTGCGGCGGGTGGCGACGTTGGTGGCCCGGGCGGCGGCGCCGGAGGAGGTGTTTGCGGCGGTTGCTGAGGAAGCCGGGCAGTTGCTGGGCGCGGACCATTCGTGGATGACGCGGTACGACCCTGATGGCGCGGCAAGGTTGGTGGCCACGTGGAGCAGTACCGGTGCCGCGGTCCCTGCGGGGACTCGGCTGAGTCCCGGCGGGCGGAACGTGTACACGCTGGTGTTCCAGACCGGCTGTCCCGCGCGCATCGACAGCTCCACCGGAACCTCGGGCCCGGAGTGCGACATCGCCAGCGAGCTGGGCGTCCGCTCGGCTGTCGGCGTGCCGGTCAGCGTCGAGGGCCGCCTGTGGGGCGTCCTGGTCGTGTCGTGCACGCATGAGGAGCCGCTGCCTGCGGACACCGAGGCGCGGCTGGCCGGGTTCAGCGAGCTGGCCGCGACTGCCCTCGCCAACGCCGAGGCCCAGACAGAGCTGGCCGCCTCCCGGGCCCGGATCGTGACCACGGCCGATACCGCCCGCCGCCGGATCGAACGCAACCTGCACGACGGCGCCCAGCAACATCTCGTCTCCCTCGCCCTCCAGCTACGCGCCGTGCAGCTGACCGCGCCCTCCGGGGCGAGCGAGCTGATGCGGCAGCTGGACGAGGTGGCCGCTGGGCTGGTCGAGGTCCAGGAGGAGCTGCGCGAGATCGCCCGCGGCCTACACCCGGCCATCCTGGCCGAGTGCGGACTGCACTCCGCAATGAAGGAGCTGGCCCGCCGCTCGGCGGTCCCGGTCCGGCTGGATGTCCGCGTGGAAGGGCGGCTGGACGAGCCCGTCGAGACCGCCGCTTACTACGTGGTGGCCGAGGCGCTGACCAACGCGGCCAAGCACGCGCACGCCACCACCGCTGAGGTCCACGTGGCAGCCGGTGAGGGCGTGCTGCACGTGCGCGTCCGCGACGACGGCCGCGGCGGCGCCGACGTTACCCGCGGCTCCGGTCTGACCGGCCTCAACGACAGGGCCGAGGCGCTCGGCGGCCGGATGGCGCTGCACAGCCCACGCGGAGAGGGCACCACCCTTCAGGTTCAGCTCCCGGTGGAGCAGGTCCGCCCCACCGCGGCGGGAGCGGCAGGGACAGGTCCCGCAAAACGCGTGCACGAGGTGCCACCGTGGTCATGTTCTCTCTGAGCCGGGAGACACCGGTTTGACTGGGGACAATGCCGCGCGTCTGAAGGACCAGGTGCGCCCGTCGTCGGTGAACACACGAGGCAAGGCGTGATGGACGAGTTGCCCTCGAACCGAGCTGCCGGCCAGAAACCCTTCCGGCGCTTCCGTGTCGATACTGGTCGGCTGACCGGCAACATCGTCTCGGATGACGTGGCTCTCCGGCCGAGTCACAGTGGGTTGATCAGCAGCTTGGCTGCGCACCCCCGCCCGGCACTGCCGTCAGATCGGGGCGGCTCGGATAGGTCGGACTCTTGGTGCCTGGGGCGACGGAGGCCAGATGCCCAACGTTGGCTCTCCGTCTCAGCACGTAAAATTGATCTGTACATGATCCGGGGCCGTCGGTGCGAGCTAACCGATGGTGGTTGACGTGCGTTCGATGGTTATATCTACGCCGAACGGGCCCTGGTCGCGCACGAAATATCGGTCGTGATGGGCCGCAACACGGAGACCATACTGCTGCGTGCAGAGGCGGAGATTGATCTCGACGACAACGGGGCAGGGATGTGACTCTCGGATACAATTAACGAATGATCTGCCGAAACTTGGGAGATTTCCCGTGCGCGCGGGTTCAAGTCCCCCAGGTTCGTGTCAGCGCACGGTTTGAGTGTCCTTCTGTCCTTCTGTCGTTCGTCGGGATGACGGACGTGAGCCGACAGTTGAGCCCACGTCCCCGACCGGCGTCGGATGACCGGCTTATGGGGTCGTGTCAACCGCGGAGTGCGCAAGTCGGCCGCTTTAGTCTGTTGCCATGGTGTCGAGGGGGTGGGCCGTCAAGGTCGTGGAGCGGCATTTGGCCGAGTGGGTGGAGAATGGCGGGCCGACGCTGGTGATCACAGACGTCAGTCCGCATCGGTTGGGTTGGGTGGTCGGGAGTCAGGGCGAGCGCTACATGCGCACTCGTATGTTGCCCACGCACGGGCTGACCGCGGCGGACGTGGATCGCTTCGTCCGCGCAGCCGAGGTCCGATCCGCAGCCAGAACGGGCGAAGGTGAACGCGACGCCGGCATCGCTGCGTAGCCAGTAGCGAACGTCGAGAACTTGCCGCCAGCCGTGGAGGAAGCCGAAGCGCTCGAGCCCCCGGATGGAACACCAGTGACACGGCAGCTGCGACCCGCGAAGCACGCCGCCGAGGGCACCGTCGTGTGCTCCGACACCGCACCCACGTTCCACTGTGGATCGAGCTGGCGCGATCCGCGTCACATCGAAGGGGCATCGTCTTGGCTGGGGGTCGGACGGCGTACTTGTTGCCGTCGTCAGGCGTTCACCTCGTCTCCGTAACCTCCGTTGCTCTGGGGTCGGACAAGGAGCGAGACATGAAGAAACCAAGGTCGCGTCTGGTGGTGGCCGCACTGTCCATCGCCGCGGTGCTCGGCTCTCTGGTGACGGCCCACGCGGCCGGCGCCGACGGTAGCGCCGCGAACGGGTCCGGTGCTCGGGCCGCGGCGCGCGGTGGGGTGCTGGCCAACGATTTCACCGCGGTCGATCGCACCACCGCGTGGAACCTGACGAACACCCTGGACCTCAAGTTCCCGACCTACCACCCCGAGGGGCTGGCCGTGGTCGGCGACCGGATGTTCCTGTCGTCCACGCAGATCATCGAGCCCACGAAGATGTACCCGACGCCGCAGGACGGCTACGACCGCACGCCCGGCAAGGGGATCGGCCACCTGTTCGTGATCGACCGCCAGGGAAAGCTGCTGAAGGACATCGTCCTCGGCGAGGGTGACATGTACCACCCCGGCGGAATCGACTTCGACGGCCGGAACATCTGGGTCCCGCTCGCGCAGTACCGGCCCGGCAGCAGCGCGATCATGTACCGTGTGGACGCCACCACCCTGCAGGCGCACAAGGAGTTCGAGGTCCACGACCACATCGGCGGGATCGTCTACGACCGGACGACCGGGCACCTCGTCGGCAACAACTGGGGCTCGCGGCGCTTCTACGAGTGGACGGCCCAGGGCCGGACGGTGGCCACCTGGGACAACCCGAACCACATCGTCGACTTCCAGGACTGCCAGTACGTTCCCGACGCACGCATGCTCTGCAGTGGACTCACCACGTTCGGCCAGAATCCGGCCGCGGGCGGCACGTCCGCGAGCTACGAGCTCGGCGGCCTCGCGCTGATCGACCTGCGCTCGCACGACATCCTGCACGAGATCCCGTTCCAGAAGTGGTCGGCCGCCGGCCACGTCGTCACCCGCAACCCGCTCAAGGTGGCAGCCGACGGCCACCACCTCACCCTGTGGGCCGCGCCCGACAACGGCGAGGACGTGAAGGGGACGCAGGTGTTCACTTTCCAGGCGACGGTCTAGCCCGATCACGGCGCCACCAGGAATCCCGTAGGCGGGCCGTCTAGCGACCGCGGGAGACGGCCCGCCTTCGGGCACCGCCGGAAGTGATCACACCGCGGCACCCGGGACGTTTGCCCGACAAGGTCGTCGCTGGTGCATCGTCGAACTCTTCGATGAGGCGAACCAGGTGCCATTCATCGCTGCGGGCAACAGGTTGACCTCTTCCCAGCAGTTCACCTGTACATTGGAGAACTGCAGCGCGGGGCCGGTGTCGTGGACCACCGTGACCCGCCACTGCGCTTGACGCCCGTTGAGGCTGGTGCGCAACACCACATCGAAGCTTCCGATCGCTCCGCTGGAGTTGCCATACGCGGCGTTGCCTTTGGTCTCTCCGATGTAGTTGTTGATTGTGCGGTCGTCGAGTCCGCGGGGCGTCGTATGTGTCCGTCCCCGCTGGAGCAGTGAATTTGGAAGCGCCCGCGATCACCAAGATGGTGATGGTCGAGAGGTTAGTACATGAAGAATTCTCATCAGGACCCCCTGAATTATCGATTCCCCAGAATTCCCCTTACCTGATCGTGGTGAAAACACATACCCGGTCGTCATCGGCTCCCAATTTCCACGCCTGCAAACGATTGTAAGATCGAGACCGGCCGACCGGGTTGCGATGTGCGCCGACCCGGTCGGCCGCTTCTGTAACTGCGACGCCTAAGACTCGTGGACCACGACGATCGGCTTCCCGCCGCCTTGCCGTCCGGAGGCGAAGGCCTTCGGTGCCTCGGCCAGCGAATGGCGCGACCCGATCGGCACGCGAAGGCTGCCTTCGCGCACGAGCGCGACCAACTCGGCCAGGCGGGCCCGGTCGGCTTCCACGACGAAGAAGACCGACCGCCCGTAACGCGGCTCGACCTCCGGCGGGGCGGCGATGGTAACGAGCGTGCCACCCGCCCGCACCAGGCCGGCGGACAGTACGCCGATCTCCTCGCCGAACACGTCGAGCACCACGTCGGCTTCGCCGATGTCTTCCAGCCGCTCGTTCTCCAGGTCGACGAACGCGTCGGCACCCAGGTCGAGGGCGATTTCGCGACCGCTGGCGCGGCCCGTGCCGATCACGGTCGCGCCCGCTCGCTTCGCCAGCTGCACCGCGAGCGAGCCGACCCCGCCGGCGGCGCCGTGGATCAGCACGGTCTGCCCCGCCTCGAGCCGGCCGTGGTCGAACAGGGCCTGCCACGCGGTCAGCCCGGAGACCGGCAACGCGGCGCCGACGGCGTGTTCGACGTCGGCCGGCAGCGGCGCGAGGTTGCGGGCTTCGACGGCGGTGAACTCGGCGAGCGACCCGTCGCGGGTCCAGTCGGCGAGCCCGAACACACGCTGCCCGACGGTGAGCCCGGTGGTGCCGTAGCCGAGCTCGGTGACGACACCTGACAGCTCGTGACCAGGCACGCTGGGTGTCCGGTCACGGCCCGCCCGGTCGGTCCAGGTGCCCGGCCACTCCAGCTCGCCGGAGGTGAAGCCGGCCGCGTGCACCCGCACGATGACGTCGTTCTCCGCGGCGTGCGGGGCCGGGCGGTCGGTCAGGGTCAACCCCTCGACTCCGGCGGCGGGGTCCTTGACGGTGATGGCTTTCATGCTGAGTCCTCGTGGTGAGCGGGCAATGGGGTTCGGCCGTGGGCCTTCATCGGCCTGTCCGCGAGGCTAACTCCGGTTCGACTCGGCACCTGGGTCCACTTGGGACGCGCGAGCGGGGACCAATCGGGTCACGCGAGCGCGCGCACCAACGCGTCGAGAACCCCCGACCACCCGCTCGGCGACGGTGCGGCGAAACCGATCACGACGCCGTCGCGGTCCGAGGCGGCGTCGGGATGCTGGAAGAAGCTCAGGGGTTCGACCGTCAGCTGCTCGGCGGCGATCCGCCGCACGAGTTCGTGGCCCGTGCGCCCGGGTTGTTCGAGTAGGACGTGCAATCCGGCGGCCACCCCCGCCACGCGCACTTCCGGCGCGTGCCGGGCGAGCGTCTCGACCAGGTGCCGGCGCCGGCGGCGGTACTGCGCGCGCATCGCCCGGATGTGCCGGTCGTAGGCGCCCGATTCCACGAACTCGGTCATCGCCAGCTGGTTCACGAACCCGACGGTTTCCTCCGTCTCCCCCTTCTGGGCGGTGATCGCGTCGACGAGGCGGTCCGGCACCACGAGCCAGCCGAGGCGCAGGCCCGGCGCGAGCGATTTGCTCGCGGTGCCCAGGTACAGCACGTGATCGCGGTCGAGTCCCTGCAGCGCGCCGACGGGGGACCGGTCGTAGCGGAACTCGCCGTCGTAGTCGTCTTCGATGACCAGCGCACCGTGTCGGCGGGCCCACTCGACGATCGCGGCGCGCCGGTCGTACCGCAGCGCGACACCCAGGGGGAACTGGTGTGAGGGGGTGAGGAGAACGGCGCCGATCCCCGGTGATCCTTCGAGATCCGAGGGGGCGACGCCGTCCGCTTCGACGGTGAGGGGAACGGTTTCGAGCCCGGCGTCGGCCAACATGCGGCGCTGGGCCGGCAGGCCGAACCCTTCCACGGCCACGCGCGTTACCCCGGCCGCCGCGAGCGCGGCCGCGACGAGCCGCAACCCCTCCGCGGCGCCACTGCACACGACGACGTTGCCGGCGTGCGCGCGCAGGCCGCGGGCCCGCGCGAGGTACCGGGCGAGAGTGTCGCGGAGTTCGCCTCGGCCGCGGGGATCCGCGTAGCCGAACGCCTCGAACGGCGCGGTGCCGACCGACTTCTTCACCGCGCGAATCCACTCGTCGCGCGGGAACGACGACAGGTCCGGATGGCCGGGCCGCAGATCGTGCCCCGGCCGCGAGCGGGTGTCGGCCGGCCGTGGCCGAGCTCGTTCGCCGACGATTTCGACTACCCGCTCCGAAACTTCGGTGCCGGAACCCTGAAGCCCGGTGAGCCAGCCCTCGCTGATGAGCTCGGAGTAGACCCGGACCACGGTGTTGCGGGCCACCTGGAGGTCGGCGGCCAGGGCACGGCTCGACGGCATCCGGGTCCCGGGCGCGAGCCGGCCGGCGCGGATCGCGTCGCGGACCGCGTCCATGAGGCAGGCCCGCACGTTCCCCTCGAGCCGGCCCAGGTGCAGGTCGAGGCCCGTCGTCCTGGGGCCGCGCTCAGCTGCTCGGTCGGTCACGCGTCAACGATACTGACCGGCCGGGATGATCGAGCTGATCACCTGATCCGGTGATCGCGTTCTCGCGACGTTCGAGCGCACGGCCAGCCGAAACGATCGGTCGCGCCTGTTGGCCGGCAGGATCGGCCAGGAACGATCTGCAATTTCAGCTGAGCTTCCCGAGGATTTGCTGCTCACGTTTGCAAGGGGTGCCGATGATCTGTTTCACGTTTACCGAGCTTCGCAGAAGGGCAAACGGACCGGACGAAATTGTTAACGGACTCAACTCCACTCGGCACGTGGATGGCGAAGGTCCTGCCTACGTCGGGACCGAAGATGTGGCGCAGACGTGGGCTGGTGAATTGGTCGGTACACGCGAGAACTACTACATAAACGGATCCTGTGTGTCCACGCCTTCGGTGTGGGTGTTCAGCTGATGCCGGACGGCGCCTATGGCCATGCAAACGCCCTCGCGTGACGGATGGTCGATTCACGGTGGAAGACACCGCGGGGCATATTGGAGAAGTTCGAAGGGCTCTCGTGCTTTCAGCTGCACCATGAACCCGACGTGTGGCGAGGCGTCCGCCTCCAGGAGCTGATCACCCTCCGACGAGCAGCGCCGGCGCCTCGTCCACGTCGCAGCGACGCTCAGCTGCCCGGTTGCGTGGCCGTGTCAGCCCTTGATGAGGTCGATGATGTGGCCGAAGGTGAGCTCTGCTGCGAGCGCCGTCAGGTCTCCCTCCGCCAGCTTCGCCGCAGCCGCCTGTGTTGCTCCGAGGGCGTGTGTGTAGGGGTCGACCCCGAGGCTGATCCGGCGGACCCCGATCGTCTGGAGTTCTGCGAGGGTGGCCGGGTCCTGGGGGCTGACGAGGACGTTGACCGGTTTGGGTGCGACAGCGTTGATGACGGCGGTGATGGAGGCCATGTCCGGCAGGTTCGGCGCGTACAGGACGTCCGCTCCTGCTTCCGCGAAGGCCGTGAGGCGGCGGATGCTGTCATCGAGGTCGGAAATTCCCCATAAGAAGTTGTCCGTACGGCCGGTCAGAACGATCCGTCCGTGCGCGGCTGCGGCGGCGGCCTCGATGCGGCGAACCGCGTCGTCGAAGCCACGAATCGGCTGGGACCGGTCGCCGGTGGTGTCCTCGACTCCGATGCCGGCCAGGCCACGGGCGATGGCGGCATCGACGGTGGCCCGGACGTCGTCGGGAGTCTCGCCGTAGCCGTCCTCGAAGTCGCCGTTGATCGGCAGGCCGCTCACCGACGTGAGGAGCGCGGCATGATCCAGGTGTGTGTCGCGGCTGACGGCGTGGATGCCGTCGAGCCGACCCAGCGTCGCGGCGAAAGCCGCTGAAGAGGTCGCGATGGACTTGAACCCGGCCTCCTTGAAGAGCAGGGCCGACGGCGCGTCCCAGGCGTTGGGCATGATGAACGTGCCGGTGCCGCGATGGAGTTCGAGGAACTGTTCGTAGCGAGCGTGCTGCGTCGTGTCAGGCATGGTGATGCTCTTGCTTCTTTCTGCGGTTCGACGGTCGTTCGATGCGCGCCTGGGTCTTCGTCGCGCGCTTGGTCAGTGCCGGTTCGCGGCGTCGTATTACGGCAAAGCGCGATACGGGCAAGGCCAGGGTTATTTTAGGCGAAGGTGAAGAGCCGGTCGGGCTCGAAACGCGAGATCGGGGTGGCGTACGCCTTGGCGGTGTCGGGGTAGCCGAGTGCGAGCAGCACCGTGGTGGTGTGCCCGGTCTCGCGGATGTTGAAGGCCTTGTCGACGCTGGTCGGGTCGAATCCTTCCAGCGGCATGGCTTCGACGCCGAGCTCGGCCGCCGCCATCATCGTCATCCCGAGCGCCATGTAGGTCTGCTTCTCCATCCAGTGGTTCAGGTCTTTGTAGCCGTAGTTGCGGATGGTGAGGAAGTCGCGGGTCATTGATTCCCAGAGCGACTGCTTCGCGGGGTCGGGGAACCGGCCATCCGCCCTCTCCTTGTCGAACACGGCCTCGAGGTGCTCGTCGGGCACGTCCACGCGAGTGGTCATGATGATCGCGTGCGACGCGTTCATGATCTTCTCACCGTTGTCGGCGAAGCGTTCGCCCAGATTGTCCGCGAGCTGCCTCTTTCCTTCGTCCGTGCCGAGGACGTAGAAGTGGTTCGGCTGCACGTTCACTGACGTCGGCGCCGAGCGCAGGAACTTCAGCAGCTGCTGAAGTGTTTCTTCCGGGATGGCCCTGCTTCCGTCGAAGTATCGGGTGAGGTGCTTGTTCATCAGCTTGTCGAGGTCCATGTCGATCTGCTTTCTTCTTGGGATGCCGTGGTGAAAAATGGATGGGTGCGTGATCAGGCGGCGGTGTTCGCCTCCGCGACGGCGGGGATGTCGACGTCGGTCTGGTTGACGTTGTTGAGGAAGTTGGTGAGCAGGAACACCACCGCGACCGTGACGATCGCTTGGATCTGCGCGTCGGTGTAGCCGGCGCCTCGCACCGCCGCGATGTCGGCATCGCTCACTTGCCCACGGCTTTCGACGACCCGCTGCGCGAAGCGAGCGACTGCGGCGCGCCGGGGGTCGGTGGAGCTCCCCGCGTGAGCCAGCTCGATGTCGTCATGCGACATGCCGCCGAGCTCGGAGGAGACGTAGGCGTGCATGGCCTGGCAGTAGTCGCAGCCGTTGGCTTGGGAGACTGCGAGGGCGATCGTGTGCCGGGTCTTCGCATCCAGAACCCGGCCGATCTTGCCTTGCAGGGTCATCACAATGTCAAGGACAGCCGGGTTCGCTGCCAGGGTCGCGAACATGGTCGGCACGAAGCCGAACTGCGCGCGGATACCGTCGAGGGTGGCCTGCACCTGCGCGGGAACCTCGTCGGGAGCGGGGGTGGTGAGTCGGGACATGGCGTCGGCCTCCGTTGATTCGTGTGGGTGGTGATCCTCGACGGTGGCCATGAGTGCCACCCCCGAATATTTTGGGCTGTTCAGCCCACTTCTGGAAGTGAACACCATCAGAGAATGGGCTGTCAAGCCCAATTTTTGGTAGGGTGGAGACCATGAAGACGGACACGGGACCTCGGCAGGCCCACAAGCTCACCGACAAGGGGCAGGCGACGCGCGCCCGCATCCTCGAGCACGCGGCCGATCTCATCTACACCAAAGGCGTTCACGCGGCGAACAACGAACAGCTTCGCCGAGTCGCGGGCGTGAGCGGCTCCCAGCTCAACCACTACTTCCCGAACAAGGAGAGCCTCGTCCTCGCCGTCATCGACTGGCAGGCCCGCGGTGTCCTCGACTTCCACCGCAGCGACAAGTTCGACGGCTTCGACACCATCGACGCGTTCCGGGAGTGGGCGGACTTCTACGTCGCCCATGGCCGTCCATTCGAGGACGGCTGCAGCCTCGGATCGCTCGCGAGCGAGATCGTCAAGACCGACCTCGACGTCCACCAGCAGCTGGCCGCCACGTTCGAGCAGTGGCGGGACATCTTCCGCGATGGCCTCGAGCGGATGCAGCGCCTCGGCCGCCTCGACGCTGCGGCCGATCCCGCCCGGCTCGCGCACGCGCTCCTCGCCGCGTATCAGGGTGGCATGCTCCTCGCGCAGATCGCGCGGGACATCGCGCCGCTGCGAGACGCCTTGTACGCCGCGGTCGACTACGTGGAGACCTTCGCGATATCGCCCGACGCCGACAGGCCGCGGGGGCAGTAACCGAGCATTCGGGGCCGCGTGCCGGTGCTCCGGACGACCACTGGCGCGTCCTTCCCTACCGGGAGGACGACCACCGGACGGTGAGCATGGTGGCCGCGCCCAGCGCCTGCAACCGATGCGCGTGCGCGGGCCCGAAGAGGACGTAGTCTCCCAGTTCGGACAACAGCACGCTCTGCTGGCCGACCTCGACGCGGAACGCGCCGCCCAACACAAGGATTGTGAGCGTGTGCGCGTCCGTCGGCGGGCAAACCCCTCCCGTTCCTCGCCGGCCGGGTGGTTGGCCGACTTTACCTCGACCTTGTCGGCGTGCCGGCCACTGTCGGCCGGGACGAAGTGCCCGACTGCCTTTCAGCGGCACTCGGGGTTGGGACGGGTGAAGTCGACCCGCTCGACGATGCGCGGCCGCACGTCCACGGAAAGCCCGCGAACATGTGTAGCTGCAGCCGGGCCTACGGGCCCGCCGCGGCGGCCGGGTCGCCGCCGCTGCGGCACCACAGCCGGTGAGCGCCGATCCTCACCCGGCCACTCGCACAATGGACTTGCCGGCGGGCGGCGCACTTTGTCGCGCGATCATCCGCGGCACCTCATCGAACGCGTACACCGTGCCCACCGGCGTCGTGATCGCGCCCTGCGCCGCCAGTTCGGTCAGGCGCTGCCACGCGGTTGCCTCCGTCTGCGCGTCGGACGGGCTCGCCAGCACACCGACCACCGTGTAGTTGCGCAGCAGTATGTCCATGGGGTCGAGGGGCACCGGCGCGCCGCTCGCCAGGCCGATCATGGCGATACGCCCGTTGCGCGCGATGCTCTTCACCACCGTGGCAGCCGTGTCGCCGCCCACTGGATCGTAGATGAGGTCGAGGCCGCGGCCGTCGGTGATTTCCGCGATTCGCGCCGTCAAGTCGTCCGTCCGGTGGTTGAGGACGTGGTCGGCGCCCAGCCGCGCGCAGAAGTCCACCTTCTCCGGGCTTCCCGCGACGGCGATCACCGTCGCGCCGAGCGCCTTGCCGAGTTGCACAGCGGTGGCCCCGCTGCTTCCGGCGGCACCGAGTACGAGCAGGCTCTGACCCGGTTCGACCGGAGCGCGCTCGACCAGCCCCGCGTACGCCGTGCGGAAGCCGATCGGGAAACCGGCCGCCTGTTCGTCCGTCATGCCCTGAGGTATCCGGATCGTGGAGCGCTCGCGCAGGTACACGTAGTCCGCATAACCTCCCCACCCTTCTCCGAAATCAGTGATGCCGCTCACCTGCTCACCGACGGCGAAGGAAGAGCCGGGTGGCACGGCGACGACTTCGCCTGCGGCTTCCTCCCCAAGACCGAAAGGCGGCGCACCCAGCAGCGGGAATGTGCCGCCCGTCATCATCAGGTCAGGAAACCCGGCCCCCGCGGCCCGGACCCGAATGAGCACCTGCCCGGACGACGGCTCAGCCCAAGTCATCTCCTGGAGTTCGGCCGCCTCTCCCGGTTCGCCGAACTTCACCACCCGCCACGCACGACCAGAGAACACAGTGTTCCTTTCCGAAAATGCACTCGAGCACGAGCTTGCGGACCAGGGCGTCGAGCTCGTCGTTGGCTGTCATGCCCCCCGATGCTGATCGGGGTGTTGATGCCCACTCACCTTGAGCAGCAGCGGTCAGCGGGCCCGGCCGGCGAGGGGTGGCGTTTCTGCAGGACTGGCGCTGTGGGCGTCGCTGTGGCCGTTGCTCAGCTGTACGCGCCGATCGCGCCGGTAGGACACAACTTCTCGAATGTCGTCGGTGGTGACAATCCGCACTGTGGTCGCGCCGACCAGGATCTCGGCGACTTGTAAAGACCATGCCCGCAGTCCACGCACCGGTTCGTGCCAGAACCACTGGCCTTCGGTGAGATTCTCCGCGGCCACGGTCGGCTCATGAATGTTCACCTTCGACAGCGTCGCTGCGGCGATCAACATTACCGGTCAGCCGACCACGGCCGACCCGGCTGAGTTCCCACCGCGACTACATCACGCACTGGAACACCACCGCCAAGCCCTTCACCTGGGCCGCCACCGCCGACGAGATCCTCGCCAAGGTCCGCCTCGTCCAGACCAACATCAAGAAACACGTCGACAACAACGCTAAGTAGAGACACCAGAATCACGGGACACTGGGCCGGTACGGCACGCTCACCCTGGGCATTCTCGACCTGATCGCCGACCGGCCCGAGCTGGCTCGCCCGGTGAAGGGCGCGCCGAACTACCTCACGGCGGAGCTCCACTACGCTGCCCGGAGCGAAGGGGCGTTGCATCCCCATCTCGCCGACGTGATGGAGCGGCGAACCCGAATCTTCATCGAGACTCCCGACCGAGGACTGGGTGCCGCACCGTTCGTTGCCGAGGTACTGGCCGAAGAGCTCGGTTGGGACTACGACCGGCGAGCGGTCGAGGTGGCGCGGTATCGGTTGGAGCGGGAGGCTGACCGGCGCGCGCTCGCCGCGGCTTCCGACGACGATGCGGTGACTGCGCGCCTGTCTGTGCGGAGCTGACGTGGCTCGGTTATACCGGTCGGCCTTGTCTCATCGGCAAGTGCGACATGTTTGTCCGAATGCGACGGTCAGTGCCTGTTGTGATCATGCAGCGGCGTCAGCCTCCCCGCTTCAGCCCGCCTCTCCCGATCGATCGTCGCAGCCACGGCCGAGCGGGCATCGTCTGAGAGTCTGTTGCTTCGGCTGTGAGGTGAGCGGGGAGGCCCCTACATTCCTGCGCTTGTTCTGAGATTACCGCTCCGGGTAACGAGCAGACCGGGTGCAAATCCCCGACTTGGTTCGAGGCGTGGCGGTTCGCGCCGGCCTGATATCCGATAGTTCCCGATCGTCAGGTCTTACTGCCCGATCTCACCTTCGCCTGCTGCCTTATCAGGTCGCGGTTTCTGCGTGATAGTTGATCACGCGATGTACGGGCTTACGGTGGGCTGCATGCGAGTGGTTGTGGACGGTGAGGCGATGCAGGACGCGCACGGCTTCATGGCGAAGCTGCGCGAGTCGGCGCCGGTGTGTCCGGTTTCGGAGGCGCGCCAGGCGGCGGCCGTCCTCGTGACCCGTTACGAGGATGTCCGGGCTCTTGTCGGTGACGGCCGCGTTCGCCACGACCTGCGGTCGAAGGCCGAGCAGGACGCCGCGGCGGAGCGGCGTGAGCTCACGCCTCGTGAGGAGCTGATGTACCGGGCGCTGGGCAGCAGCATGATTTACCGCGACCCGCCCGACCACACGCGGCTGCGCAGGTTGGTGAACCGGGCTTTCACCCCGCGTGCGGTCGACCGGCTCCGCCCGCGGCTGTCGGCGGTGATCGACGAGCTGATCGGCGCGTTCGCGCCGGGCCGGCCGGTGGACCTGGTGGCCGAGTTCGCCGTGCCGCTGACCACGTTCGCGATCTGCGAGCTGCTCGGCATCCCGCAGGACGACCGCGGCGTGTTCTGGGGCTGGGCGCAGGCGATCAACGACGCCGAAGCCGGCGACGGGTACTACGAGGCGCTCGCCGAAGCCGTCGAGTACTTCACCGCGCTGATCGAACGCAAGCGCGCGAACCCTGCGGCCGACCTGCTCTCCGAACTCATCGCGGTGTCCGATGAGGACGGTGATCGGCTGAGCGCGGACGAGCTGGTCGCGACGTCCCTGCTGCTGTTGATCGCCGGGCACGACACGTCGGTGCACCTGATCGCCAACGCCGTGCTGTGCCTGCTCACCTCGCCGGATCAGCTCGCCGCGTTGCGCGCCGATCCTTCGTTGGTGGACAACGTCGTCGAAGAGGTGCTGCGGTACGAGTCCCCGGTGAACATCCTGCCGACGCGGTTCGCCGGTTCGGCGATCGAGCTGGCCGGCGGGACCATTCCCGAGGGCGAGACGGTGCTGCTGTCGGTGCTGTCGGCCAACCGCGACGAGTCGGTGTTCCCGGACCCGGACCGGTTCGACATCACCCGCTCGGCCGCCGGGCACCTGGCATTCGGACACGGCATCCACTACTGCCCGGGCGCGCCACTGGCCCGGATGGAGGGCAGCCTCGCCGTGGCCGCCTTGATCACGCGCTTTCCGCACCTGCGTCTCGCCATCGCACCGGACGAGCTCCGGTGGCGCGACAGCACATTGATGCACGGCCCGGAGAGCCTCCTCGTCAGGACCGCGCAGTGACCGTGCCTGAAACGGACGGCTACGTCCTGGGGCGGTCCCGGCCGAGACGATCGGATGCGCTTGCCGGCTGAGATTTACGGGCCGCACACCGCGTTCCTGCTGACCCGGGCCGGCATTGAGCCGGGGATGCGGGTGCCCCGCTATCTCGCGGAACTCGCTCGCAGCATGCTGCCGGTGATCACCGCGCACGGTCTGGCCACCGAGGACGAGGCGGACGTCGACACCCTCGCGAAGCGAATAGCCGAGGAGATGACACCGCGGGCGCCATGCTGTGGCTGCCCGACCTCGCTGCCGCGTGGGCGCACGTCCCGTAGCAACACCACGGTTTCCGCCATCGCTCGCGTGATCCACCGGATCTGGCGGCCGCGTTCGGGCGCCGCTCGCTCACCATCACCCACAGTCGGTCGTCAAGCCGGGTTGATACGCGGAAGACTGGACCGGTCGTGCATTCCGGCTTCCCGGTCGATGCGGTAGCGAACGGCCCATTGCGCGGCGGTCGAGACCGACATCCGGAACCGCTTCGCGGCGCATCGTCGGTAAGAATCGATCGTCGACTGACGCCAGCATTGAGCCGAGCTGCAGAGGAGGGCGCGTGAACAAGCCAACGGTGCAACTGAACTCCACTTTCAAGGTTCCGCCTCTGACGAATGCCGTGGCGTGCGAAGAGGACGAACGACGGGTCGGCGTCAAGATCGGCGGGCAGGTGGATCGGCGCGAATGCGCGGCGCTGGTGTTCGAACTGATCGGTGGCTACGTCGAAGGCGATGCCGACCGGGTCGCTCAGGTCACTCGTCAGGTTGGCGCAAGCGCGCGCGTCGGCGAGGTGCTCGCTGAGGCAACCCGGTTCGCCGCGTACCTGACCGCTGAGGCTCGGGCCGCGGGCGCGCGGCTGAAGGCTCGGCAGATCCGGACAGGGGTGCTGTCGCGGCTGGCCGCGACGGTGCCACCGCACCACGAGCTGGCAGTGTCGGCCGCACTGGACGCGCTCTTCGAGGGGCGATTCCACGCCGCGGCCGCCGCGTTCGGAGACGGCCCGGCAGGAGACCTGATCGCGCTCCACGCTCTGACCGCGTTTACCGCCATGCTCGGCATCCGCGTGGCCGCGCCCGGCGAGTTCACGTCCGCCAACCTCGCGGCCTTGGCGTCGATCCTGCACCGCCGTGACTGAGCTCGACCATCCGGAACGTGAGGATGGCATGGCAGCGGCGGCCGGCCAGGCCTGTGCAGCTCGATGTACTGGGTCGACCGCACCAGCGGGCTTACCACCGCCCTGTCCACCCAGACCTTCCCCTTCGCGGTGGCCGACCAGGTCGCCTTGTGGGAACGCTTCGAGAGAGCGGTCTACGCGGCCTTCGTGACGCGTTGACTGCGGCGGCGGACGGCCACGAAATGGCGACTCGAGCTGACCGTCGCGGGTGGCCGGTGTCCGTCGATACCTCATCGCCCGGCGGGCGTCGTGGCTGCGATCCCGCCAGCACTGTCGAACGCTGTGCCGGACCGTTTGGTGTCTATCCGACAAGTCCGCCGAACCGGCCGTCGAGGTGTTCGAAGCACAGCAGATTCCATCGGCCGATCTCTGATCGTCACTTCAGCTCGGGGGACACGGGCCGGACGCGCGGATTGATGGAGGCTTCGCCAGCCCGTACTCGGTGGCCGGCGGTCTGCAGAAGCATCTCGGTGGGGTAGATCGCTCCCGTCAGTTGCGACAGATGCTCGCCCCATCGCCCCATCGTGGCCAGGATGCCCACCGAGCGGCGCGTGGTGATCACCGCGCTACGGTGGCGCGGGACCGGTGCTGGATGTGGAACGAACACGGGGGTCGCTGTGCGGCTGGTGTCGGTGAACGCGTTCAACCTCTACGACGGCGACACCCCGGCCGCGGAGCAACGGTTCGCGCGCCTGGAGGCGCTGGTGCGCGGGCTCGACGCGGACGTGCTGGCGGTGCAGGACATCGTCGCCCGCGAACCCGGCCCCCGCGACCCTGACAAGCGGGACCTGGCGACGACGCGGCTGTGACGACTGGCCAAGGCTGTGGACCGGCAGTGGAAACACCGCGGCGAGCCGATGCTCGCCCTGGGCGGCGGGATCCACCACACCGCGCTGCTCTGGCGCGAGGGCATCACCCCCATACCCGGCACCTTCGACCGCTACGAACGTGCCGACGCGGGCATGTGGCACTCGCTGATCACCTGCGTGTTTGACACCGGCGGCCCGCGACTGAGGATCGGGTCAGTGCCGTTGTCGCCGTTCGATCAGGCATGGGGCTGGTCCGACGCCGCGCAGATCATGCGTGCCAAGCACGGCGACGACGTGCCCGGGTTCGTCGGTGGCGACTTCAACGGCATCGGCGCGACCACAGTGGCGCAGCCCGACGGCAGCGAAGCCTTTCTACGACCGCGACCCGTACCGGCGCCAGCCCTGGCACCCGACGTTCGCCTACCAGTTCGACGAGCACGGGAGCCTCGACCGGCGCGTCGCGATCCGGCTGGAGCGACTCGGCCGGATGCGCGACTGCGCCCGCATCGCCGGCGCCCCATGGACCGCGACCACCGGGTTCCACCCGGCCGACGACCACCCGCCCCGGCGCATCGACCGCTGGTACGCCACCCACCACGCCCCCGACGCCGCCGTGCGTAGCCTCACGGTCGTCGACCAGGGCACGGTGGGGTACTGCACCGCCCACGCCCACGCCCCCGTCGTGCTCGAGCTGGACCACACAGCCATCGCGCGGTAGGCCTCTGGGCGGGCGTGGGGTCACTGCTCTTGATCTGCCGGTCGAGGTCGGTCCTGTCCTTCTGCAGGCGATCGGCGCCACGAACCGCATGCAGCACGCAGGCGCGACCTCGGTCGGCCGGGCGCGTCCGTCACCCGTCCGTCGATCACGAAATGCCGGGAGGTGACGCCCCACCTGTGCAAGGCTGTCGTGCAACGAGGTGCTGAGCCGAACGACGTGAGCCGTGTGCCGGAAGAACTCTTGGTTCAGGCCCGGCCCGCGAGCTGGTCAAGATCGTGCGTTCCGAGTTCGAGGGGACGAACGAGGCTCGGCGGTCTTCCTCGCGCAAGCTGGCGAAGTCGTGTACGCGGACGAGAAGGAGAAGTCGCGTTCGTGCAATGACTGAGCTGTGCGGCAACCAGCCCCGAGCTGCCTGGACGAATGGCGCGCCGGCAGTTCGGGGCCGTGTGCGAGGAGGAGTTTCCTGCGCTGGTGAACTCGTCAAGTGTTCAGGCTCCTGTGTCCCCTCTGGCAGCCACGTTACGGCTGGCCAGCATCAGAAGGCCCGAGATGAGGCAGCCGCCGGCCCCGACGACGAGCGCGGCCGGGCCGTAGCCCCAGCCGAGCCCAGTAAGGGCTGACAGCAGTAGCCCGCCGAGGATGGCGCCGGGCTGGCTCATGGCAAAGGCGAATGCGCCGCCAGTCGCGCGGCATTCGGTGCTGTAGCACTCGGACTGGAAGACCAGGAGGGTCGCGTACGGGCCGAGCAGGAAGAACAATCCGATCATGTAGGTGACGAGCACGAAACCGACGTTGTTCGGGCCGAGCAACATCAGCGTGAACATCGCTGCGGCGACGGTCCAGCCGACGGCGATGACGCGGTGGCGCGGGAAGCGATCGCCGAGCCAGCCGTGGGCGAGGTATCCGAGCGCGGCGACCAGGTTGGACGCGACGACGAGCAGCAGGCTGTTCGACGAGCTGAAGCCTTTGCCCGATTCGAGCACGGTGGTGCCGAGAACGCTGAAGGTCTGAATCGCCATCCAGTTGGTGAGCCAGCCGAGCGCGAGCACTACGGTGTTGCGCAGCTGGGCGCGCTTGAAGATCAGCGACAGCGGCGCGGAGCGTTGTTTCTCGGCCCCGCGCTGGGCCAGAAACTGCGGGCTCTCCCGCAGCTTGCGGCACAACAGAGCGACGAGAATTGCCGGGACGGTGGCGAGGAGAAAGACCCAGCGCCATTGGCTCGGGTCGAGGAAAAGTGACACGAGAGCGACGAAGCCCGCGGCGGCGAGGGCGCCCAGCGGCCAGGCCGTTTGCACCATCGAGAACACGAAGCCGCGGTGACGCGAAACGCGCTCGTCCTCGGCCGCGGCGTAGAGCTCGTTGAGGTAGGTCGCGTTGACGGACTGCTCGGACAGACTGAGCCCGCTGATCGAGCGCACTGCGACAAGGCTGGTTGCGCCTCCGGTCGCGGCCGTCACCGCAGACGCGATTGCGGTGCCGCTGACCGTGGCGATCATTCCGCGGCGGCGCCCGATCCGGTCCACGATCGGCCCGATCGCGAACAAGGCCACGGCCGTACCGACGCTCACGAGCGTGGACACCAACAGCGCGAAGGACTCGGACCAGCCGAACGTCGCCGCGATCCGCGGCAGCAACGTGCCGAACAGGATGAAGTCGTAGACAGCGACGATGCCGGCGACCCAGCCGATCACGGTCGAGCGTTTGATGTCCCGCGTCGGCACCTTTTCGAAGGCCGGTTCGGTGGGTTCGCCGAGAGTTCTGGCCCTGGCGGGGTCACGCTCGAAGGGTTCGGGGTACGCGGTCATGAAAGCTCCTTGACGTAGTCGGGACGACCGAGCCGGCTGAGGTCGGCGGAGCGTCTCCGGTCGAGTCGGGTGTCCGATGAGAAGCGAGACGAAGAACGATGGGGCCGCCGGCTGTGGCGCCGGTCAGACCGGTCTGCCGGGGTTCGTGGCCCGGGCGTGGATGTCGGAATAGTGGAACAGCGGACACGGTGTCCGTGTGGCCAAAGATTCGCGGCCATGGGACCGGCCGTTCGCCGGTCGAACGGGTAGCCGGCGACTGCCCGTTCGGCGTCCCGCTGACGGCGTCCGGGCGCCGGAGCTGGCCTTATGGTGTGTGGTCGGCTCCAATGGGCCGCTATGGCGGTACTCGGCTTTCGACACCGTGCGGACGTCGTTCGAAGGAACGATCGCAGGGAGGAAACCCGCGAGGAAGCAAATTTCAGCTTCCGCGCGGAATGGGAAAACGGAAAACGAGCTGTAGCAGGACCAGATCTGGCAGGAAGACGCCGAACCCGAACTGGCCAAGCTCCACCGGAGGCCACCCGCACCCCACAAGAGAACGTTCGGCCATCGCGTCGGCCACCAGCTCGGACAGCTCGTCGGCCACCTCCGGGTCGTCGATGTCCACCGAGTCTTCGAACCCGTGCAGGCCGCCGTAGTTCTTGTCGCCGTGGTTTGCTGACTGTGCCTGGGATCGGTGGAATGGCCGCGATCAGCGGGATCAATGAGTGACGTCGTTGCGGTGTCCGCCGGTCAGCATGACCGCGAGTGGAGTTCCGACCGCGTCGGTGATCAGGTGATGCTGGGAGTCGAGCTTGCGGCGATCGACTGGACTCGGCTCCGTGCGTTCCCTACTGAGCGCGCCCAGATGCGTGGAATCCGTCAGACCTGCGGTCTGGTCGAGCAGGCCGGCGGCGCGAAGCTCAGCGAGTAGCTGTTCGTGCAGTTGCTGCCAGACCCCGCCTCGTACTACTCGGTCAACCGGTGCCAGCACGTAGCGCCGGAAGCACCGAGCAGAGCGGCCGGTGACCGGTTCCAGCCGATACCAGTGCGCACGACGTACAGCACACCCTCCAGGGCAGCACGATCGTCCGCGCGCTTGCGGCCTGGAAAGCGGATACGTCGCTCAGGAAACGGAATCAGCGGCTCAAGCCGACCCCGCAGCCCGTCACGATCTCGTCACGCACCCTGACAATCTTGGACCCTCCACAGCCCACGACGCAGACAGACCGACCTCATTCTGAACTGACTTCTTGGACGCCGCACAACGGGTCCGGCGCGGCAACTCGATGCCAAGCAGAACCAGCGCTCATCGCCGGCCACATCGACATCGGCCAAGCGATGCGGCTCTACCAGGACGGATGCTCCCCGGCTCGGATGGGGATCTCGTTCAGGTTCATGGCTGACGTGCCTGGAAACGCCCGACCGGTGGCCGTTCAGTCGAGCATGCCGTGACCCAGCCAGTCGTCGGCATCCCGTACGCCGGGCAGGGCGAAGAAGTAGCCGCCGCCGACGGGGGAGATGTAGTCGACCAGCGGTTCGTCGATGAGCAGCGTCTGGACGGCGACGAATTGCCGGTCGAGGTCGGCGTTGAAGCAGATGAAGATCATCCCCATGTCGAGCTGGCCGTTGCGCTCGATGCCGGCGCTGTAGTTGAAGCCACGGCGCAGCATCCGTCGGTCGTCGGCCGTGCCGTCGTGCGGGTTGGCGAGCCGGGTGTGCGCGGTCAGCGGCACCGTGTTGCCGTGTGCGTCCCTGAAGTAGCTGGGGAGCTGGAACTCCTCCTGGCCGGCTACTCGTTCGCCCGGGCGGCCCGACAGCGGCGCGCCGGTGTCGCGGTCACGGCCGAAGATCCGCTGCTGCTCGTTGATCGAGATCCGGTCCCAGAACTCCACGAACATCCGGATCAGGCGGACCACGTGGTAGGAGCCGCCGGTCACCCAGTCCGGTTCGTCGCCGCCTGCTTTGGTCCACACCAGTTGATCGACGAGATCGGGGTGGTCGAGGAATTCCTTGTTGGCTGTGCCGTCCTTGAAGCCGAACAGGTTGCGGGGCGTCCCACTCGGCCGCGGCGGGCTGGTGAAGCCCTCCATCTGCCACAGCACCTGCAGGTCGGCCCGGGTCGCGCGCGTCAGGATGCGCAGCGCGTGCAGCACGGTGTCAGGGTGATCGGCGCAGATCTGCACCAGCAGGTCGCCGTCGCAGCGGTCGGGGTCGAGCGCGTCGTTCGGGAACTCGTCCATCGCGCGCAGCCGGGCCGGTTTGACGCCGGCAAGACCGAACCGGTCGTCGAACAGGCTCGCGCCGACACTGACCGTGACAGTGAGGCCGTCGGGTACCGTGCCCGCGCCGAGCACGCCATTCTCGTACGGGGTGGACACGAGCCCGTCGTCGCTGCCGCGCCCGGCCGGTGCGTCGTCCCCGTCGACCAGGTAGCGGATCGTCGCGGTCAGCGTCTGGAACATTTGCCGCAGCGCGGGCCGGTCGGCCGCGGTCACGAGGAACGCGACGACGATCGCCGCTTGCTGCGCGGGCTCGAGAATGCCGGCCTGGTGGGTGCCTTCGAACGGCCGGCTCGTCGGCAGGGCGGTGTCGATGTCAGTCATGGGTGATCGGGCCTCGGTCGCGGGTGGCGTTGCGCGGGTCGACGACGACCGCGGCGTGGGAGAGCAGTTCGACGCTGTGCTGCACGGCCGCGTTGACCGCGGCCCGCTGGCGAACGGACAGTGCCGCCAGTCCGACCCAGCCGTCGGCGTGGTGGTGGCTGCGGACCAGCTGCTGGGTGAGCCGCAGCTGCTCGTCGGTCTGATCCAGGTACGGGTTCTGCTTGCGCAGTATCGGCCGCAGCGGGTCCAGAGCCTGCCAGACGCCGGTGAGGTTCGCGTCCACGGTCGCCAGCTCGGTCTGGCTGCCGGCGTCGCCGATCCCGTTGAGGTCCCACTGCAGGGCGTCCTCGAGGATCTCGTGCGCCCGCCGGGCCATGTCGATCGGCGCGATCGCGTTGGGCAGCGCCAACTCGTCGGCGAGCCGCCCGATCGCCTCGAGCAGCGCGTCGACGTGCGGCACGATCGTCGCCGCCGGCCGGTCGCGCCACAACATCGCCTCGATCTTGCGGAAGCCGGTGAAGTCCGCGTCCGCGAGGCGAGCGGGGGAGACGCCGCGTGGCGGGTCGGCGTTGATGTCGTCACCGATCTCGTCGTACGCCCGGTAGGCCCCGCCCAGCGTCTCGTAGGTGAGGTGGGCGGTCAGCCAGTCGCGTTGGGCGGCCGCTGTATCGCCGGCTTGCAGGGCGCTGCGGAGCCGTTCGACCTGCTGGGTGAGCGCGGGCAGCTGTCCCGTGATCCAGGCGACGTAGCTGTTGATCGGGATCCGCAGGTCCAACCCGGTGACGGGGATGATCCCGTGCACGTCGTGGGGCAACGGGTCACCCGTGACGACGACCGGCAGGCTGTACTTGATCGTGTAGTCGGTGATGCACACCCAGCGATACGTTCCCGGCGGCACCCATGCCGTGACGGTGCGGCTGACGCCGCGGCCGAAGTGCTCGACCTCGACGTAGATCCGCTCGGTCTCGGGGTCCTCCAGGTAGATCTCCGCGCCGGCGCCCTCGTTGTTGACGAACTCGAAGTCGTAGCGGCCGGCGGGGCCGCCGAGCCAGTCGTCGATGCCGTAGGGCGAGCCGACGACCAGGGTGACGGTCTGCGGCCGGGGTGGTGCGGCCGAGGCCGTCATGGTGCTCACCGCGCCCAGCTTGGGTGGCGGTCGTGAACGCGTTCGATGGCGCCCATTGCGCGTCAGTGAACAGCATGTGACTCGGATGCGATTTTATCCGGGCAACCCCGACGGAGCGAAATCGCGGACGCCCTGAGACTTCCCGGAACGTTCATTACCTGATTCTCGCGGCGCCGAGACTTGCGGCAGTTGACTTTGGCGTGGTCGGCGATTCAGGCCGACTCCCCACCACGAGAACCGAGGTAAGAACCGCATGTCTCAGAACGACTCGGACGGCGACAGAGTGACCACGGACCGCAACCGAATCTCCCGGCGCCGGCTGATCCAGGCCGCGGGAGCCGCGGGCGCGGCAGTCGCCGCCGGCGGGCTGACGGCCGTCCCGGCCGAGGCCGCGCCCGACGCGGTCGTCCCGGTCGACGCCGTGGCGGACGGCAAGCCCGGCTCGAAGCCGGCGCACCGCACGGGCACGATCAAGGATCTGAAGCACATCGTGATCCTGATGCAGGAGAACCGGTCGTTCGATCACTACTTCGGCACCCTCGACCTGGCCGGCGCGCGCGGCTTCGGTGACAAGCAGGTGCTGACCTGGCAGAACGGCCAGACGATCTACTACGACCCCAACAGCCGCGCCGAGGGCTACCTGCTGCCCTACCACGCCGACAGCCTGAAGTACAACGCGCAGAACAGCAGCGCGCGCAACCGGTACTTCATGGAAGCCGACGTGCCGTGGCACCACGCGATCGCCAAGGCCTACACCATCGGTGACCACTACTTCTGCTCGCTGGACACCAGCACCAGCCCGAACCGCATCATGATGTGGGCCGGCACCAACGACGCGGCCGGCACCCAGGGTGGTCCGGTCGTCAACAACAACGGCGACTACGGCTACGCCTACAAGTTCAAGACCTACCCGGAAACGCTGCAGGACGCCGGCGTCAGCTGGCAGATCTACGTCAACAACGACACCGACGACAACTTCCTCGGCGACTACACCGACAACACGGTCCGTTCGTTCGCGGCGTTCGACCCGAAGAACGCGAACCCGCAGAACACCATGCCCCGCGAGGGCCTGCTCGCCCGCGGTGGTGTGGTGCACGCCCACACCACGCAGCCCGCCGGAATCAAGAACGACACCTCCAACCTCGACTACGTGCTGCGGGACTTCATCGCCGACTGCAAGGCGGGCGACCTCCCCGAGGTGTCCTGGGTCGTCGCGCCCGCGGCGTGGACCGAACACCCGACGTACGCCCCGAACAACGGCGCGGTCTACACCGACCGGGTGATCCAGGCGGTGCACGACAACCCCGAGCTGTGGGAGTCGACGCTGATCATCCTGAACTACGACGAGCCCGACCACGCGAACCGCATCGGTGAAGGCGGCTTCTTCGACCACGTCGTGCCGCCGATCCCCGAGGTGGGCACCGTCGGCGAGCGCGCACCCGGAATCAAGCCCGGCATGGGCGGTCGCGTGCCGTTCGTGCTGGTCTCGCCGTGGACCCGTGGCGGCTTCGTCAACTCCGAGGTCTTCGACCACACCTCGACGATCCAGCTGATCGAGGAGTGGACCAAGAGCCTCGGCAAGCCGGCCATCAGCAAGAACATCAACGACTGGCGGCGCAGCGTCTCCGGCAACCTGCTCTCGGCGATCGACTTCGGCAACTTCGACACGTCGTTCCCGAAGCTGCCGAAGCCCGCCGACCTGCTCAAGTCGGTCGTCGTCGACGCCAGCCTGCCGGCAGTGCCCCAGCCGGCCGTCGGTGCGCAGGTCATGCCGACCCAGCAGATCACCGGCAAGGCGAAGCGGAGCCCGCTGTCGTTCCAGCCCAACGGCGTCCTCGTGGAAAACCACAACACCGGGACCGCGACCGCGACCTTCACCGTCGAAGGCGGCGCAGGCGGCAAGGCGGTCAACCTGGTCGGGCTGGCCGACAAGTACGTGCCCGCCCTCGTCGGCGCCGAGCCGCTCGGCATCGGCCAGGACGCGCTGCCGCTCACGGCCGGCAACCACCGGTCGAACTCGTACACCTGGGACACCAAGGCGACGAACGGCAAGTACGCGTTCACCTTCTACGGGCCCGACCACTTCATCCGGTCCTTCGCCGGCATCGTCGTCCCGGCCAACGACCGGACCTCGGCCCAGCCGCGGGTCGACGTTCGGCTGGTCAAGGGAAACACGCGGTCGGACGGCCGGGGCAAGTCGGCCGACGCGACTGTCGAGTTCACCCTGTCCGCCGACGGCAGCCGGTCAGTGACCTACACGCTGACCGCGAACGACTTCGCCGGGAGGAAGACGACCATCCAGGTGCCCGCCGGCAAGCACAGCGTCGTCACCTGGCCGACCGAGGACGGCTACTACGACGTGATCATCACGGCGAAGGAGTCTGCCGACTTCATGCAGCGGTTCGCCGGTCGCGCCGCGGAGAAGTGAGCCTTTCGCCCACCGCTTTGAGCTAGTCGCGATGTGCCCGCGTTCCCCACCGGATCGCGGGCACATCCGCGATGGGGCGACGCCCTGGCCACGCTGACGGGGTTTCGAAGTTGTGGTGTGTGGTGGGGGGTGCCGCAGTCGAGCGGGTCATCCTCACCCGCGAACGCCGCAGCACTCTGAAGTTGGTGCAGCCTCGTTTCGGAGCCTCTGGAGAGTCTGCAGGCACTACGGCAGGCCGGCGGCCCGCTGGGCGCACACGATGGCCGGCCGAGGTCTTCATCGACGTCTGATCGAACCGGGGTGCGCCTGGTTCGGCAGCGCAGGACCGTTCCCACGCCGACCGGACGGGTGCACATCCCTGACCAATCCGACGTTGCGGCGGTAGTGATCAGCGTGCAGGCCGTCGAGCGCAGGGCAGCCCGCCTGTGCTCGCGGTTGGTTGCGAGTCGTCACAGTTGAAATACGCGCCTTCCAGCGTCCCCAGGGGATACGACGGATAACCTGCCGGCGGGAAGCTTCCGTTCACGGCGCCGTAGTACTCGCTCGAGTTGTTGAGTCGGCTTCTGTAGAGGATGCCGCTGTCCCAGCGGCGCCGTGGCGGGAGACCCGGCGTCATATGCACCGCAACTGTTGTCGGGCAACAGGTTGACCTCTTTCCAGCAGTTCACCTGTGCAGTGGAGAACTGCAGCGCGGGGCCGGTGTCGTGGAGCAAGGTGACCCGCCACTGCGCTTGACGCCCGTTGAGGTTGGTGCGCAACACCACATGACAGCACCGCTGCCTGGCAGCTGGACAACGGCGCGTTCTTCGGCGAGGCGCTCGGCGGTTGTGCCGAGCCGCTGGCCCCCGGGGGTTCGTCGAAGGTCGGGCCCGTCGACGTCGGCGCGCGGCCGGCGACGGTTGACAAATAGTCCTACCAATAGTCCATACTGCTGAGCGTCGATTCCGCACTCACGCCGAGGTGAATCGCCGCCCCGCGTTGAAGGGTGGCCGCCCTCGCCGAAGGGACGGTTATGAACGTGTGGCGCTCGATCTCCCGGCCGCTCGCGGCCCTGCTTGTGGTCACGGCGGTCGCCGCGTGTGGTGGTGGGGCGGGTGATGACTCGGTGGCCCAGGCCGCGGCCGACAAGCTGAGTCCCGCTCAGCTGGCGGCCGCCGCGGCCAAGGAGGGGGCCGTCGTGTGGTACACGACCTTCGCCGACACCGACGTGCAGCCCATCATCGCCGCTTTCAACAAGACGTACCCGAACGTCAAGGTGAACGCGTTGCGGCCCAGCGCATCCGAACTGCCCCAGCGCATCATCACCGAACAACGCGGCGGGAAGTACAACGCGGACGTCGTCTCCGGGGAGGGGCCGCAGATCGCGCAGCTCGTGCAGGCCGGTGCGTTGCAGCCTTACCAGCCGAAGGACGCGCCGCCGCTGCCTGACGGCCTGGCGCTGCCGGCCGGGTACCGGGGCGTCGTCTACGTGCTCACCACGGTCTTGGCGTGGAACCCGGCCGTGGTGGCGCAGCGCGGACTGACGGCACCCAAGTCGTGGGAGGACCTGACACGGCCTGAGTGGAAGGGTCAGTTCTCCATCGACCCCTACGCGGTGAACTGGTACGACAGCCTGATCATCGCCATGGGACACGACAAGGCGCTGGCGCTGCTGAAGGCACTCGGCGCGAACTCACCGCGCTTCGTGCAGAGCCACACCGTGTCGCTGACGAACGTCCAGGCGGGCGAGCCGCCCGTCGCTGCGACCGCGTACGGCTACAAGGCCTCGGCGCTGAAGCGGAAGACCCCGGGCGAACTCGACTTCGCCAACGGCACCCCGCTGCCGGCTTCGCTCAGCCTGATCGACGTCGTCAAGAACTCGCCGCATCCCAACGCCGCCCGGCTTTTCGACGACTGGATCGTCTCGAAGGCCGGCCAGGAAGCAGTCGTCCGGATCACCAACCACACCTCGATCCGGACGGACGTCACGAACGACGCGGCCGTCTGGGACCCGACCAAATGGGCCCCGGCCTGGAGCCACCCGGTCCTCGCGCAGTCGGACTACAACAACTACCTCGCGGAGATGAAAGCGGCGCTTCGCGCTCCGTGACAAGGAGCGCGAAGCGCCAGGCACGGTCAGGCCGTCAGCCCGTCAGCCAGTCAGGCCGGCAGCGAGGACAGCGGCACGGCGAACACCGAGCGGCCACACGTCTGGCCCTGGGCGGAGCAATCCGTCGTCGACCATTCCGACTGGGACCACACCAGGCCGGTGGACCAGTCGTAGGTCAGGGCTTCCGGATGCACTGCCCAGCAGGCCGTCGTGGCGGGGGAGCTGCACGTCGAAGAGCTGCTCGCAGAGGTCGTCTGGGTCCAGAGCTGGCCGTTGAGCGTGGCGGAGCTGTGGGAGACGTACCACTTGCCGTTGTGGGAGAGGACGCCCTGCATGTTGCCGACGGAGCTGCGGAAGGCCTCGGTGGCGGGCGTGGTGCCCGTGCTCGCCAGGAGGTAGTCGGCGCCGGTGGGGTAGCGGTAGAGGCGGCCGTGGAGGGATTGGTCGGCGAAGTATTCCGTGGTGACGATGGTGGCGGGCGAGGTGGTGCGGTCCAGGGACATCGAGGAGAAGCAGGG
Source organism: Amycolatopsis sp. NPDC005232 (assembly GCF_040607795.1). Taxonomy (NCBI): domain Bacteria; kingdom Bacillati; phylum Actinomycetota; class Actinomycetes; order Pseudonocardiales; family Pseudonocardiaceae; genus Amycolatopsis; species Amycolatopsis sp. NPDC005232. Next base: position 187,349 of record NZ_JBEXHL010000008.1, on the reverse strand, counting down.
GACGCCGGTGTCGGACTGCATGCTGCAGGTGCCGCCGGCGTAGGTGTAGTAGCCGATTTGCATCAGGGCGTACTTGTAGGTGTAGGCGGCGTATCCGGCGGACGTCTTGCCTATCGAGTTGGACGTCGTGTCGCTCATCTGCAGGATGTGTTTGGTACTGAAGACGCGGATGGCGGTGGAGGTGTTGCCGACGGCCGTGACATAGATCTTGTCGCCGTACCAGGCCATGCCGCCCATGTGGGCTTTGGCGGCGGTGAAACTCGAGCCGGTGCTGTTGGGGACGGCGAGGTACACCATGCGGTTGGTGGGCGCGGCCGGCTTGTCGTAGTTGACGGCCATGATGCGGGCGTCGTCGTAGCGGCCGAGGGCGTCGCCGCTGTGCCAGCCGGACAGGATGATCTTGTCGGCGCCCCACATGCCGTCGTCGTCGGCGTCGCCGGAGGTGGTGATTCCCTGGGGGACCCAGGTGGCGCTGTTCGCGCGGTCGGTGTCCCAGCAGAAGGACGTGGTGGCCGCCGGCGCCTTGGGGAGAGCGGCTTTTTCGGCGGCGGTGCAGCCGGTGGTGGGGTAGCTGGGGTCGTTGACGACGGTGTTGAGGCTGACGTTGGGCAGCGCGTTGTCGAGCGCCGTCAACGCGGCGGTCGGGGTGGCGTGCCAGACCAGGCTCTGTTTGGTCGTGGTCGTCAGCGGATCGCTGTAGGCGGCGCTGGCGGTGCCGGGGATCGCGAGCGCGCCGGCGGCGACGGCGAGCACGAGGAGGAGCACTCGGGGAATTCGCATGACGACTATTTCTGCACGCGATTCGGGAAAGTGTCAAACCGTCGGGTGAACCGAGTTTGTACGATTCTTGTACAATTCTTCGGTAGGAATAGGCTGGGGTCGTATTGGTGCTTTCAGGCGAAACGCGTGTCCGGCGCCGTGCCGATGGGATTGGATGAACGCCGTGCCCGTCGAAACCGCGCTGATCGCGCTCGGCACCGTCGCCGTGCGGACGACCACGAAGCTGTGGCTCGGCGACCACGAGATCGCCGCGGAGGTCGGGAGCGGTGGTCGACCGGCTGTCCGGGCAGCTCACGAAGGAGCGCGACCGGCGCGTACCAGCAGGCGCGGTTCTTATTTGAGCTGGGCGAACCAGGACCAGACGCGCTCGGGCGGGGCGGGCAGGGTGAAGGCCCGGTCCATGACGACGTCGGCGTGGGGGAGGAGGTCGTCGCCGGGCAGGGCGGCGGTGAGCTCCGCCTGGCGGCGTGTGACTCCGAGGCTGAACACGGGCAACCTCCGTATCGGATGAAACCGTATCAGTCGAGGTAGAGTGCGGGCATGAGTGGGAAGTCGCGGGCGATCGATCGTCCGGGGGATGACTCGCCGTTCGCGCTGGGGTTGCTGCTGCGCCGGGCGCACGCGCGGGTGGCGAGCACGATGACAGCCGCCATGCGGCCGCACGGGCTGGATCTGCGGCACTTCGCCGTGCTGATCATCCTGGTGGACCAAGGGCCGACCACGCAGCGGGACCTGGTCGAGGCGACGGGCTCGGACAAAGCCGGGATCATGCGGGTCGTCGACGACCTGGAGGAGAAGGGGTACGCGGTCCGCAAGTCCGTGGCGGGGGACCGGCGCGTGCGTGAGGTCGAGATCACCGAAGCCGGGTTGAAGGCGTTCGACGCGGCGCACGATGACGCGGTGGGGCCGGCGCAGGAGTTGGTGTCGCACCTGCGGCCAGGTGAGCCGGCGAAGTTGATGGATTTGCTGACCCGGTTCTCGTATCCGGAGTAAGCGGCTGGTCCACTGTGGACGATTCTGGTGCAGCGACGGCCGTCGGGGTGTCGCGGGTTCAGGCGGAGAGCCAGCGGTCGGCCAGAGCTGAGACCCATTCTGTCGCCGACCCCGGATCGTCGGGCGGACTGTCGACGATCACCAGCTCGTCGACGCCCAGCGAGGCCAGCTCCGCGACGTCGCCAGGGGCGGGATTGCGCAGGGCGACGGCGATCCGCAGTTCGGCGAGGTCTCGGCCCTGAGCGGCGAGGAAGTCCAAGCGGTCGGCGACCTCGGGAACGCCGTCGAGGTTGAAGCCGTACCAGCCGTCGCCCAGGGTGGCGGCGCGGCGAAGCGCCGAGTCGCTGTTGCCGCCGAAGATGATCGGGATGGTGGCGCCACAAGGTTTCGGATTCACGCGGATGGATGAGAACCGGACGAAGTCGCCCGTGAAGGAGGCGACGTCCGAGCGCCACAACGTGCGCATCGCGGCCACGTACTCCTCAGTCCGCGCCGTCCGCCGGGCGAAGGGCACGCCGAGCGCGTCGAACTCCTCGCGCGACCAGCCGACACCCACACCGAGGGTGAGGCGGCCGCCGGACAGGACGTCGAGGCTCGCGGCCTGCTTGGCGACGACGATCGGGTTGTGTTCGGGCAGGAGCAGGACACCCGTGGCGACGCGGATGGTCGAGGTGGCCGCGGCGGCGAAACTGAGGCCGATCAAGGGGTCGAGCCAGTCCGCGGCCGCCGGGACGGCGATGCGGCCGTCGGCGGAGTACGGGTAGCGCGAGGACGTGCGGTCGACCATCACGACGTGCTCGCCCGACCACAGCGTCGCGAAGCCGCACGACTCGGCCGCCACGGCGACCGCGTCGATCACGGCCCGGCGGGCGCCGGCGCCGATGCCCAGTGCGTGCAGGCCGAGCTGCATGGCTACCGTGCCTCCGCTTCTGGGTGAACCGCGGTTCAGGCCGGGGCGGTGGTGACGGCCAGCGCGTCGACCTCGATGAGCCACTCCGGCAGGCCGAGGGACGACACGCCCAGCCACGTGCTCGCGACCTTCGGGAACTCGTCGCCGAACACGCGCTGGGCCGCGGCGAAAATGGGCTCGATGAGCGCCGGCGAGGAGTCGACGACGTGGATCGTGTACTTGACCAGGTCGGCCGGCGTGCAGCCGGCGGCCGCCAGTGCCGCGCGCAAGTTGAGGAACACCTGCTCGGCCTGCGCGGCGTGGTCGCCGGGACCGACCAGCACCTCGTCACGGTCCAGGGCCACCTGCCCGGCGATCGCCACCAACCGCGCGCCGGGCGGGCCGACGGTCACTTGCGAGTAGAGGTCCATCACGGGCGGGGACAGAGTCTCGGGGTTGAGGTGGTCGACGGTCATCGAGGCCTCCCGGTGCCTCGGAGGTGGCTGGCTTCCGAGTGTGCGGCGGCTCGTGAACGGGTGTCAACCGTGGCGCAGACAACCTTGTCGCGAAGACGATCACCCCTACTCGGTTGGTGATTTCCCGGAGTACCCCGAAATACGGCACAGGGAGTCGCGGTGGGCATCTAAAGTGGACTGTCCGGAGTCGACGCGGACGTGGGGTGCGCGTGGTCGCCGGTGGGTGCGGGTTGGCCGGCGCCCGCGGTCAGGCTGGCGCTAGTCCCGCCCGCTGTCCGCGGCGATGCGGACGAAGCTGCGGACCTGCGGGCTCGCGCCGGTTTTGGGCCACGTCACGACGAGGTCGCTCGGCCCGTGGTCGGACAGTGGGATCGCGACAAGGCCCGCGGGCAGCGGTTGGTCGGCCGAACGAGAGCGGCCGCGGCGTTCCAGGTGATGTCGGGTCGGCGCAGTCGTACGCGAAGCGCGTGCTGGCGGGGCAGGCCCCGACCACCGCTCCCCTGCCGCGAAACACCCGGCAACGGACGTTCACCGTCTTCGGCCACGACGTGGTGGTCGACGGGACGCGGCCTGTGCTGCTCGGGGCCGCGGTGCTGGCGTGCGGGGCCGGGGTGCTGGCCTATCGGCAGATGAACGGTCGGCGAGCCGTCCGGATGTTCTCCGTGGCGCGTACCGCGATGCGGCGGCGGCCGGTGCGGGCGACCGGGTTCGTCGTCACTGTCGAAGGCAGCCCGTCGGCGGACACCGCCGCGCACGCGGCCGACCTCGCCGACTGGCTCCGGGGATCGGGCACCGGCACGGTGGTGCTCGCCGCCGACCCGGGCTGGGGCGACCCGCGGCTGCAGGCACTGCTGTCCGGTGCTGCGGTGACGACCGCGCGAGCCCGAGTGCTCGCCGCGGCCGCCGTGCGGGCCGACATCGTCGAGCGCGAGGTCCGGCCGGCGCTCGAGTCCGGTGCCATCGTGGTGATCGAGCGCCTGATCGACTCGCCGCTGGAACAGGACGGAACCGGACTCGACCTTGAGGAGCTGGCGGGCCTCGCGGAGTGGACGGCCGGCCGTCTTCGGCCGGACTTCACCATCCTGCTCGACCACGGCGCGGACGAGCCAGCGCCGGCAGCGGACGCCTGGGACCGGCGGATCCGCCGGTGGCTGAGGGACCGTTCGATGACCGCCCGCTGCGTCGTCGTCCAGACCGCCGATCACGATGCCGACCGGGCACAGATCCGTGCGGCGATGACCACGGCACTCGCCCGGATCGCCACGTCCGAGGCGGCCGAGGAACCGGGGCCGGTTGACCGCGATCGCCGCACCGGCACGCGTCCGGGCTTCTGACGGGGACCAAGCCCTCCGGGTAACCATCACCGCTGGTCACGAGTCGGGGAGATGCTTTTCAACGGCCGGCAGCGCGGATCGCCTTCCGCGGACGTACGACCGAGGAGAGCCACGATCCGACGCGGCCGTTGATCTTCCGGTGCCGTCCACCTCGGACCGGTAGGGTTCCCCCCGATGCCGGGGCTGTGCCCGCTCGCGCCGAGGAGGAAGACCGTGACCGAGGGCCGTGAGGCGACCACGACGGAGGACGGGCCGGCCGGCCGGGCGCGGCTCGCGCGGGACTCCGTGAAGCTGGCCGTGGTGGTCGGGGCGCTGGGGGTCGTGTTCGGCGACATCGGGACGAGCCCGATCTACACACTGCAGACGGTGTTCAGCCCGAGCGACCCGCACCCGGTGCCGGTGAGCGCGCAGAACGTGTTCGGGGTCGTGTCGCTGATCTTCTGGTCCGTGACGATCATCGTGACCGTCACATACGTGCTGCTGGCGATGCGCGCGGACAACGACGGTGAGGGCGGCATCATGGCCCTGATCACCCTGTTGCGCCGTCGCAACGGGCAGGGGCGGCGGCGGGTGGCCGTGGTGCTGGCGGGGCTGGGCATCTTCGGCGCGTCGCTGTTCTTCGGCGACAGCATGATCACCCCGGCGATCTCGGTGCTGTCGGCGGTGGAGGGGCTCAAGGTCGTCGACGACTCGTTCGAGAGCTGGGTCGTGCCGATCACCGCGGTGATCATCGTGGTTCTGTTTTTGGTGCAACGCCGGGGCACGGCCGCGGTCGGGCGGGTGTTCGGGCCGGTGATGATCGCGTGGTTCACCGTGATCGGCCTGACCGGCGTGACGGGCATCGTCAAGCACCCTGCGATCCTCGAAGCGCTCTCGCCCACGTACGCGCTCGACTTCATGGTCGGCCACTTCGACATCGCCTTCTTCGCGCTGGCGGCGGTCGTGCTGTCGGTCACCGGCGCCGAAGCGCTGTACGCGGACATGGGCCATTTCGGGCGCCGCGCCATCACGCGCGGGTGGCTGTTCCTCGTGTTCCCGGCGTGCGTGCTCAACTACTTCGGCCAGGGCGCGCTGATCCTCGAAGACCAGGCCAATCTGAGCAGCCCGTTCTTCCTGCTCGTCCCCGGCTGGGCCCGGCTGCCGCTGGTCTTGCTGGCCACGGCGGCGACCGTGATCGCGTCGCAGGCCGTGATCACCGGCGCGTACTCGGTCGCCTCGCAGGCCGCGCAGCTCGGGTACCTGCCGCGGCTGCGGATTGCGCACACGTCGGAGACCGAACGCGGCCAGATCTACGTGCCGTGGATCAACTGGCTGCTGATGGTTTCCGTGCTGACGCTCGTGTTCGCCTTCCGCAGCTCGTCGGCGCTGGCCTACGCGTTCGGCATGGCGGTGACCGCGACGATCACCATCACCACCCTGCTGTTCTTCTACATCGCCCGGTCGAAGTGGAGCACGCCGCCGTGGCTGCTCTGGGGCGGCGGGGGAGTGCTGCTGGTGGTGGACCTGCTGTTCGTCGCGGCCAACCTGACCAAGCTCGTCCACGGTGCGTGGCTGCCGCTGCTCATCGGCGTCACCGCGTTCACGGTCATGACCACCTGGCAACGCGGCCGCCAGATCGTGACGGCCGAACGCAACCGGCACGAAGGGTCGCTGCGCGAGTTCGTCGACAAGCTGCGCAACGGCGAGTCTCCGACGCAGACGGTGCCCGGCACGGCCGTGTTCCTCAACCGCGGCAACGACAGCGCGCCGCTGGCGATGCGCGCCAACGTGGAGCACAACCACGTGCGCCACGAGCACGTGGTCATCATGTCGCTCGAAACCGAGCCCGTGCCGCGGATCCCGGACGCCGAACGGATCTCCGTCGACGACCTCGGCTACGCCGACGACGGCATCACCCACGTCACGGCCCGCTTCGGTTACATGGAAACCCCCGATGTGCTGCGCACGCTCGCGCTCGTCGATCCCGCCGACACCGAAGGCCGCCTGCAGGTCGACGACGCGTCCTACTTCCTGTCGAAGATCGAGCTGCGCCGCGGCGACGAACCCACCATGGCGTCGTGGCGCAAGCGCCTGTTCATCGCCACCTCCTACATCACCGCCGACGCGGCCGAGTACTTCGCGTTGCCCCGCGAACGGACCGTGATCATGGGTTCGCACATCGACGTGTAGCGCGTCAGGAAGGTGCAGACGATGACCGACCCCGATCTGGAAACCCTGCGCGCGGCGGCCGCGCGAGGAGACTCCGACGCCGTCGACCAGCTGATCGAGCTGGCCGCCGAACGCGGCGACGCGGCCGAGCTGCGCCAGTGGGCGGCCGGTGGCAGTGCCGATGCCGCGGACCTGCTCGTCGAGCTGGCGACCGAACGCGAGGACCACGACGAGCTGCGGCGCCTGGCTCTGGGTGGCAACACCACGGCCGCGGAAGTGCTGGCGGAGCTGGAAAACGACTAGTCCGGCAGGGTCACTGCGGGGGCGGGATGTGGCGCGCGAAGGGGTCGTCGTCGTGGGAGTCGAGCCATGCGCCGGCCAGGCGGAGCAGCAGGGCCACCAGCACGAACCCGCCGATCGCGACCAGGGTGAACGTCAGGTCGGTCATGGCTCCAGCGTGCGGCTTCGGGCCGGTCGTGTCCTCGGCGCGGACGGAACCTTGACGCCCGCGAAGCGCTCGTTGACGGCGTTTTGCTGCCGTCAGTCCGATTCGGGCGACGGCAGATCGAGACGGGCGAGCTGGGCACGGGTCGTGACGCCGAGCTTCGGGAACGATTTGTACAGGTGATAGCCCACGGTGCGCGGACTGAGGAACAGCCGCGCGCCGATGTCCCGGTTGGACAGTCCCCGCGCGGCGAGGCGCACAACCCGCAGCTCCTGTGACGTCAGCACCCTAGCGGCGTCGGACGGCGCGGTGTGCGGGGTTTCGCCCGTGGCACGCAGCTCGCTGCGGGCGCGCTCGGCCCACGGCGTCGCGCCCAGCTCCTCGAAAAGGTCGACCGCCGTGCGCAGGTGGGTGCGCGCGGCGGCCCGGTGCTGGTTGCGCCGCAGCCATTCGCCGTGCAACAGGGCGGTGCGGGCACGTTCGAACGGCATGGTGCCGTCGGCTGAGTGGATGGCCTCGGCCTCGGCGAACCGGGCCGCGGTCTCGTCCCCGGTGAGGGCCGCGCACCGCCGGGCGACGGCGTGGGCCCAGTTCTGGTCGACGATCTCGGCCCACCGCGCGAACCGGTCGGCCGCCGTGCGCGCTTCGGCATCGCGCCCGCAGCGAGTCGCGGCTTCGACCAGGTCGGGCAGCCAGCGGGGCCCGTCGGGCAGGTCACGTTCGGCCGTGAGGCCGGCCAGCCGGTCGGCCGCCGCGTCGAACCGGCCGAGGCCGAGGTCGAGCAGGCCACGGGTGGCGGCGATCATCGGACCGCGCTCGTGCACCCCGGCGGGGATCGCGGCGATCGCGTCGGCGACCCCGGCTTCGTCGCCCCTGACGGCGGCGAGGATCGCGCGGACGCCGGCGAGATCGCCGACGACCGAGGCGTGTCCGGACTCCACGGCCAGGCGCAGGCCTTCGGCCACCGCGGCGGCCGCTTGCGCCGGGTGTCCCTGCCGCCAGCGAGCCCGGCCGAGGACGACGAGCGCGCCGGCGAGGGTGTCGAGCTGGCCGCCGGCGTGGGCGGTTCGTTCGGCCGTCGCGGCCAGGGAGTGCGCGAGGGCGGTGTCGCTGAGCACCAGGTACCAGCGGGCGGCGGTGACCAGGGCGCGGGGCGTCGAGAGGCTGCCGGTCGTCTGCCGGAGCGCGTCGATCGCCCGGCGCGGCGCGATGTCGGCACCGAAGTAGCCCTGGACCAGGCGGGCGATCGCGAGCACGTGGTCGGGCAGGTCGCTGGCGGCCGCGACGGCCTGCTCGACCGTCCGCCCGTCGCGCGCTTCCCACGCGGTCCGCACGACCGACAACAGCAGCTCGCCCGCCAGCTGCGGGTCGGCGGCGGCGACGGAGTCCGCCGCGGCGAGCAACACCCGCGGGTCGGGAGCATGGTCGTCCTCGGCCAGCGTGGCTTCGAGCAGCGCCAGCCGCGCCAGCGGAACCGGTTCGGCCAGCAACGGCGCGGCACGGGTGGCCAGTTCGGCGGCGCGTACGCGGTGGCCGGCGTTCGCCGCGGCACCGGCGGCAGCCACGAGCCGCTCGCCCTTGCCTTCGCGGTCGCTGCTGAGCTGCGCGGCGCGTTCGTAGGCCGTGGCCGCGTCCTCGGGTGCTCCGCGGCGCAACGCCCGGGTCGCGGTTTCGTCGAGGGCCCTGGCCACATCGTCGTCGGGGCCGACGGCGACGGCCGCGCGGTGGCGGGCGTGGCGGTCGGGCTCGGTCCGCGGGTCGAGCACGTCGACGAGCGCTTGGTGGGCTTCGTGCTTGAGCGCCAGCGGAGCTCGCGTGTAGGCGGCCGGCCGGATGAGGGGGTGGGTGAACTCGAGGCGGTCGCCCGTCGTCCGCAGCAGGCCGGCGTGCTCGGCCGCGGTGAGGTCGGCGGCGGTGGCGCCGCGCCGGGCCGCGGCGGCCAGGACGGTGGCGAGGTCACCGGTGCCGTCGGCGGCGGCGAGCCGGACGATCGTCTGCGCGGGTGCCGGCATCGCCGCGACCCGGCGGGCGAACTCCTGCTCGGTCCGGCTTCCCGACGTCGGGTTCGCGAACTCCAGCAGGGCCAAGGGATTTCCCGCCGCTTCCGCCCGGACACGGTCGTGCTCATGCCGGGAAAGACCGGCCGCACGGGCACGGAGAACCTCGGTCGCGGCGGCCGGGTCGAGTCGCGGTACGACGAGCTCCGGGATGCCCGGCGCGTCGTCGTCGCGCGTGGCGAACACCATCACCACGCACTCGTCCGTCAGCCGCCGGGCGGTGAACAGCAGCGCCTCTGCGGACGGGCGGTCGAGCCACTGCAGGTCGTCGACGACGAGCACGACCGGCCCGGCCCGCCCGACCGCGCCCAGCACGGCGAGACCGACGAGGAACCGGTCCGGTGGGCCGTCTTCGCCCTGGCCCAGGGCGGTGCGCAGCGCGGACGCCTGCGCCGCCGGCAACGCGTCGAGTTCGACGTCGCGGAGCAGGACGTGCAACGCGGCGTAGGGAATGTCCTGCTCCGCTTCGAGCCCCGCGTGGCGCAGCACCCGCACGTCACCGGCCGCGCGGGCAGCTTCGTCCAGGAGCGCGGTTTTCCCGATCCCCGCCTCGCCGCGGACCACGAGGGCGCCGGCGCCGGCGCGCACCAGGCGCGTCAGCGTGGCGAGCTCGGCGTCGCGTCCGAAGAGGACCATGCCGCCGAGGTTAGAACCTCCGGTGCGCTCGAGGTCAACCCAGCGCACGCGCCGCCCTCGCGTCCCGCAGCGCCCGGGCCCACCAGGTCAGCTCGTCGAGGAGGGTTTTCGCGGCCGCCGCCTTCGCCTCGGCGTCCAGGGGCCGGCCGGCCGCGTCGAACGAGGCCGGGATGCCGTGGAAGCTGACGACGTCGCGCAAGGTCGCGGCGTGCAAGCCGGCGAAGACCAGGCGCAAGGCCTCGACCGCGCGCAGGCCGCCGCAGAACCCACCGTACGAGACAAAAGCGACCGGCTTGCGCTGCCATTCGTCGTGGTGCCAGTCGATGAGCGTCTTGAGCGAGGCCGGGAAGCTGTGGTTGTACTCCGGCGTCACGATCACGAACGCGTCGGCGGCCTCCAGACGAGGGCCGACAGCCGCCACCTCGGACGGCACGGGTGAGGTGCCGAGCCGGTCGGGCAGGCACGCGTCGGCGAGGTCGAGCACGTCGACGTCCACGTCGGTCCTGGGCGCGACCTGCTCGAGGAACCAGTTCGCGGCAGTCGGGCCGAAGCGGCCTTCCCGGACGCTGCCGATGACGACCGCCAGGCGCAAGGGGTTCTCGCCGTCCACAGAGGTCTCCTTCCAGTGCTCGTTGTTCTTGTCACCGACCGTAGGAAACGGCCGGCGCGGGCGAATCAGTCGAATGACCGGTGCCGTGCCGAGATCGTTGACAGCCGCGGGCCGTCCCGCTCAGGGTGACGCTCGAAACTCCCGGAGAGAGGACGGACGACCATGCGGATCACCCGGTTCGAGGACGCGCGCGGAACGGGTACCGGGGCGCTGACCGACGGCGGGCTGCGCCGCCTGCCGTGGCCACGCCTCGACGACCTGTTCGCGGAGCCGGACCCGGCGGCGGCCGTGCGGGCCGTCGACGTGCGCGGGCTCGAACCCGTCGGCGAGCACCGGCTGCTGGCGCCGACCGCGCAGCGCTGCCAGCTCATCGCGACCGGCGGCAACTACGACGCCCACGTGGCCGAAGGCGGCCGGGCGGTGACGGAACCCGTATTCTTCCCCGCGCTGAGGAGCTCCATCCTCGGTCCGGGCGGCGAGATCGTGAAGCCCGCCGAGGACACGTTCCTCGACTACGAGGTGGAGTTCGCCGTGGTGATCGGCAAGCGGGTTTCGAAGCTGACGCCCGAAACCGCGATGGACGCGGTGTTCGGCTACACCGTCGCCAACGACGTCAGCGCCCGCGAAGTCATGGCGGGCAACAAACTGCAGATCATGCTCGCCAAGTGCCTCGACACCTTCTGGCCGGTCGGCCCGCACCTCGTGACCGCGGACGAGGTGCCCGACCTGGGCCGGCTGAAGGTGACTTCTTCGCTGAACGGGCAGCTGCGCCAGTCGGGCAGCACCAGCCAGCTGATCTTCGACGTGCCCACGCTGCTGAGCAAGCTCACCGCGTCGATCACGTTGCATCCCGGCGACATCGTGACCACGGGCACGCCGGGCGGGGTCGGCTACTTCCGGACCCCGCCCGAGTCGATGCGGCCCGGCGACGTGATCACCGTCGAGGTCGAGGGCGTCGGGGCGCTGACCAACCGCGTCATCGCGGGGTGGTAGCCCTGAGGTAGTCGGCGACCTCGCCGCACGGCGCGAGCCAGAGCCGGTCGTCCGCGCGCAGTTGCTCCACGAGCCGGGCGAGCGTGTCGAGCCGCTCGGGCGTGTCAAGCCACAGGGGGTGGAAGATGAAACTCACGTAGCCGCGTGCGTCGACCGTTTCCTGTGCGACGGTCCAGTACGAGGCCAGCATCTCGCCGGGGCCGAGCACCACAGTGGACGGTGGGCGGCGCAGGGCGGGGAAGTGGTAGGTCCCGTCGATGGTGTCCCAGCGGAACGGCAGCAGCGCCACGCCGTCGACCAGGCCTGCCGGCCCGCCGGCCGGCGAGACGAACTCGATTCCCGCGTCGCGCAGGATGTCCAGCGAGCCGGCGGTCAGACCGCCGCCGGGGGGCCGGAAACCGCGGACGGGGACGTCGATCTCCTGGAACAGGGCCATCGACTGGGTGATGAGCGCGCGCTGGTCGTCCTCCGTCAGCTCGCCCCACGCTTCGTGCTGGTAGGCGTGGCAGGCGAGCTCGTGGTCTTTCGCGATGGTGCGCAGGGCGTCGGGGTAGACGGTCGCGTTGAAGGATTCGACGAAGAAGGTCGCGCGCGTCTCGCCCAGGACCGCCAGCACCTTCGGCAGGTTCTCGCGCACGCTGGGGTGCTCGCCCAGCGGCGCGCCGGCGGGCCACCGGCCCCGGCCCAGGTCGGCGGCCTCGCCGAGGTTGTCGAACGTGATGCTCGCGGCCGCGAGTTTTCCTTCGGGGCCCCACGTGGTCACACCCATTGACGGTCCTTTCGGTGGTTTCCGCCCATGTTGTGGCGGGACTTCCCGGGGTGTCAACGCGCGCGGGCCGACTCAGGTCGTTCGACTGATTCGCCCTGGCGACGCGCGTTTCTACTGTCGAGGCGAGGACAACGTGGACAAGGAGGTCTCGCAGTGGGAGCAACGATCAAGTACCAGGGCGTGAGCCATCTGGCGCTGGTGTGCGACGACATGGCCCGGACGGTCGAGTTCTACGAGAACGTGATGGACATGCCGCTCGTGAAGTCGATGGAGATGCCGGGCGTGGGCCAGCACTTCTTCTTCGACATCGGCAACGGCGACGCCCTCGCCTTCTTCTGCTATGACGACGCACTGGTCCGGCCCGCCGCGCCGGGCATCGCGGCGCCGGGGACGAACACGGACGTGTCGGCCAACGGCTCGATGCACCACATCGCGTTCCGCATCGAGCCGGACGAGGTCGAGGCTTGCTGCGAGCGGTTCGCCAAGCTGGGCGTGGACTACCAGTTCAAGGCGCACAACAAGGGCTCCGACGGCCAGGACCTGTCCGATGTGGACGACGAGGACACGTTCTGCGCCTCGATCTACCTGTGGGACCCGGACGGGATTCGCCTCGAGCTGTGCGCGTGGCTGCCCTCGTGGTACGAGCTCGGCAACGACGTGGCCCCGATGTCGCGGAAGGTTCCCGTGGCGTAGGCGTCTGTGTTTCGCTAAAAGCGGGCGACCCCGGCCGGGGTCGCCCGCTTTTCACTGTGGCCCCTCGACGCCGAAGACGTGCAGCTGCATCGCGATGAGCTGGTAGTAGCCGACCACAGTGGACAGCTCGAACAGCTTCGCCGCTCCGAGCTTCGAGACGGCGTCGGCGTAGTCCTCGTCGGTGAGCGTGCCGTTGTCGAGCAGCCGACGGGTGGTCGCGACGATCGCCTGCTCCTCGGGATCGGCGAGTTCCGGCTCCCCGCCCTCGCGCAGCGCGGCGATCTCGTCGTCGGTCAACCCGAGTTGCCGGCCGACATGCTCGTGGGCGAACTGCTCGTAGCCGCTCTCCCGCGAAGCGGCGACCATCAGAATGGCCAGTTCCCGGGCCCGGTCGGACAGTTCTCCGCCGTGGCGCAGCGCCGCGCCGAGCCGCTGTAGCGCATCGCCGACCGGCGGGGTGAGCAGCATGGCGTTGAACGGCCCCGCGAGCGTCCCGTCGGGGTCCACGATGCCGAACGGGTTCCGTGCGCGCGGCCCCGCCGTGATCGACTCGTAGAGGCTCCGCTGGTCATCGGTCAACGCGGCGGGGGCGATGCGGGGAATCCGGCTCATGCCGGGAATCCTAGTGAAATCCCGTCCGTTGTGGCCTTCTTGGCGCGAACTACTCGGCGTCGCCCTCGAAGCGCGCGCGGGTGGGGTGCGGCGCGAGCCAGTCCTGCGCCCGGCGCCACCACACGTCGGCGAACGGCGCGAGGCCGGTGCGGTCGTCGAGGGTGCCGCCCTTGACGATGAGGGTTTCGGGGCGTTCGTGGAGGATCGTGAAGATCGGGGTGCCGCAGTCGCCGCAGAACAGGCGGTCGCGCAGGCGGCCGTTCTCGGTCCCGGTGGTGTGGTGGACCTTGGGCGTGCCCTCGATCTTCACCGCGTCCCGCGCCACCAGGACGTTCTCCGAGAACGCCGAGCCCGTGTGGCGCTGGCAGTCTTCACAGTGACACAGGACGACACCGTCGGGCCGGGCGTCGAACCGGTAGCTGATGGCGCCGCAGAGGCAATGGCCTGTTCGTGAAGCGGTGGGGGTCATGGCGCGATCTCCTTCTCTCAGTTGGGCAGCCGAGGCAGGAGTCGCACGTGGACAGTCCCGGGTGGCTGTGTTTCAAGTATTGCAACGGAAGAACCTCCGTACCTGCCCCCGCTGAACAGCGGATGGTGTGCGTACCACCGCCGGAGACAGGTTCGCGCGGCGACCTGGAGCGAAGCTCGTACTGCCGGGCCGGCAGGGAAGCCCCGAGTTCCGTAAGTCATCGTTCGTAGACATCGATAGTAGACATCATGTGTAGACTAGCGAGTGACGGTACACGGAACCCCACTGCGAGTCGGGTGGTTCGTGCGCCTGTTTCGGCGACCTTGAAGGAGAACGTGCCATGCCCCGAACCGGGGAGATCCTTCCGCTGACCGCGCTCGTCCTGGGGGGAGGTGGTCCCGTCGGTGCCGCGTGGACCTCGGCTCTGGTGTACCGGCTGGAGACCGCCGGGCTGCCGCTGTCCGAGTCCGGGGTGGTGGAGGGTACGTCGGCGGGATCTGTCGTCGGCGCGTGGCTGACGATGGATCCGGCCGGGCTGACCACCGTGCCCGCGATGATGCGGGAGCGCGCGGCCTGGCACGCCGGGAACGCCGCCGCCGGCCGCGGTGACCGGAGCTTGTTCCGGCGCCTGGCTCAGGACACCTCGAAGGGACCCGAGCGGGCACGGCGGATCGGTCAGGCCGCGATCGCCGAGGTGCCGCCGGTTTCGGAAACCGAGGCGGACGCGATGTGGACCCGCGCGCTGCCGAGCGGGGAGTGGCCACCTCGGCTGCGGATCACCGCGGTGAACACGGAGACCGGCCTGGCGCGAGGGTGGTCGCCGGCCGACGGCGTTTCCGTCGCGGTCGCGGTGGCGTGCTCGACGGCGGCACCGGGCGTCGCGCCGCCCGTGAGCGTGGCCGGCGTGGCCTGGGTCGACGGGGGAGTGCGCTCCGGCACCAACGCCGACTTGGCCGTCGACCCGGAGTGGCACGACGGCCGCACTCTCGAGCCGGGCCGTGTGCTCGTGGTGGCGCCGATGGCGTCCGCGGATCTCGCCCGCGAGGAGGCCGCTCTCGCCGAGCGCGGCCACCGCGTGCGGGTGATCACGGCGGACCCGTTCTACGAGAGGCCCCACGACCTGCTCGACCCGCAGTTCGTCGAACTCGGGGCCGAGGCCGGTGCCCGGCAGGCGGACGGTCTGGCCGAGGACCTGCTGAAGTGGTGGAACGAGCTGATCTGACCAGGCCCCGGTTCCAGTAAGGTCCACCGGAACGATCACCTCACGGCACAAGGATCCCGGGATGCCCGACTCTTCGTCTCCCCGTCGTCGCGACGCCGCGGCCAGCCGCGACCGGCTGCTGGCCGCGGCCGGCGAGTTGTTCGCCGACCGCGGCTACGACCAGACGACGGCCCGGGACATCGGCGAACGCGCAGGCGTCGACCCGACGATGATCGCGCGCTACTTCGGTGGCAAGGCGCAACTGTTCATCGCCGTCCTGCGTGCCGAGGGCGACCCGGGCGAGCGGCTTCCCGACATCCTGGAGCCGGCCCGGCTGAAGGGCCTGATCGAGCGCACCGGTACGCGCGGGCCGGGCCCGATCCTGCAGGCCGCCATCCGGCCGTACGACAATCCGGAAGCCCAGGAAGCCGCGCTCGCCGAGCTGGACCACCGCGTCCTGACCCCGCTGCGCGAGCGGTTCCTGCGCGAGGGCGTGGCGAACGCGGAGTTGCGCGCCGAAGTGCTGTCCGCCGCGTTGATCGGCGTGATCCTCGGCCGGCACGCGGGAACGTTGGAGCATCTGGCGGGCGCCGGCACCGAAGAGTTGCTCGCCCTGGTGCAGGAGATCCTCGGCACCGAGTGAGACCTGAGACCCGCTGGTGTCCTGAAAGGACAGCGCTCAGGAACTCGGGCTCGTCACCCGGCGCAGTGCGTCGAGGGTGGATTCCGGGGACGTGTTGAAGCAGAACGTGATGCCCGGGACCAGTTCGACCACGACGTTGACGAGGCGTTCGAACAGGAGGGTGTGCTCGGCGGCCATGCGGACGCCCGCGCCGATCATCGCCGCGGTGACCGGGTTCGCGGCCAGGCAGTCGCGGACCTGCTGCTCCGCTGCGTCGGGGTCGGCGGGGACGTAGCAGGGCACGAGGTCGAAGCCCGCGTCGCGCACGGCGGTCTCGCCGGCGGTGATGCGGGCGGTGAGGGTGGCTTCGTCGAGGCCGGGGTGACGGCTGTAGTCGAGGGTGCTGGGGTGCAGACCGAGCGAGAGGATGGGCACGAGGCGGGTCCCCTTTCGGGTGGAGGAGGCCCTGCCGAGGCTAGCGGCGCGGTGCTCGGCCGGGCGGCAGGCGCCAGTAAGGTACGGCGGATGGAGAACCTACGGCAGCAGATTCTCGCCGAGCTGGGCGTCAAGCCGGTCATCACGCCGAAAGCCGAGATCCGGCAGCGGGTCGACTTCCTCAAGGACTACCTGCGCTCGACGCCGGCCAAGGGCTTCGTGCTCGGCATCAGCGGCGGCCAGGACAGCTCGCTGACCGGCCGGCTGTGCCAGCTCGCCGGCGAGGAATTGCGTGCGGAGGGGCACGACGCCACGTTCGTCGCGGTGCGGCTGCCCTACGGCGTGCAGGCCGACGAGGAAGACGCGCAGATCGCGCTGGAGTTCATCAAGCCGGACCATTCGGTCACGGTGAACGTGAAGCCCGGCGCGGACGCCGTCGCGACGGAGGCCGCGCTCGGGATGAGCGAGCTGCTGGGCGAGGCGCCCGGTCTGCGCGACTTCGTTCGGGGCAACATCAAGGCGCGCGAGCGCATGGTGATCCAGTACTCGATCGCCGGCCAGCTGAACCTGCTGGTCGTGGGCACCGACCACGCGGCAGAGGCCGTCACCGGCTTCTTCACCAAGTACGGCGACGGCGGTGTCGACATCACGCCCCTGACCGGGCTGACCAAGCGCCAGGGCGCCGCGCTGCTGCAGGAGCTGGGCGCGCCGCCGAGCGTCTGGCAGAAGGTGCCGACCGCCGACCTCGAGGACGACCGGCCCGCCTTGCCCGACGAGGTGGCCCTGGGCCTCAAGTACTCCGAGCTCGACGACTACCTCGAAGGCCTCGACGTGACCCCGCAGGTCGCGGAGAAGGTGGAGTCGATCTTCCTCAAGACGCGCCACAAGCGGACCGTGCCGATCAGCCCGCTCGAGGACTGGTGGCGGAGCTGACCCGCGAGTGAAGGGCGGCCGGGCCCGCGAACCCGGCCGCCGTCGTCACTTGGCCGCGAGATCCTTCTGGACCTGTGCCTGCAGCGAGGGCCAGTACTGGAACAGTGAGCTCGGGTACTCCTGCCCCGGGAAGTACTGGTGGTACAGCTTGAGGAACGTGCCGTCGTCGACCACGGCGGCGAGTTGCTTGTTGTAGTCGGCGAGGAACTTGTCGAGTCCTTTTCGGACGGCCATCGCCTCGGGCAGCGGGTTCTGCACCGAGACGCCGACCTTCAGCCGCCCGGGGTGCTGGGCGAAGACCGTGATGGCCTGCACGGAGCTGACGACGAAGCCGTCGAGGTTGCCGTTGAGGAGCTGGTCGATGCCGGTGGCGTTCGTCTGGACGCTCACGACACTGGCCTGCGGCAACGTCTTCGCGGCGAAATCGGCCTGCGCACTGCCGATGCCGACGCCCACGCGCTTGCCGTTCAGGTCGGCGACGGTCTTGGCCGGCGAATCGGAGTGAACCAGCACGTCGTTGGCGTCCACGTAGAACGGCGTGGTGAAGGCGACGTTGCGTTTGCGTTCCTCGGACATGGTGAGGTCGGCGATCATCATGTCGTACTGGCCGGCGGTGACCAGCGGCAGACCCGCGCCGACGGTGGAGAGCTTGTAGGTGATCTTGAGGCCCATGCGCTTCGCGATGACGTCGTTGAGGTCGATCAGCATCCCGGCCGGCTTGCCGCTCGCGTCGGGTGACACGAACGGCGCGTCGCCTTGCGGGACACCGGCGGTGATGGTGCCGGGTACCGCGAGGCCGTAGGGGTCCGTGCTCGCGGAGTCGCCACCGCCGCAGGCGGAAACGGTCAGCAGCCCGGCTGCCGCGAGCGCGGCGAAGGCGGTCCGGAATCGTCGGCGCATTTCTTACTTCATCTGCCCTTCTGGATCTGGTCTCGGAGCTGGGGCCAATAGGTGAACATCTGCGACGGGTAGGGCTCGCCGGGGAAGTACTTGTCGTACAGGCGAAGGAAAGTGCCGTCGTCCATCGTGGTCTTGAGCTGGTCGCCGTAGGCCTTCTCGAAGGCGGTGAGCTTGCGGTTGACCGGCATCGCCGAGGCCTGCTCGTGCGGAGCGGAGTAGGCGATCTTGACGCGGCCGGGGTTCTCCTGGAGCACGGTCGGGACCTCGGTGGAGGCCAGCACCATCGCGTCGAGGTTGCCGTTGAGGAGCTGGGTCACACCCGCGCTGTTGGTGGGCTGCGAGATGAGGGTGGCGCCGGGGATCTTCGCGGTGACGAAGTCGGCCTGCGCGCTGCCCAGCCCCGCGCCGACGCGCTTGCCGGTGAGGTCTCCGGCCGCCTTGGTGGTCGAATCGGTGCGGACCACGACGTCGTCGGAGGCCAGGTAGAACGGCTTGGTGAAGTCGACGCTCTTCTTGCGCTCGGCGGTCGGCAGCATGCCGATCGCGAGCATGTCGAGCTGCCCGGCCGTGACCAGCGGCAACCCGGCGCTGACGGTGGTCATCCGGTAGGTGATCTTGAGGCCCATCCGCTGGGCGATCACGTCGTTGAGATCGACCAGCAGGCCCACCGGCTTGCCGGTCGCGTCGGGGGAGACGAACGGCGCGTCGCCCGCCGTGACGCCCGCGGTGATGGTGCCGGGTTCGGCCAGTCCGAGGCCGTCGGATTGGCCGCGCGACCCGCACGCGGCGAGCGAGACGAGCGCGGTGGTCGCGATCAGGATCCGCCGGATCCGCAGAGCTGCCATAGCTCCCTCCAGGCACCGGCTCGCGGGGCGCGGGCTCGGTGGTCTGGTATTTCTTAGGCTCATAAGACCAGGTTGTCAACTGCCGGGCTCACGCTCGCGTCTGGTAGACGTCGTGGCATGACAGACCTCATCGACCTGGCCGGCAAAACGGTCATCGTCACCGGCGCCTCCTCGGGAATCGGCGCGTCGACCGCCCGGCGCCTCCACGCGGCCGGCGCTTACCCCGTGCTCGCGGCCCGCCGGGCCGACCGCCTGACCACGCTCAGCGACGAACTCGGTGGCGCCCTCGCCGTCCCCACCGACGTGACCGACCCCGCGCAGGTGGCCGCCCTCGTCGCGGCCACCCTGGAACGCCACGGCCGCGTCGACGGCCTGGTCAACAACGCCGGCGCCAGCCTCCACGGGCCCCTCGACCAGGTCGATCCCGCCGCCTTCGGCGCGACGCTGCAGCTCAACCTGGTCGGCCTGCTCGCCGTGACGCAGGCCGTCCTGCCCGCCATGCGGCGGCAGGGTTTCGGCCGCATCGTCAACATCAGCTCCGGCACCACCCGCCGCGTCGCGGTCGGCGTGGGCGCGTACGCGGCGAGCAAGTCGGCCGTGAACATGCTCAGCGCGGTGCTCACGCAGGAACTTGCGGCCGACGGTATCGCTGTGTCGCTCCTGCTGCCGTCGATCACCGCGACGGAGTTCGCGGACGGCCGGTTCACGCTCGGCGCGTCGCCGATCCCGGGGATGGTGGTGCAGAGTCCGGATTATGTGGCCGGTGTGATCTTGCGGCTGCTGCGGACGGGGGAGGAGTCGTTCGATATTCCGCATGGGGTGGAACAGCCGGAGATCACTCGCGTGCCGGAATGATTCCGGATTAGGTCCACTGTGGATGTCCGATGAAGACCATCCACAGTGGACCTACTTCGTCCGCAAAGTGGACGCCCGCACCACCAGCTCCGGAAGGTACGTGACCTGCTGGTGCACGTGGCCCGGGTCCGACGTCTCCTGCATGAGCAGCTCCGCGGCCGTGCGGCCGAGGCGGTGGCGGGGCTGGCGGACGGACGTGAGGGGCACGGTGGCGGCCGCAGCGAAGTCGATGTCGTCGTAGCCCACGATGGCGAGGTCGGCCGGGACGGAGATGCCCAGGGCGGCGCAGCTGCGCAGGAGGCCCAGAGCGAGCAGGTCGTTGGCGCAGAACGCGGCGGTCGGGCGGGTGGCCGAGGGCAGGCCGGCCAGGCGCTGGCCCGCGTTGCTGCCGTCCTCGACGGTGAGCTGGGGGGTGGCGAGGTCGACCAGGTGGTCGGGGCCCAGGCCGGCTGCGAGCAGGGCCCGCAGCGCGCCCTCGCGGCGGTCGCGGACCTGACCGAGGGTGAGCGGGCCGCCGACGTAGGCGATGCGGGTGTGGCCCTGGTCGAGCAGGTGGCGGGCGGCGAGCTCGCCGCCGCGGACGTCGTCGACGGCGACGGAGCAGTGGTCGGTGCCGGCGCGTTTGCGGTCGACGATGACGACCGGCGTGCCGCGGCGCGCGAGTTCGGCCAGGGCGGGGGAGTCCGGGTCGACCGGGGTGATGAGGACGCCCTGCACGCGTTGCTGTTCGAGGCGGCGGAGGTAGGCGGCCTCGCGTTCGGCGAGGTTGGCGCTGTTGCACACGAACAGTGACAGGTCGTCCGCGGCCGCCGCGTCCTCCATGCCGGCGGCGACGTCGGTGAAGAACGGGTTGCGCCCGTCGAGCATCACGTAGGCGAGCACGCTGCTGTGGCCGGCGCGCAGCTGGCGCGCCGACTCGTTGCGGACGAAGCCCAGCGCGGCCATCGCGGCCTCGACCCTGGTCCGCGTCTTCGGGCTCACGCGCTCCGGCCGGTTGAGCACGTTGGACACCGTGCCGAGCGAAACGCCGGCCGCCGCGGCCACGTCCTTGATCCCCGCCGCCCGCGGTGCGGGGGCCGCGACCTCGTTCGAATCTTCCACCGCCACCCCACCCTGTGTTCAAGTCGCTGTGTTGAAACGTGACAATCACGGGTTGCTGCCTGAAAAACCGCGACTGCCTCGAGATGTGCCTGGCAGCCTTTTTCGTTGACTTCCCGTTCGGACACATAGTAGCGTCACCGCGCCAGGTTTGTGAAACCTTTCAATCCCGGAGGTCGCGATGACGCGGCAGGAGCGCGACCGAGTGCCACTGCTCGAGGTCCGCGGGGTCACGAAGTCGTTCGGCGCGGTCGCGGCGGTCGCGGGCGCGTCGTTCCCGCTGTACGCCGGCGAGGCCCACGCGCTGGTCGGCGAGAACGGCGCGGGCAAGTCCACGATCGTCAAAATGCTGGCCGGAGTGCATCGCCCCGACCAGGGCGAGCTGCTGCTGGACGGACGGGAAGCCGAGTTCTCCTCACCCGCCGACGCAAAGGCCGCGGGCATCGCGGTGATCTACCAGGAACCGACGTTGTTCCCGGACCTCACGGTCGCCGAGAACATCGTGATGGGCCGCCACCCGCGTGGCCGGTTGGGGATGATCGACCGCGCGGCGATCCGCGCCGAGGCCGAACGGCTCTTCGAGCGCCTGGGCGTGCGGATCGACCCGAACCGTCCGGCGCGCGGGCTTTCCATCGCCGACCAGCAGATCGTGGAGATCGCCAAGGCGCTCAGCGCCGACGCGCGCGTGCTCATCATGGACGAGCCCACCGCCGCGCTGAGCCTGGTCGAGGTCGAGCGCCTGTTCTCCGTGGCGCGGGCGCTGCGCGACGAGGGCGCGGCGATCATGTTCATCTCGCACCGCTTCGAGGAGATCGTCGACCTGTGCCAGCGCGTGACGATCATGCGCGACGGCCGGCACGTCTCCACCGACGCGATGGAAGACGTGACGGTGGACGAGATGGTGCGCCGCATGGTCGGGCGCGACCTCGACGCGCTGTTCCCCAAGCAGGACGTGGAACCCGGCGCAGTGGTGCTCGAAGTGGACGGTCTGACACGCGAGGGTGTGTTCCGCGACGTCTCCTTCGAGGTTCGGGCCGGGGAGATCGTCGCGTTCGCCGGGCTGGTGGGGGCCGGTCGGTCCGAAGTGGTCCAGGCGGTGTTCGGAGTGGACGAACGCGACGCCGGAGTGGTGCGGCTCAACGGGAAGAAGCTCAAGCCCCACTCGCCGCGCGCGTCGATGGCGGCGGGCATGGCGCTGGTGCCGGAGGACCGGCGGCAGCAAGGCCTCGTGATGGACCTCTCGATCGAGCGCAACGTCACGCTGCCGCGGGCGAGAGCGCTGTCGAAACTCGGCTTGCTCCTCGGCCCGGGCGAACGCCGGGAAGCGTTGCGCTGGACCGAACGCCTGCGCACCAAGTACGGCCGGCTCGGTGACGCGGTCGGCACGCTCTCGGGCGGCAACCAGCAGAAAGTGGTGCTGGCCAAGTGGCTTTCGATGGCGCCGCGCGTGCTGATCGTGGACGAGCCGACGCGTGGCATCGACGTGGGCACCAAGGCCGAGGTGCACCGGCTGATGTCCTCGCTGGCGGCCGAAGGCGTCGCGGTGGTGATGGTGTCCTCGGAGCTGCCCGAGGTGCTGGGCATGGCCGACCGCGTGCTGGTGATGCGCGAAGGCCGGATCGTGGCGGAGATCCCGCGCGCCGAGGCCGACGAGAACTCAGTGATGTTCGCGGCGATGGGACAAGGGGCGGTGGCATGAGGACTGCTCGAAGGTCCGCATCGTCAAGCACGGGGATCGCCCGCACGCCCGCCGCGGCGAACACGACACGAACGTCGGAAAAGGAGGCCGCGTGAACGCGACCAAGGTGGCGGCCCCGCCACCCCGCCAGGCGAGCCCGGGGGAGCGGCGATCGGTGTTCGGGACCGTGTTCAAGGCCCGCGAGTCGGGCATCGTGCTGGCGTTGATCGTGCTCGTGGTGTTCACCGCGACGCAGAACTCCCGGTTCCTTTCGGGGCAGAGCATCCGCGACATCCTGCTCGGGACGGCGATCCTCGCGGTGCTGGCCGTCGGGCAGGCCGTCGTGATGATCACCCGCAACATCGACCTGTCCGTGGGTTCGGTGCTCGGTCTGTCGGCCTTCGCCGTCGGCACGATGCTGCGCGACAACCCCGGCCTGCCGGTGATCGTGGCGCTGCTCGCCGGCCTGGTCGTCGGCGCCGCGTGCGGCCTGATCAACGGCGCGGTCGTCCGGTTCGGCCGCGTCCCGGCGCTGGTCGTCACCCTCGGCACGCTGTACGCGTTCCGCGGTGCGGTCTACTTCTGGGCCGGCGGGCAGCAGATCAACGCCGACAAGCTCCCGCGCTCGTTCCTCGACTTCGGCGACGCGTCGGTGCTCGGGGTGCCGTGGCTGGTGCTGATCGCGGTGCTCGTGATGGTCATCGCCGGCGTGGTGCTGCGCAACTACCGCGGCGGCCGTGAGCTCTACGCCATGGGCTCGAGCCCGCAGGCCGCGCAGCTGGTGGGCATCAAGGTCGGGCGCAACACCACCATCGCGTTCCTCGTCAGCGGAGCGCTGGCGGGGCTCGCCGGTGTCTTGTTCGCCGCCCGGTTCGGCACGGTCGACGCCGCGGCCGGCACCGGGTACGAGCTCAACGTCGTGGCCGCCGCGGTCGTCGGCGGGGTCGCCGTGTTCGGCGGCAGCGGTTCGGTGTGGGGTGCGAGCCTCGGCGCGCTGCTGCTGACGGTGATCGGCAGCGCGCTGGCGGTGCTGGACATCGACCAGTTCTGGCAGCAGGCGATCGTCGGCGCCCTGATCCTGCTGGCCATCGGCGCCGACCGGCTTGTCGCCGTACGCGTCGCCAAGGCACTGAAGAAGAGGGACTCCCATGTCTGATCCCACCACCAGAACGGACACAGCCCGGCGGCCCGCCTGGCTGGCGCGGCTCGCGAGCTGGGACGTCGCCGTCATCGCGATCGCGATCGTGGTCCTGCTCGTCGCGTCGGGCACCATCGACAACTTCGGCACCGGCCGCAACTACACGTTCCTGCTGCTGGACCTCCTGCCGATCGCGCTGATGGCGTTGCCGATGACGTTCATCATCGTCACCGGCGAGATCGACCTCTCGGTGGCGAGCACGCTCGGGCTCACGTCCGCGGTGATGGGTTCGCTGTGGAACTCCGGGCTGACGATCGAGATGATCATCCCGTTGTGCATCGTGCTGGGCGCGGTCCTCGGCGCGGTGAACGGCTTCTTCGTCACGGTCCTGAAGCTGCCTTCCCTGGCCGTCACCATCGGCACCATGGCGCTCTACCGCGGCCTCGCGTTCGTGGTGCTCGGCGACGGCGCGGTGGCCGACTTCCCAGGCTCCTACACCTCGTGGGTGACGGGGACGCTCGGCGGCAGTTCGATCCCCAACGTCCTCATCCCGCTCATCGTGCTGTCCATCGTGTTCGGCGTGGTCCTGCACGCCACCCCGATCGGGCGTGGTGTGTTCGCGGCCGGAGCCAGCGACACGGCGGCGCGGTTCGCCGGTATCCGCACCGGGCGCACGAAGTTCTGGCTCTACGTCGTGAGCGGCGCGGTCGCCGGGTTGGCCGGGGTGCTGTGGACGCTCCGCTACTCCAGCGCCCGCGCCGACAACGGGTTCGGTCTCGAGCTCGCCGTGGTGGCGGCCGTGCTCCTCGGTGGCGTCTCGATCTTCGGCGGCAAGGGCACGCTGCCGGGCGTGCTCGGTGGTGTGGTGCTGCTGTCGGCCTTGCAGAACGCGTTGCGGCTGCGGGACGTGTCGAACGAGGCGCTCAACATCGTGACCGGCGTGCTGCTGATCATCTCGGTGCTGCTGCCCAACATCCTCTCCTCCTCCCGCGCCGCGCTGCAGCGGCGCAGGCGACGATCCCCGTCCCCGAAAGCCGGAGCTCTCGCCGGCGCCGAGCAGTAACCCAGAAAGGTGACGAAGATGTCCCGACGAATCCTGACCGGCGTCGTGTCGGTGGTGAGTGCGGCAGGCCTGGTCCTGAGCCTCACCGCGTGCGGTGGCACCACGAAGAACGACAGCACGGCGTCCGGCCCGGCCGCGTCCACCGCGTCCGCGGACCCGAACGCGGCGAGCAAGCAGGGCGTGAAGATGGCGTTCCTGCCCAAGCAGCTCAACAACCCCTACAGCGACATCGAGGTCGGCGGCGGCAAGACGGCCCTGGATGAGCTCAAGGGCACCTACAAGCTCGTCGGGCCGAACGACGCCAGCGCGTCCTCGCAGGTCAGCTACATCAACACGCTGATCCAGCAGCAGCAGGACGTCATCGGCATCGCCGCCAACGACCCGAACGCGGTGTGCCCGTCGCTCAACCAGGCCCGCAGCGCCGGCATCAAGGTCGTCGCGTTCGACTCCGACGCGGCGAAGAACTGCCGCGACGTGTTCATCAACCAGGCCAGCACCCAGGGCATCGGCGAGCAGCTCGCGAAGATGGCGAACGAGCTGGCCGGTGGTGAGGGCGAGATCGCGATCCTGTCGGCGACGCCCAACGCGACCAACCAGAACGCGTGGATCGACGTGATGAAGCAAGAACTGGCCAAGCCTGAGTACTCGAAGCTGAAGCTCGACAAGATCGCCTACGGCAACGACGACGACCAGAAGTCGTTCCAGGAGGCCCAGGGCCTGCTGCAGTCGTTCCCGAACCTCAAGGTGATCGTGTCGCCGACCACCGTCGGCATCGCGGCCGCGGCCCGTTACGTGAGCTCGTCGAGCTACAAGGGCAAGGTCGCCATCACCGGGCTGGGCACGCCGAACCAGATGCGCGCGTTCGTCAAGGACGGCACGGTCAAGGAGTTCGCGCTGTGGAACCCGGCCGACATCGGCTACCTCGCCGCCTACGCGGGTGTGGCGCTGAGCTCCGGGCAGATCACCGGCGCACAGGGCCAGAAGTTCAAGGCCGGCAAGCTCGGTGAGTACACGATCGGCGCGGACGGCGAGATCGTGCTCGGCCCGCCGACCGTCTTCAACGCCGACAACATCGACAAGTTCAACTTCTGAGCGGAGTTCCGGCCGGGCCTGCTCGGCCCGGCCGGACCCGCCGGACCCATCGAGTCCACTGAGGACGGAGACCGTGGCGCGATACTGCTTCCAGCTGCAGGTGCGGCCCGAGCGGATGGCCGAGTACACCGAGCGCCACCGCGCCGTGTGGCCGGACATGCAGGCGGCCCTGCGCGACACCGGCTGGCGCAACTACTCGCTCTTCCTGCGTGAGGACGGCCTGCTGATCGGTTACGTCGAGGCCGACGACCTCGCCGCGGCGCAGGCCGCGATGGCCGAGACTGAGGTGAACACCCGGTGGCAGGCCGAGATGGCGCAGTTCTTCACCGGACTCGACGGCCGCGGGCCCGACGAGGGGTTCGCCCTGCTCACCGAGGTTTTTCATCTGGACGACGAGCGCGCGAGCGCGTGACGGGAAAAGACGTGATCGACTTGCCCGACCTGACAGCCGTGAAATCCGCTCTGCGGGCGCAGCGGATCGAGACCCCCTCGTGGGCGTTCGCCAACTCCGGCACCCGGTTCAAGGTCTTCACCCAGGCCGGGGTTCCGCGTACGGCGGCGGAGAAGATCGCCGACGCGGCCACCGTGCACCGCTTCACCGGGGTCGCGCCGACCGTCGCGTTGCACATCCCGTGGGACCGGGTCGACGACTTCGCCGCGCTGCGTTCTTATGCCGAGGACCTCGGTGTGGGGATCGGCGCCATCAACACCAACGTGTTCCAGGACAACGACTACAAGCTCGGCTCGGTCACCAACCCCGACGCGGGCATCCGGCGCAAGGCGACCGACCACCTGCTCGAGGCGATCTCCATCATGGACGCCACGGGCTCGCGCGACCTGAAGCTGTGGTTCTCCGACGGCCTCAACTACCCGGGCCAGGACGACCTGCGCGACCGCCAGGACCGCCTCGCGGCCGCGTTGCGCGAGGCGTACGACCGCCTGGGCGACGACCAGCGGATGCTCCTGGAGTACAAGCTGTTCGAGCCCGCCTTCTACGCCACCGACGTCCCCGACTGGGGCACCTCCTATGCCCACTGCATCGAGCTGGGTGAGAAGGCGACGGTGTGCATCGACACCGGCCATCACGCGCCGGGCACGAACATCGAGTTCATCGTCGCGTTCCTGCTGCGGGCCGGGAAGCTCGGCGCATTCGACTTCAACTCGCGCTTCTACGCCGACGACGACCTGATGGCCGGCGCCGCGGACCCGTTCCAGCTGTTCCGGATCCTGTACGAGATCGTGCGCGGTGACGCGCTGGACCCGGCCTACGGCATCAACTTCATGCTCGACCAGTGCCACAACATCGAGGCGAAGATCCCCGCGATCATCCGCTCGGTGATGAACGTGCAGGAGGCCACGGCCAAGGCGCTGCTCGTGGACCGGCACGCTCTGCGCGCGGCCCAGCAGTCCGGCGACGTGCTCGGCGCCAACGCGGTGCTGATGGACGCCTACAACACCGACGTGCGGCCGATCCTGGCGCAGGTGCGCGAGGACGCGGGGCTGGACCCGGACCCGGTCGCCGCCTACCACCGCAGTGGCTACCAGCAGAAGATCGAGGCCGAGCGTGCCGACGGGCAGCAGGCCGGATGGGGAGCATGAGCATGACCGTGCCCGAGGAGCTCATCGCCCGCAGCAACGCGCTGGGCGCCGATCCGCGGAACACGAACTACGCCGGCGGCAACACCTCCGCGAAGGGCGAGGTGCTCGACCCGGTCACCGCCAAGCCCGTCGAACTGTTGTGGGTCAAGGGCTCCGGCGGTGACCTGGGCACGTTGACGGAGGCTGGGCTCGCCGTGCTGCGGCTCGACCGGCTGCGCGCACTCGTCGACGTCTACCCGGGTGTCGAGCGCGAGGACGAGATGGTCGCCGCGTTCGACTACTGCCTGCACGGGAGAGGCGGAGCGGCGCCGTCGATCGACACCGCGATGCACGGTCTCGTCGAGGCGGCGCACGTTGACCACCTGCACCCGGACTCGGGCATCGCCCTGGCCACGGCGGCCGACGGTGCCGCGCTGACCAAGGAGTGCTTCGGCGACCGCGTCGCGTGGGTGGACTGGCGCCGGCCCGGGTTCCAGCTCGGCCTGGACATCGCGGCGGTGAAGGAGGCCAACCCGCACGCGATCGGCGTGATCCTCGGGGGCCACGGGATCACGGCGTGGGGCGCGACTTCCGAGGAGAGCCGGCGCAACTCGCTTGAGATCATCCGCACTGCGGAGAAGTTTCTCGCCGGACGCGGCAAAGCCGAGCCGTTCGGCATGGTCGTCCCCGGTTTCGAGGGGTTGCCGGAGGATGAGCGCCGCGCACGGGCCGCGGCGCTGGCGCCGCTGGTCCGTGGACTCGCGTCCACGGATCAGCGGCAGGTCGGCCACTACACCGATGCCGACGTGGTGCTGGAGTTCCTCTCGCGGGAGAAGCTCGGGCGGCTCGCCGCGCTGGGCACGTCGTGTCCGGACCACTTCCTGCGCACCAAGGTCCGGCCGCTGGTGGTCGACCTGCCCGCGACCGCGCCGCTGGAGGACGTCGTCGCGCGGCTGAAGGAGCTGCACGCGGAGTACCGCGAGTCCTATCGCGCCTACTACGAGCGTTATGCGACGCCCGATTCGCCGGCCATGCGCGGTGCCGACCCGGCCATTGTGCTGGTGCCCGGCGTCGGCATGTTCTCCTTCGGCAAGGACAAGCAGACCGCGCGCGTGGCGGGGGAGTTCTACGTCAACGCGATCAACGTGATGCGCGGCGCGGAGGCCGTGTCGACGTATGCGCCGATCGCGGAGAGCGAGAAGTTCCGCATCGAGTACTGGGCGCTGGAGGAGGCCAAGCTCAAGCGGCTGCCGAAGCCGAAGCCGCTGGCCGGCCGGATCGCGCTGGTCACCGGCGCGGGCTCGGGCATCGGGCGGGCCATCGCCGAACGGCTCGCGGCCGAGGGCGCCTGCGTGGCCATCGCCGATCTCGACACCGAGGCGGCCGAGGAGGTCGCGACCGGCATCGGCGGCACGGACAAGGCCATCGCCGTGACGGCGAACGTGACCGATGCGGCGGGTGTGGCCGCGGCCGTCGACGCGGCCGTGCTGGCGTTCGGCGGGCTCGACCTGGTCGTGAACAACGCCGGGCTCTCGATCTCGAAGCCGCTGCTGGAGACCACGGAACGCGACTGGGACCTGCAGCACGACGTGATGGCCAAGGGCTCGTTCCTGGTGTCGCAGGCCGCGGCGAGGGCGATGATCGCCCAGGGGATGGGCGGGGACGTCGTGTACATCTCCTCGAAGAACTCGGTGTTCGCCGGCCCCAACAACGTCGCCTACGGCGCGGCGAAGGCCGACCAGGCCCACCAGGTGCGGCTGCTCGCGGCCGAGCTCGGCGAGCACGGCATCCGCGTCAACGGCATCAACCCCGACGGCGTCGTGCGCGGCTCCGGCATCTTCGCCGGCGGCTGGGGCGCGCAGCGCGCGGCCGTCTACGGGGTGCCGGAGGAGAAGCTCGGCGAGTTCTACGCCCAGCGCACGATCCTCAAGCGGGAGGTGCTGCCCGCGCACGTCGCCGCCGCGGTGTTCGCGCTGACCGGCGGCGACCTCACCCACACCACCGGCTTGCACATCCCGGTCGACGCCGGGGTGGCCGCGGCCTTCCTCCGCTAGGGAGAGGACCTCATGACCGACACGCTCGCGCGGCCCGTCCCGTCCGGACTGGACCGCATCACCCCGCGCCGCACCCGCGTCGGCCTCGTCGCCGGCGGGCTCGGCGCGTACTGGCCGCAGTTCCCCGACCTGCTGCCGCAGTTGCAGGCCTCGGCGCGCCGGGTCGCCGAGCGTCTGTCGGGACTGGACTGCGAAGTGGTCGACGCCGGGTTCATCTCCGATGCGGCCGAAGGCGCGGCAGCCGCGGAGAAGCTGCGGGTGGCCGACTGCGACCTGATCATCGGCTTCCTGACCACGTACCTGACGTCGAGCATGCTGGCGCCGATCGCGCAGCGCTCGGGCTCGCCGGTGCTGCTGCTGAACTTGCAGCCCACCGAGGCGATGGACCACGCGTCCTTCGACACGGGCGCGTGGCTGGCCTACTGCGGGGCCTGCCCGCTGCCGGAGATGGCCAACGCGTTCCGCCGCGTCGGCGTCGAGTTCCGCTCGGTGTCCGGGTACCTGGAGGACGAGCGCGCCTGGGTGAAGATCGCACGGTGGATCAAGGCGGCCGGCGTGCGCGCGGCGTTCCGGCACGGCCGCCACGGCCTGCTCGGGCACCTTTACCCGGGGATGATGGACGTGGCCACCGATCCGACGCTGGTGTCGGCTCAGCTCGGCGGGCACGTCGAGATCCTGGAGGTCGACGACCTGCGCGTGCGCGTGGAGCAGGTCACCGACGCCGAGACGGCGGCCCGGATGGCGCTCGCACGCGAAGTGTTCACTGTGGACGGTTCGGTCGTCGACGAGGATTTCGCCTGGGGAGCCAAGGTTTCGGTGGCGCTGGACCGCCTGGTCGGGGACTTCGGGCTGGACTCGCTCGCGTACTACCACCGCGGGCTCGACGGCGAGGCCCACGAGCGCGTCGGCGCGGGGTTCATCCTCGGCGCGTCGCTGCTCACGGCCCGCGGAGTGCCCACGGTCGGCGAGTACGAGCTGCGGGCGTCACTGGCGATGCTGCTGCTGGACCGGCTCGGCGCCGGTGGTTCGTTCACCGAGCTGCAGGCGCTGAACTTCCGTGACAACGTGGTGGAGATGGGCCACGACGGCCCGGCGCACCTGGCGATCAGCGCGCGCAAACCGCTGCTGCGCGGGCTCGGCGTCTACCACGGCAAGCGGGGCTGGGGCGTGTCCGTCGAGTTCGACGTGCACCACGGCCCGGTGACGCTGTGCGGCCTCGGCCAGCTGCGCGACGGCACGTTCGTGCTCGTCGCGTCGGAAGGAGAGGTCGTGCCCGGGCCGCTGCTGCAGATCGGGAACACGACCTCGCGGGTGGACTTCGGCTGCGACCCCGGCGAGTGGACCGACGCGTGGTCGGCCACCGGGGTGAACCACCACTGGGCGCTGGGGACCGGTCACCGCGTCGCCGAGCTGAAGGCGGTGGCGGACCTGCTGGGACTCGAGCTGACCGTGGTGTCCGGCTGATGGGTGTGCGGGTGATGCGCGTGGCCGCCGTCGACCTCGGTGCCACGAGCGGCCGGGTGATGGCCGGGACGGTCGGGCCCGGGCGGCTCGAACTGGAAGAAGTGCGGCGGTTTCCGAACGGTGGCGTCCGGGTCGCGAACGCCACCGGCTCCACGCTGCACTGGGATGTGCTCGGGCTGTACCGCGAGGTGCTGGCCGGGCTCGGCGACGCCGGCGAGGTGGCGGGTGTCGGCATCGACTCGTGGGCTGTCGACTACGGGCTGCTCGGCGCCGACGGCCGGCTGCTCGGCAACCCCGTGCACTACCGCGACTCCCGCACCGACGGCGTGGCGGAGTTCGTGCACCGGACGATCCCCGCGCCGGAGCTGTTCGCCGTCACCGGGCTGCAGGAGCTGCCGTTCAACACGCTCTACCAGCTGGTGTCCGAAGGGGACCGGCTCGCGGCGGCCGAGAAGATCCTTCTGATCCCGGACCTGCTGGGCTACTGGCTCACGGGGAGCGTCGGCGCGGAGCGCACCAACGCGTCGACTACGCAGCTCTACGACGTGCGCGAGCGGACTTGGGCGGCCGACCTCGCCGAGCGGGCCGGCATTCCGGCGCGGCTGCTGCCTCCGCTGCGCGAGCCGGGAGAGCGGATCGGGACGCTGCTGCCGGCGCTGGCCGAAGAGCTCGGGAAACCGGAGCTGCCGGTGGTCGCCGTCGGTTCGCACGACACGGCGTCGGCGGTGGTGGCGGTGCCGGCCGAGCCCGGCACGAACTTCGCCTACATCTCCTCCGGCACGTGGTCGCTGGTCGGGCTGGAGCTCGACGAACCGCAGCTCGGCGCCTCGGCGCTGGCGGCCAACTTCACCAACGAGACCGGCGTCGACGGCAAGATCCGCTTCCTGCGCAACGTGATGGGCCTGTGGGTGCTCACCGAAACCCTGCGGACCTGGGCCGCGCACGGCGAGCCCGCGGACCTGGCGACGGTGCTCGCGGAGGCGGCCGCCGCACCCGCGCTGGCGGCCGTCGTGGACATCGACGCCCCCGAGTTCCTCCCGCCCGGCGACATGCCCGCGCGCATCGCCGCCGCCTGCCGTGAAACCGGGCAGCGGCCGCCGGAAAGCCGGGGCGAGCTCGTGCGGTGCATTGTGGACAGTCTCGCGCTCGCGTACCGGCGCGCGGTCCGACAGGCCGCGCAGGTCACGGGCCGGCCGGTCGACGTGGTGCACCTCGTCGGCGGCGGCGCCCGCAACGAGCTTTTGTGCCGGCTGACGGCCGACGCGTGCGGCGTCCCGGTGCTGGCCGGGCCGGTCGAGGCGGCGGCACTGGGCAACGTCCTCGTACAGGCGCGGGCCCTCGGTGCCGGCCTGCCGGACCTCGCGGCCATGCGTAGGCTGATCCGCGAAACCCAGCCGCTGCGGCGTTACCAGCCGGGCGGCGGGAACTGGACCGCCGCCGAGGCGCGGCTGAGCGGGGCGGGGGTGGTGGCGTGAAGGTCGCCGTGCTCGTGACGTGCATCAACGACACGATGTTCCCCGACACCGGCAAGGCGGTGTTCCGGCTGCTGCGGCGCCTGGGCGTCGAGGCGGACTTCCCGGAGGCGCAGACCTGTTGTGGGCAGCCGATGGTCAACACCGGCTACCTCGACGAGGCGGTGCCCGTGGTGCGCGCCTTCACCGACGCGTTCGCCGGGTACGACTACATCGTCACCCCGTCCGGGTCCTGTGCGGGTTCGGCGCGCCACCAGCACGGGATGGTCGCCCGGCGTGCGGGGGAGCCGCGGCTGGCCGAGACCGGGCCGAAAACGTATGAGCTGAGCGAGTTTCTGGTCGACGTGCTGGGCGTGACCGACGTCGGCGCTTACTTCCCGCACCGCGTCACCTATCACCCGACGTGCCACTCGCTGCGCATGCTCGGCGTCGGT
This sequence comes from Amycolatopsis sp. NPDC005232, assembly GCF_040607795.1. Taxonomy (NCBI): domain Bacteria; kingdom Bacillati; phylum Actinomycetota; class Actinomycetes; order Pseudonocardiales; family Pseudonocardiaceae; genus Amycolatopsis; species Amycolatopsis sp. NPDC005232. The sequence continues at coordinate 154,583 of NZ_JBEXHL010000008.1, read as the reverse complement.
GACAAACCCTTGCAGCTGCTGCGCAACGTGCGCGGGCTCGACCTGGTGGAGCTCCCTGCCGCGGAGGAGTGCTGCGGGTTCGGCGGGACGTTCGCGGTGAAAAACGCCGAGACTTCCACCGCCATGGGCGCGGACAAGGCCCGCCACGTCCGCGACACCGGCGCGGAGGTGCTCGTCGCAGGCGACAACTCGTGCCTGCTGCACATCGGCGGCCTGCTCTCGCGCGAGCGCTCCGGCGTCCGCGTGCTGCACCTGGCCGACGTACTGGCCTCGACCGAGGAGGACGCGTGAGCGCCACGTTCGTCGGTATGCCCGCGTTTCCGACGGCCGCGCGCGAGGCACTGGCCGACACGCAGCTGCGCCGCAACCTCGCCCACGCCACCGGCACGATCCGCGCCAAACGCGCGGCCGTGGTCGGGGAGGTGGACGAATGGGAGGAGCTGCGCCTCGCGGGCGCCGCGATCAAGGACAACACGCTGCGGCACCTCGATGACCACCTGCTGACGCTGGAAGCGGCGTTGCAGTCCCGCGGCGTGACCGTGCACTGGGCCCGTGACGCGACCGAGGCGTGCGACATCGTCGCGCGGATCGCGCTCGGCCACGGCGTCGGCGAGGTCGTGAAGGTCAAGTCGATGGCCACGCAGGAGATCGGGCTGAACGAGGCGCTCGCAGCCCAGGGCATCACCGCGTGGGAGACCGACCTCGCCGAGCTGATCGTGCAGCTCGGCGACGATCTGCCCAGTCACATCCTGGTACCGGCGATCCACCGCAACCGTGCGGAGATCCGCGAGATCTTCCGCCGCCGGATGGCCGCCGCGGGCCGTCCCGCGCCCGAGGACCTGACCGACGAACCGGCCGAGCTCGCGGGCGCCGCGCGGCTGCACCTGCGCGAGAAGTTCCTGCGCGCCAAGATGGCCGTCTCCGGCGCGAACTTCGCGGTCGCCGACAGCGGGACGCTGGTCGTGGTCGAGTCCGAGGGCAACGGCCGCATGTGCCTGACGCTGCCCGAGGTGCTGGTTTCCGTGGTGGGCATCGAGAAGGTCGTGCCGACCTGGTCCGACCTGGACGTGTTCCTCCAGTTGCTGCCGCGCTCCAGCACCGGCGAGCGGATGAACCCCTACACCTCCACGTGGTCGGGGATCACGCCCGGAGACGGGCCGCAGGAGATGCACGTGGTGCTGCTGGACAACGGCCGCACCCGTGCCCTGGCCGACGAGGTGGGGCGGCAGGCGCTGCGGTGCATCCGCTGCTCGGCGTGCCTCAACGTGTGCCCGGTCTACGAACGCACCGGCGGCCACGCCTACGGCTCGGTGTACCCGGGCCCGATCGGCGCGATCCTCAACCCGCTGCTCAAGGGCGTCGGCGTCGACGAGCAGACCGACTCGCTGCCGTACGCCTCCAGCCTGTGCGGCGCCTGCTTCGAAGCGTGCCCGGTCCGCATCGACATCCCCGAAGTGCTGGTCCACCTGCGCTCCCAGGTCGTGGACGCGCACCGCGGCGGGGCGCCGAAACCCGAAGCGGTGGCGATGAAATCCGCGGCCTGGGTCCTGTCCGACGCGCGGCGGCTCACCCTCGCCGAACGCGGGATGGGCGCGGCGGGCAAGGCGTTGAACCGCTTCGGCCGCGCCGTGCTGCCCGGCGGCCGACGCGCGCTGCGCCGGCTGCCCTGGCCCGCCTCGCTGTGGACCGGCGCCCGCGACCTGCCCGCACCACCGCCGGAGTCCTTCCGCGCGTGGTGGCGCCGGACGGGCCGCCGATGAGCGCGCGCGACGAGATCCTTGCGGCCGTCCGCGGCGCTCTGCGGGACGCCGACCGGACCGAGGCGCCCGTGCCGAGGGGCTACCGCGGCGCACCACCGCCCGCGGACATGGTTTCCCTCTTCGCCGAACGCGTGGTCGACTACCGCGCCACCCTCAGCCGGTGCACGCCGGCCGACCTGGCCGACACCGTCCGCGCCGCGCTGGGTCCGGCTGAAAACATCCTGGTCCCCGACGGCTTCCCGGTCGGCCTCGGCGGGGCAGCCGACGCCGACGACCTCGACTCCTGCGACGCCGTGGTCACCACCGCGGCCGTCGGGATCGCGCGCACCGGCACGCTCGTGCTCGACCACGGCCCGGGCCAGGGCCGTCGCGCGCTCAGCCTGGTTCCCGACGTGCACGTATGCGTCGTCCGCGAGGACCAGATCGTGCCGGGAGTGCCCGAGGCGGTCGCGCTGCTGGACCCGGACCGGCCGCAGACGTGGATCAGCGGGCCCAGCGCCACGAGCGACATCGAGCTGAACCGCGTCGAAGGCGTGCACGGGCCGCGGACCCTGCACGTGGTGCTCGTCGGTTCGTGACACGCCGCACGAGTTGGTGGCGGCCGAAGCGCTATGGGACGATTTGTCCACATGACTTCCGCGGCATCCGGGCAGCACCGCGGCGAAAGCGGTGGTGGCGATGACGGTGCCACGAGTGGTCCTGGCCGAGGACGACGTGCTGCTGCGCGAGGGCCTGGCCAGCCTGCTCGACCGCTCGGGGTTCGCCGTGGCCGGTCAGGCGGGCGACGCGGCCGAGCTGCTCGACCTCGTGCGGGAGCACCGGCCCGACCTGGTCCTGGTCGACGTCCGGATGCCCCCGACCCACACCGTCGAGGGGCTCGAGGCCGCGCGGACCATCCGTGAGGAGCTGCCCGAGATCGGCATCCTGGTGCTCTCGGCCCACGCCGACGTCGACCACGCGATGGAGCTGCTGGCCGGCGGCCGCGGCATCGGGTACCTGCTCAAGAGCCGGGTTGCCGACGTCGGGGAGTTCCTCGACACGCTCCGGCGGATCGCCAAGGGCGGCTCGGTCGTCGAGCCGGCGCTGGTGCAGGAGCTCGTCGAGGCCCGCCACCGCAACGACCCGCTGGCCGCGCTGAGCGCCCGTGAACGCGAGGTGCTGGGCCTGATGGCCGAGGGCCGCTCCAACGGCGGGATCGCGCGCCGGCTCTGGGTCACGGAAGGGACCGTGGAGAAGCACGTACGCAGCGTGCTGGCCAAGCTGGACCTGCCGGAGACCACGGACGACCACCGCCGCGTGCTGGCGGTGCTGGCCTACCTCGACAACCGCTAGCCGGTCGTGCCGAGCAGGCCGTGGATCGCCCGCGCCGACAGGATGGCCTTGGGCAGGAACCCGACCGCGGGACCCTCGGCGATCACGTCGCGGTAGTCCTCTTCCGCATGGGTCGAGATCACGATGATGCGCGACGAGCCGCCGGCGTCCGTACGCGCCAGGCGCCCGACCAGGTCGAGACCGCTCTCGCCGCCCAGGTCGATGTCGACCAGCACGACGTCGGGGCGTAGCTCATCGACGGACCGCAACGCTTCCGCTCCGCCCCGGGCCACCCCTGCGACCGTGACTCCCTCACGCTCCAGCAACCGACGAGCCGCGACCAGAAAACCCGGACTGTCGTCGACGATCAGGCACCGCACGTATCCACCCTCCCAGAACAACGCAGTACGCGCATTCCCGCTAACCGGTACGGCCACGGCCGGTCACCCCGTCCGCGTACACCTCATCGAGCTGGTGCAACCGGATGCGCCGCAGCGCCTCCGCGAAAGTGCAAGCGCCGTACCAGAACCAGCCGCAGGCGTCGCAATGGCTGTGCCAGCGCCCGCACCGGGTGCAGTACCTGTTGCTTGCGTGGTGGTGGACTGTCATGACCGGACTTCTTCCCGAGGAACCCTTTGTCGCCTCCGTCTGGTCACCCAGTGTGGCGCCTCGAGGGGTCGCCGTCGTCACGGCGAGCGGGAATCCCCGGGCCCGGCCAGCGGGTAGCTCACCTACCGGCTGGCCGGTACGGCCGCTCAGCCTGCGTGCCCGACCAGCGGGAACTCGGCGCGCAGCATCGTGCCGTCGCCGGGTGGGCTGTGGAGGAAGATCCGCCCGCCCAGCGCTTCCACGCGGTCCTTCAGCCCGGCCAGCCCGGTGCCGCGGGCGAAGTCGGCGCCGCCCGCGCCGTCGTCCTGCACGGCGATGCGCAGCACGTCGGCGCCGGTCTCCACGACGACGGTGATGGCGCCGGCCTGCGCGTGCTTGGCCGCGTTCGTGAGCGCCTCGGCGACGACGTAGTACGCGCCGACCTCGATCGGCTCGGGGAGCCGCCCGTCAGCGCGGACGTCGAGGTCGATGTTCTGCGACGAGCGGCGCGCGAGGGCCTTGAGCGCGGGCACGAGGCCGAGCTCGGCCAGCAGCGCGGGGTGGATGCCGCGAGCCATCTCGCGAAGCGCGTCCAGCGCGTCGGACAGCCCGTCGGCGATGCGGTCGAGCTCCCCGCGCGCCTCGAGGGACTCGTCGGGGATCAGCGCCTGGACCGCGCGCACCTGCAGAGCGAGCGAGACGAGCTGCTGCTGGGCGCCGTCGTGCAGGTCGCGCTCGATGCGCCGGCGGGTCCGGTCGGCGGTGGCGACGATGCGTGCGCGCGACGCCTGGAGCTCGGCACGCGCCTCGGCGTTTTCGATCGCGGTGGCGACGAGCTCGGTGAAGCTGGCGATCTGCGCCTCGGTGTTGTCCGGGAAGCGTTCGGCGCTTTTCGTCGACGCGGCGATCACGCCCCACAGCCGGCCGGACGCCACGATCGGACAGCCGACGGACGACCGGATGCCCAGGTTGCGGGCCTCGCGCGCGATCGCGCCCGTCTCGCCGGCGAAGCTCGCGAGCCGTACCGGTGTGCCCGTGACGCGCACTTCGCGCGCGACACTGAGCCCGTCGAGCTCGATCTTCGTCCCGACGACCAGGTGGACGGGTACCCGCGTCCAGGCGGCGACGCCGGTGACGGTGCCGTCCACTTCGTACCGTTCCATGCGGGCCAGGTCGGCGTCGCAGAGCAGGCCGACCTCACGCGTCACGGCTTCGAAGACCTCCGGCGGCGAGACAGCTTGAGCGACGAGCGTCGCGACGCGGCGCAGGGCCGACTGCTCGTCGGTCAGGCGCTCGGAGATCTGGGCCGTGCGCTGAAGCCGTGATGCGAGGGTCCCCACCACGACCGCCGTGATGAGGAAGACGCCCAGCGCGACCGCGTTCTGGGCGTCGATGAGGTGCAGGGCAGAGGGCGGCGGGGCGAACAAGGTCGCGTGGACGGCGACGCTCAGCAACGAGGTGGCCACCGCCAGGGCGGTTCCCCAGATCACGGCGACCGGCAGCACCACGACCAGGTACAGCATCAGCAGAGACACCGAGTCCACGTGCGGTTCGAGCAGCAGCGCGACACCCGTGACGGCGGCGACGGCGACCCCCGCGGCGAGCGCGCCGCTGGAGCGCCGCCGCATGCGCTCTCCGGTTCGGCGGCGCTGCACCATCGTTTCGTTGGACACGCCGCAACACCCACCCTGAGGATAGGCGCCGCCCGCGCGCACAGCCAGCCCCCGGCCCACGGGCGAAAGTCCGGGTAGCGGGGGCGGGGGACTCCAGGTGGCAGGAATGCGGACCGGAGCCGGTCCCGGCGATCCTGTGAGGACTCGAAAGCCATGGCGGTAGCCGGCACCGGGACGTGAAGATGTCGCCCGCCCCCCGAGATCTGCTCCGGATCGGAAGGTGGAAGCGTGATGCGTCAGCACGGCTTGCCCGACCGGGGACGCGCGGTCGCCGCCCGCCGCGTCCCGGCCGGACCTCGGCAGCGGACGCGCTGGGGCGGGCTGCCGCGCAGCGGCCCCGCGGCCGTGCTCTTCGCTCGGCGCCTCACGAACGCGGAGAGGAGGAGCCATGCCTGAGCAGTTCTCCCGCTGGGGTTTGCAGCTCTTCGGCTGCCCGTGCTCCGTGTGCGGCCGCCCGGCCGAGCGCCTGTGGTTCCTCGCCGACAGCCGCGTCGTCTCACACCCCGGCGGCGGGCCGCTGTGCCGGCTGCCGAACCCGCAGACCGACGAAGACGTCTCGGCGCCGGTTGTCTCGCGAGGAATGAGTGCGGCGTGACCGAGTACGTGGGACCGCCGAACTGGTGGTCGAGCGATCGGCTGCTGGGCTGGGACGACTTCGACCTGCGCGGCCAGGCGGCGCGGCTCGGACTGCCGACCGGCTGGCTGCTCGACCGGGCCGAGCGCGGCTCGGGTGAAGGCGTGCCACAGCGCGCCGATTGCCAGGGAATCCCTGGCGGACAATGAAAACCGGGACGGACCGCCGTCCCCGCAGCTGCCCGGCCGAGGTCGTGTGTCCCCCGCCCCGCGACGTCGGCCGGGTTCCCAATTCGCGAGTGGCGATGCGGGTTCCCGCACCGGCGGACATCACGGCCGCACCCAGGTCTCGTTGGGCACGACGGCGAGGTCTTCGAGGTCAAGCGGTTCGCCGGAGTCGGTGTGGGGCGCGACGCTGACGGGTTTTCCCGAGCCGCGCTCGACGATCCGGACCGGGCCGCCGTCGGGCTGCAGGTGCTTGTCGGCCCACTGCATCAGCGCGAGCACGACCGGAAAGAGATCGCGGCCCATCGTGGTGAGCACGTATTCGTCGCGCGGACGTGAGCCGGGCTCGCGGTAAGGCTGCTTCTCGAGTGCGCCGAGCTCCACGAGCTGCTTGAGCCGGGCGGCCGCGACGCTGGGGGAGAGGTCCGTGCGGTCGACGAACTCGTCGAAGCGCGTCGTGCCGTAGAAGGCCTCGCGCAGCACGAGCACGGTCGCGCGGGCGCCCACGACCTCGATCGCCTTGGTGATCGAGCAGTTCTCGGCCAGCCAGCCGCGCCGGTCGGTCACCGCGCCCTCCAGTGTCATCGCCATGCGGTGAGTCTACCCCTGGGTTGCGATTGCCGAAGTCAGCTGCGTAGAGTCTGACTTCGACCATTCGAACCCAGCAGGGGGGATTACCGATGCAGGCGGACTGGACTTACGCGACGGCCGGCGAACTGTCCGCCGCTCTGCGCGCGGGCAAGGTGAGCGCGGTCGAGCTGACGGAGTCGGCGATCGCGCGCATCGAGAAGTACGACCCGGAGCTCAACGCGGTGTGCGTGCGCGACTTCGACCGGGCGCGGGCGGCGGCGCGGGAAGCCGACGCGGCGCTGGCACGCGGGGACGACCGGCCGCTGCTGGGGATTCCGGTCACGGTCAAGGAGTCGTTCAACGTCGCCGGCCTGCCGACCACGTGGGGCATCCCGCCGTTCAAGGACTTCGTCGCGGCCGAGGACGCGCTGCCGGTCGCGCGGCTGAAAGCGGCGGGCGCCATTGTGCTCGGCAAAACCAACGTCCCCTTGGGACTGGGGGATCTGCAGACCTACAACGCGATCTACGGCACCACGAACAACCCGTGGGATCCCACGCGGACGCCAGGCGGCTCGTCCGGGGGCTCCGCCGCCGCGCTCGCCGCGGGGTTCGGCGCACTGTCGATCGGGTCCGACATCGCGGGCTCGCTGCGTGCTCCGGCGCATTTCACCGGTGTGTACGCGCACAAGGCGTCGCAGGGAGTGCTGCCCTCGCGGGGGCACACGGCGCCGCCGAACCCGCCGTTGCCGTCCGAAAAGGACCTCACCGTGATCGGGCCGATGGCCCGCACCTCGAGCGACCTCGTGCTGCTGCTCGATCTGCTCGCCGAGCCGGATCCGGTCACGACACCCCGCGGTGCCTCGAGGAAACTTCCGCCTTCACGGCGCACCGCGCTCGCCGACTACCGCGTGCTCGTGGTCGAGGATCATCCGCTGATGCCGACGTCTTCGAGCGTGCGGGCCGGAATTCGGCGGGTCACCGACGTATTGACTCGTGCCGGCGCCGTTGTGGAGCACGACAGCCCGCTGCTGCCCGATCCGGTGGAGGCTGCGCGGACGTTCGTGCTGCTCTTCGACTCCGTCGTCGGGGCGAGCTATCCGCCGCCGGTCTACGAGCAGTTCCGCCGGCGTGCCGCCGAGGTGCGGCCCGAGGATCACAGTCTCGCGGCGGAACACCTACGGGGCACGGTGATCAGCCACCGCGACTGGCTCGCGGCCGACGCGGTCCGTCAGCGTCACCGTCAGGCTTGGCGGGAGCTGTTCGAGGAGTTCGACGTCGTGCTGTGCCCGGCCATGCCGACGCCGGCGTTTCCGCACGACCACAGCGAAGACCAGTGGGGCCGCCTGATCGCGGTCGACGGCGTCGACCAGCCTTACCCCGGCCAGCTCGTGTGGGCCGGGATCGCGTCGATGCCCGGGCTGCCGGCCACCGTCGCGCCGGTGGGGCTGTCCGACGAGGGGCTGCCCGTCGGTGTCCAGCTGGTGGGGCCGATGTTCGAGGACCACACCACGATCCACCTCGCGGAGCTGCTGGAAGCCGAGCTCGGCGGGTTCACGGCGCCACCTCGGGGTTAACCGCCCAGGATTGACTTCGGCAGTCGCCGGTTCCTAGACTCCTTCAGGTGAGAACGGCCGTTCTCACATGAAGGAGGAGGGAGTCGTGGACGTGACGACACAGCAGGTCCGGTTCGAGCGGCTCGCCGAGCACGATTACCTCGTCAGCGTCCCCAGTGGAGACGACGAGGTCCTGATCCGGCTCAGGTCGGACAACGCGACCGTGTCCGAGCTGGAGTTCGGCGGGATCGAGGAGGAACGGCTGGTGCGCGCGATCATGGCGTACCTGCTCGCGCGCCAGGACGCGGACGACCTGCCGGGCGAGCTCGACCTGGAGGACGTCGCCGCGGCGTACGACGATTTCGGTCCGGTGGTCCGCGGCTCGCTCACGGAGTGAGGACCAGGCGGCCGCGCAGACCGCCGGCCCGGAACTTCGGGTAGACGGCCGGCGCCTCGGCCAGCGGGGTGGTGCCGGCGCGGCGGGCTTCGAGCACTCCCTTTTCGGTGAGGGCGAGCATCCGCGTCAGGGCGGCGGCGTCGGGGAACACGACTGCGGAAGTGACGTCGATGCCGCGTTCGGGCGCGGGTTCGCGGCCCGGGAAGATGCCGACGTACGAACCGTTGGCGCGGACCGGCGCCAACGCGGCCTCGTTGAGCAGGGCGGTGTCGAACACCGCGTCGACCTCGGACGCTTGCGCCAGGTCCGTGACGATTTCGCGCGCTCCGGCGCGGGTCAGGAACTCGGTGTCCGACGCGCGGGCGAGGGCGATGACCGACCAGCCGTCCTGCGCGGCGAGTGCCACGACGTAGCCGCCGACCCCGCCGGCCGCGCCGGTGACCAGCAACCGCCGTCCTGCCGCCGGGCCGAGGTGGGCGAGAAGTTGTGCTGCCGTCAGGGAATTGCAGGGCACGGTGGCGGCGTCGAGGAGGTCGACACCGTCCGGCACTACGGCGGCGTCTTTCGCCGGCACGAGCACGTACTCGGCGGCGGCACCCGCGACGGCGTGGGGCGCGTGCGGGAACTGCAGAGCCGCGACGCGGTCGCCCACGGCGAACTCGGTGACCCCGGGGCCGACCTCGTCCACCACACCCGCCACGTCGAGCCCGAGCCCGACTCCCGTGTGGCCGCTGTCGATCACGTGGAGGTCGGCCGGGTTCACGGCCGCGCCGGCCATCCGGATCCGGAGCTGCCCGTCCGCGGGGTGGGGATCGGGCAGCTCCACGACCTCCGGCTCGCCCGGGCTGGTGAGGATGACCGCACGCATGACGTGGTCCTTTCTGGCGGATCTGCCGGTGCCGGCGGGCTCGCCGGGCGTATACTCGACGTCGGCCGGAGCACTGCTCCGGTGCACTTCAAAGCTACGGAGCAGTGCTCCGTGACGTCAAGGTGGGAGGGCTCGCGTGACCAAAGCCACGCAGTCCGAGGTGCCGCGCAACCGGGAGCTGCTGCTGGCCGCCGCGCGCGAGGCCTTCGCGGACCAGGGCACCGACGCGTCGCTACGGGACGTCGCCCGGCGGGCCGGCGTGGGCATCGGCACGCTGTATCGGCACTTCCCGACCCGGGCGGCGCTGCTGGAGTCCCTTTTGGACAGCAACTTCGCGGCGTTGCGCGCGCGGGCGGAATCGCTGGCGAGTAGTCCTGACCTCGCGGCGCACGACGCGTTGCTCACCTGGCTGAACGAAATGGCGACGGGCGTGCGCACCTACCTGGGCCTGCCGGAGTCGATCATGGCGGCGCTGGCGGACGAGGACTCGGCGCTGCACGCATCGTGCGCCGCGATGCGCTCGTCCGCCGGGCAGCTGCTGGCCCGCGCCCAGGAAACCGGCCGCGTGCGCGCCGACATCACGGTCTACGAGGTGATCTCGCTGGCACTCGGCCTGGCCTGGGCGGCCCAGCAACCCGGCGGCACCTCGGACCTGGTGGAACGCCTGCTCTCCACGGCAATGCACGGCCTGGCGGTGCCGGGCTGACCAGTCGGCGGGCGGGTGCTTCGGCCGACGTGCGCCGGGTCGGCTGAGCCGTGCCCGCCGGGCCAGGGGCGCCGAGTCTGCCGACCAGTGCCGAGCCCGCCGAGCGGCACCGGACCGACGCGGCTGGCCGTGAAGTTCTGCCTTCCGGAGAAGGGAAACCCGTCACGATGAGCTGGGTCGCCAGCCCCCGCTCTCGACGCCGCGCAGGCGCCGCGGGTGCTCCCGCCCGTCGTGGACCTGCCGGAACCCCGCGGCGCCTCCCCTGAAGAACCGACCGGGATCAGCGCGAGCTGACCGCCGGGGTGTAGCCGACGTCGATCACGTCCGGCAGGCCGGCCGGGCGGCGCTTGCCGGTGAGTACGGGGTCGAAGTCGTTGCGGCCGTTGAGGAAGCGCTGGAAGAACGCGGTGACGTAGGCCGAGGTGACGCGCGCTGCCGGGTCTCCGTGAGCTGGGGCTGGTCCTGCTGCGGGCCGTCGGGGAACTGGGACGCGCACGTGCCCGGGCGGGTGCCGGGGAGGGCGTCGTCGTGGCTGCCGACCTGGTGGCCGCTCGGGGACCATTCGGTGTTGTAGCTGTCGTGGTTGCCGCCGGTGAGCGTGTAGCGGTAGATCGGGACCTGGTTGGCGCCGGAGTTGCCCGCGAAGTAGTTGCCGGTGTTGACCTGGTCGCACGTGCCCCACATCTGGGCGAACGGGACCTGCGTGACGGGCTCGTCGTTCCAGTTGTCGGTGGGCGCGAGGGCGAACACGGCCTTCACGGTCACGCCGGCGGGCCAGTCGCCGTGGCGCTGGTCGGCGGCCTGCTGCAGGACTCCGCCGCCGCCCATCGAGTGGCCGAGGGTGCCGACGTCACCCATGTTCAGGTGGCCCTGGAAGCCGACGTTGCGCGGTTTTCCGGTGGCCGGGTCGGTGAAGTGGCCGTGCAGGGGTCCCTGCCCGTTCGAAGCCAGCTGCTGCCACAGGGTGAGCTGGGCGTTGAGCAGCGCCGCCCGCGTGTAGTAGACGGTCGGCGCCTGGCCGGCCGCCGTCGCGTTGATCCCGTTGGTGCCGATGGACACGACCACGAACCCGAGCTGCGCGAGCTGCCGTCCGAGGTACTCGTAGCCGGCGTTGCTGGGCATCGGCGGCACGCCGGGGGCGCAGGGCCACGTCCACATCCGCGCGGACGTCTGCTCGACGATCTTCTGCTGCCGCGCCGCTTCCGCGTCGTCGCCGGCCTTTTCGGCCGCTGCCAGGGCGGCCTGGGCCGCGGTGTTGGCGTCGGTCGCCGCGCGGTCGGCGCAGGTCTGCCAGGAGCCGTGTTCGATCATGATCAGGGGATGGGTGCCGGCGGAGACGTCGGAGGGGTAGTAGACGACGCCGTCGAGCTCGTTCTTGCCTTCGTTGCCGAGGTCCGCCGGAGGCGTGAAGGCCTGGTCGCCGAGGTGGTAGGTCACCGTCTCGACCCGGCGGGCGTCCGCCGGGTTCCCGGTCGCCACCGCTGTGCCGGATCCCGCCACGATCGCCGCGACGGCGAGCACCGTCGTCTTCATGATCAGCCGCATGGGCGGGGACGGTAACCGAAGATTGTCAGGAACCCGTTTGTTCAGCTTACTCAGACCTCTGAGAACGATCATTCTCACTGTGTTGTACGTTCGGGTGGCTCCGGCCAAGTGGGCCGGTTGGCGAGGGGAGTGGCATGACCGGCCTGCTCTCGGGCGTTTCGAGCCCGGAAGACGTGCGGCGGCTGAGCTTCGAGGACCGAGTGGCGCTGTGCGGTGAGATCCGGGAGTTCCTGATCCGGACGGTGTCGGCGACCGGTGGGCACATCGGGCCGAACCTGGGTGTCGTCGAGCTGACAGTGGCGCTGCACGCGGTGTTCGACTCGCCGGCCGAGCCGATCCTGTTCGACACGGGGCACCAGACGTATGTCCACAAAGTCCTCACCGGCCGGCGCGAGGGCTTCGAGCGGCTGCGCCAGACCGATGGGCTGTCCGGCTACGCCGCGCGCGCGGAGAGCGAGCACGACTGGATCGAGAACTCCCACGCCTCCACGGCACTGTCCTACGCCGACGGCCTCGCGAAAGGCCTGGAACTGCGCGGCGAGCGACGCTGTGTGGTCGCGGTGACCGGCGACGGCGCCCTCACCGGCGGCATGACCTGGGAGGCGCTCAACAACATCGCCGCGGCCCGGCGACCGGTGGTGATCGTGGTCAACGACAACGGCCGCTCGTACTCGCCCACCGCCGGCGCGCTGGCCGACCGGCTCGCCAAGCTGCGCCTGCAGCCGGGCTACGAACGGGTGCTGGACTCCGTGAAGGGGGCGCTGGAGCGGGCGCCACTGGTGTACGACGTGCTGCACGGCGTGAAACGCGGGGTGAAGGATCTCCTGGCGCCGCAAGGGATGTTCGAGGATCTCGGGCTCAAGTACGTCGGCCCGGTCGACGGCCACGACCTTGCCGCGCTCGAACGGGCTTTCACGCTGGCGAAGAACTTCGGTGAGCCGGTGCTCGTGCACGCGGTCACGCGCAAGGGCCACGGCTACACGCCCGCGGAGAACGACGACGTCGAGCAGATGCACGCTCCGGCCGCCTTCGACATCGCCACGGGACGACCGCTGGCCGCGAAAAAGCGCACCTGGACGTCGGTGTTCGCCGACGAGATCACCGCGCTGGGCGCCGAGCGCGAGGACCTCGTCGCGATCACCGCGGCGATGCGCGAGCCGACGGGCCTGGGCAAGTTCGCGCGCGCGTTCCCCGAGCGCTTCCACGACGTCGGGATCGCCGAGCAGCACGCCATGACGTCCGCGGCCGGCCTCGCCTCCGCCGGCGCGCACCCGGTGGTGGCGCTGTACTCGACGTTCCTCAACCGCGCGTTCGACCAGCTCCTCTTCGACGTCGCGCTGCACCGGCTGCCGGTCACGCTCGTGCTCGACCGCGCCGGCGTGACCGGCGCGGACGGGCCTTCGCACAACGGGGTGTGGGACTACGCGTTGCTGGGGATGGTGCCGGGGCTCGTGCAGGCGGCGCCTCGGGACGAAGCGACGTTGCAGGCCGCGCTGCGGGAGGCGGTGGCCCATGACGAGGGTCCGAGTGTCGTGCGGTTCCCCAAGTCGCCGCTGGTCACCAGCGTGTCGGCGATCCGTCGCGAGGGGGACGTCGACGTCCTGCGGGAGTCCGGCGAAGGTGACGTCGACGTCCTCGTCGTCGCGATCGGCACCATGGCCACGGACGTTCTCACCGCGGCGCCGGGAATCGCCGACGCCGGATTCACGGTTCGCGTGGTGGATCCCCGATGGGTGAAGCCGCTGCCCGCCGCGCTCGTTTCCCTCGCCGGCGGCGCGGGTTTGGTGGTCACCGCGGAGGACGGCGTGGTCGCCGGGGGAGTCGGCTCGCGGATCGTGCAGCAGCTCCACACCGCCGGCGTCGACACCCCGGTCCGCGAAATCGGCGTGCCGGACGAGTTCCCGGCCCACGGCAAACTCGACGACGTGCGGGCTCGCCTCGGCCTGTCCGCGCAGGCCATCCGCACCCGGATCACCGAGTGGGGCGCCGCTCTCGCGGTGTCCACAGAGGAAACCACCGCACCGTCGGCCTGACGGCTGCCGCCCGCGCTCAGGACTGGGCGCGGGCAGCGCCGCGGCGAAAGCGGCCGGGCGTTTCGGCGCCGAGGATGATCTCGGCCGTCCGGCGGGCCTCCGCCGCCGGGGTGGCGGTGCGCTGGACGGCTGCCGCGGAGACCGCGCCCTCGGCCAGCAGGTACACGGCGGTGCCGGCCTCGCGGGAGAAGCCGGCGTCGGTGACGATGCCGGACAGCAGCTTGCGGAACTCGCGCTGGTGGTGGTGCACCTCGGCGGCGACCGGCGGGGTCGTCGCGCCGAGCTCGCCGAACGCGTTCATCCACGGGCAGCCGCGGAAGTCGGCCTCGCAGAACCAGCGGTGCAACCAGGTGAAGATCGCGGCCACGCGGGCGTGCGGCTCGTCGGCCTTGGCCACGAACTCGGCGATGCTGCCCATCATGCGCTCGTGGCGCCGCCGCAGGAAGGCGACCACGAGGTCGTCCTTGCTGGGGTAGAGCTGGTAGATCCGGCGCAGCGGCAGGTTCGCCGCGGTCCGCAGCCGATCCATGCCCACGGCCTGGATGCCCCGCGAGTAGAACACTTGCTCGGCGGCGTCGAGCAGCTGCTCGCGGACGGGGTCTCGGAGTTCCTCGGCGCTGGTCACGGCACCTCACGTAAGCGGACGTTGACGGTCGAAAAAGTGAACCCTAGACTACCAGCACCGTGAGAATGAACGTTCTCACCGACGATGAGGACACCATGGACTGTCCCTCCGGGGTCGAAGCGGGCCGGGAGATCCGGGACGCGCTGACCCGAGCAGCCGCCACCGTGCTCACCTCGAGCCCCGACGGCACCGTGACCCGCACCGGCGAAAACCTGCTGCGACGGGCGCGTTCACTGGCGGGCCGGCTCGTCGAGCGCGGGCTGACGGGCGCGACGGTCGGCCTGTCGTTCCGCAACAGCGCGGCCGCGCTCGAAGCGTTCATCGCCACGGAGCTCGCCGGGGCCACGCGCCTGCCGGTCGAACCGTCGGCGGCGACGGCCGAAACCCGGGCCATCTTCGACGCGGGCGGCGCGCGGGCGGTGCTGACCGACGGCCACCACGAAGAGGTCCGTGACAACTCGGCCGGCTGGACGAGCACCGCGCTCGGCGCGGCGACTCTCGTGCACCACGACGCTTCGCCGTCACCCGGCCCCGAGTGGTTCGACCGGGTCTTCGTCAGCCCGGACCAAGCACTGGTCGTCTATCCGCGCGCGGTCCGTGGTGGCGAGCTCTTCGGCATCCCCACCAGCTACGCGAACTGGCGCGCCATCATCGAGATCAACGTCGGCCTCTACCGCACCGGCGGGTACGGCCCGTCGCTCGCCGCCGACGAGCGCTACCTGACCGTGGTCCAGCTGATGCACGCGACCGGCCTGGTCGGCAGTTTTCCCTTCCTGCACCTCGGTCTTCCTCAGGTTCTGCTGCCGCGCTTCTCCGCCGGCGCGATGGCCGAGGCGATCGAACGGCACAGGATCACGACGCTGTTCGCCGTTCCCGGCATGCTGAGTCGGGTCGCCACCGCGGTGGACGATCCCGGCCGGCTGGCTTCGCTGCGCCGCGTCCTGTACGGAGGCGCGCCGGTGGAAGAAGCCGAGCTCGCCCGCCTGCACCACGTCTTCGGCGACACGCTCTACCAGCTCTACGGCCGCTACGAGGCCGGCTGGCCGCTCACCGTCCTCACCCCCGGCGACCACCGGCGCCTGCTCGACCACGACGCGCAGGTGACCGGGACGTGCGGCCGTCCGATCGACGCCGTCGACCTGCGGATCGTCGGTGGCGAAGTCCGGACCCGCGGCCCGATGGTGTCGTCCGCCTTCGCGGACGCGGACGGCTGGTGCGGGCTCGGCGACACCGCGGAGCTCACCGACGCCGGCTACCTGCGCCTGACCGGCCGGCTCGACGGGATGATCAACACCGGGTCCTTCCACGTCTACCCGGACGAGGTGGAATCGGTCGTTCTCACGCACCCGGCCGTCACCGCCGTCAAAGTGACCGGGGTGGCCGATCCGCGGTGGGGCGAGGCTGTCGCGGCCTACGTCGTCGCCACGGATCCGACTGTGGCCACGACGTTGCGCGAGTGGCTGCGCGATCGCCTCGCGCCGTACAAGGTCCCGACGGTGGTGCACGTCGTGGATCACTTGCCGCACCACTGATTTCCCTGGGATTCGGGGCCGGGTGAACGGTCCGATTCCGAGGCGTAGACTGATGCCGAGCACTGAGAACGATCGTTCTCAACGAACAGGAGCTGGATCGAAATGGCGGGCACGGGCGTCGACGAGGAGTCCCCGGTGGGGTTCGGGGTCAACGAGTGGCTGGTGGAGGAGCTGTACGACCGGTATCGGCAGGACAAGACCTCGGTGGACCGTTCCTGGTGGCCGGTCTTCGAGAACTACCGGCCGGAGGCGGACACCCCGAGCGCCTCGCCGACGCCGAAGCCTTCCACCCCGCCGACACCCGGCGAGCGACCGGACGGCGACGTCACCGTCCTGCGCGGCACTGCGAAAACTCTGGCGTCGACGATGGACGCCAGCCTCACCGTGCCCACCGCCACCAGCATCCGCACGGTGCCGGCGAAGCTCCTGGTCGAGAACCGGATCGTCGTCAACGATCACCTGCGCCGCACCGGCGGCGGCAAGGTCAGCTTCACGCATCTGCTCGGCTGGGCGCTGGTGCAGGCCGTGAAGCGGTTCCCCGGCCAGAACGTCCACTACGCCGTGGTCGACGGCAAACCGGCGGTCGTCACGCCCGAGCACGTGGGCCTCGGCATCGCCATCGACCTGGCGCGCCCCGACGGCCGACGGACGCTCGTCGTGCCGGTGATCAAGGCCGCCGAGACGCTGACGTTCGGCGAGTTCCTGGCGTCGTACGAGGACCTCGTCGCCCGCGCCCGCGGCAACGCGCTGAAGGTCGACGACTTCGCCGGCGTCACGCTGTCGCTGACCAACCCCGGCGGGATCGGCACCGAGCACTCCGTGCCGCGCTTGACCCAGGGCCAGGGCTCCATCATCGGTGCGGGCGCGCTGGAATACCCGGCCGCGTTCAAAGGCGCGAGCGCGCAGTGGCTCGCTGACAACGGCATCGGCAAGACGCTGACTCTCACCAGCACCTACGACCACCGGGTGATCCAGGGCGCGGGCAGCGGCGAGTTCCTTCGCCTGGTCGAGGAACTCCTCCTGGGCGAGCACGGGTTCTACGACGACGTCTTCGCCGCGCTCCGGATCCCGTACGAGCCGCTCCGCTGGGCCTCCGAGGTCACCGAACCGGTCGACAAAACGACCCGGGTGCACGAGCTCATCGACGCCTACGGCGCCCACGGCCACCTCGTCGCCGACACGGACCCGCTGGAGTACCGGCAGCGCGCACACCCGGACCTCGACCCGGCCACCCACGGCCTCACCCTCTGGGACCTCGACCGCGAGTTCGCGACCGGCGGCTTCGCCGGCCGCGAGCGGATGGCCCTGCGTGACATCCTCGGCCTGCTGCGGGACGCCTACTGCCGCACGCTCAGCGTCGAGTACACGCACATCCAGGACCCCGAGCAGCGCCGGTGGCTGCGCGAGCGCGTCGAGCAGCCGTTCGCGAAGCCCGCCCATGACGAACAGCTGCACCTGCTCGGCAAGCTCACCGAGGCCGAGGCGTTCGAGACGTTCCTGCAGACCAAGTACGTCGGCCAGACGCGCTTCAGCCTCGAGGGCGGCGAGTCGGCGATCGCGCTGCTCGACACGATCCTGGGTCGCGCGGCCGGCGAGGGCCTGGCCGGCGCGACCATCGCGATGGCGCACCGCGGCCGGCTCAACGTGCTGGCCACCATCGCCGGCAAGACGCACCGCCAGATCTTCGACGAGTTCGAGGACAGCGGCGAGGCCGGCGACGGGTCCGGCGACGTGAAGTACCACCTGGGGACCGAAGGCGTCTTCACCGCCGCGGATGGCGCTGAGCTGCCGGTGTACCTGGCGGCCAACCCGTCGCACCTCGACGCGGTCGACGGCGTGCTGCTCGGGGTGGCCCGCGCACGCCAGGACCGCAGCGGCGACGGCAAGTTCTCGACGTTGCCGATCATCGTCCACGGCGACGCGGCGCTCGCCGGCGAAGGTGTGGTCGCCGAGACGCTGCAGATGTCGCAGCTGCGCGGCTACCGCGTCGGCGGCACGATCCGCATCAACATCAACAACCAGGTCGGCTTCACCACGTTGCCGCAGGACGGGCGTACGTCGGTGTACTCGACCGACGTGGCGAAGACGATCCAGGCGCCCGTGGTGCACGTGAACGGCGACGACCCCGAGGCCGTCGTGCGCGCCGGGCGGCTCGCGTTCGCCTACCGGCAGGAATTCGGACGTGACGTGGTGATCGACCTGATCTGCTACCGCCGCCGCGGGCACAACGAGGCCGACGACCCGTCGATGACCCAGCCGCGGATGTACGCCGTGATCGAGGCCAAGCCCTCGGTGCGCAAGCTCTACACCGACGTCCTCGCGCGGCGAGGCGAGCTCACCGAGGACGAGCTCGCGGCGGCCGAGCGGGATTACCGGGAGCGGCTGGAGCGGGCGTTCGCCCAGACCACTGTGGACGGTGCGGCCGCTGCTGCCTCGGAGGTCGGGCCTGCTGCGTCGGCGCGACCGACCGCGATCTCCGACGTCACGGTGAAGCAGATCACCACGGCGTTCACCGATGAGCCCGCGGGCTTCACCGTGCACCCGAAACTCGCGCCGCTGCTGGCAAAGCGGGCGGAGATGGGGGAGAAGGGCGGCATCGACTGGGCGTTCGCCGAGCTGCTCGCGTTCGGCTCGCTGGTGCTCGACGGCGTGCCGGTGCGGCTGGCGGGCCAGGACAGCCGGCGCGGCACGTTCGTGCAGCGGCACGCCGTGCTCCATGACCACGTCACCGGACGGGAGTGGACACCGCTGGCGGACCTCGGTGAGACGCAGGCGCCATTCCGGATCTACGACTCGCTGCTGAGCGAATACGCGGCGCTCGGGTTCGAGTACGGCTACTCCGTCGAACGGCCCGACGCGCTCGTGTTGTGGGAGGCGCAGTTCGGCGACTTCGTGAACGGTGCGCAGGTGATCGTCGACGAGTTCGTGAGCTCGGCCGAGCAGAAGTGGGGCCAGTCGTCGTCGGTGGTGATGCTGCTGCCGCACGGGTACGAGGGCCGCGGGCCGGACCACTCGTCGGCGCGGATCGAGCGGTTCCTGCAGCTGTGCGCAGAGGAGAACCTGATCGTGGCGCAGCCCTCGACGCCGGCGTCGTACTTCCACCTGTTGCGGCGCCAGGCTTTCGCGCCGTTGCGCAAGCCGCTGGTGGTGTTCACGCCGAAGAGCATGCTGCGGCTGCGGGCCGCGACCAGTGCCGTCGCGGACTTCACCGAAGGTGCCTTTGCTCCGGTCCTCGACGACCACCGCGATCTTGGCCCCGGTGCGGTCGAGAAGGTGGTGCTGGTGTCGGGCAAGCTGTACTACGACCTACTCGCGCGGGCGGGCGCGAACGTCGCGCTGGTGCGGCTGGAACAGTTCCACCCGTTGCCGCAGGAGGAGCTGACGCGGGTGCTGTCCCGTTACCCGAACGCGGAAATCGTGTGGGCGCAGGAGGAACCGAAAAACCAGGGTGCGTGGTCGTTCCTGCGGGGCGAGCTCGAACTGCCGGCCGGCAAGCGGCTGACGGTGGTGTCGCGGCCCGCCGCCGCGTCGCCCGCGACGGGTTCGCACCACCGGCACCAGAAGGAACAGGCCGAGCTGGTGCGGCGGGTGCTGGAAGGCTGAGCGTCAGACCTCGGGGAGGATCCGGCCGTCTTCGAGGACGTTCGCGCCGGGGATCTCGGTGAGGAAGATCGCGACGCTTTCCTTGGCGTCGCCGGTGATCGCGCACCAGTCGTCGGCCAGCCGGTGCAGCAGCCGGGCCCGCAGCTCCGGCGGCCGGCCGGCGCGGATGAAGCCGACCAGGCGCGGGCCCGTCACCGGCTCCCCGGCGACGAAGATGCTCCCGGGAGCGACTTCGGTGAACGAGCAGTGCACGTAGACCTCGGGCGCCCCCGTGACCTCGGCGTGGACTTTCGTGACCGCCGCGGCGACTTCGGCCCGGTGCTTCAACGTCGCGCCACCGCTCGGGACAGTGAACTGGTAGAAGGGCATCGTTGTCCTCTCAGCGGCCGGGACTCGAATCGAGTCTGACTCTAGGGGGCGGCCGCGGTGCCTGCAACCAGGTAAGACTCAGAAGTTGTCTTACTCGGGCTTGTCCTACGATGGTCGCCATGAAGCACGACGAGCTCCAGGACGTCTACTGCTCCGTCGCCCGCACGTGGTCGGTGATCGGCGAGCGCTGGACGATGATGATCCTGCGCGAGTGCTTCCGCGGCGAGCGGCGCTACGACCACTTCCGCACCAAGCTGGGCCTCGGCAGCAACGTGCTGAACGACCGGCTGCGCCTGCTCACGGCGGAGGGCGTCCTGGACCGCGTGCAGTACCAGGACACCCCGCCGCGGCACGAATACCGCCTGACGGAGAAAGGCGCGGACCTCTACCCGATCCTGCTCGCCGTCATGTCCTGGGGCGACAAGTACCAGAACGAGGTCCCGCCGGTCCGCCTCCACCACCGCGACTGCGGCCACCCCGCCGACCCCCGCCCGACGTGCGCGCGCTGCGGCGAGCCGGTGGGATGGCGGGATCTGACGGCGGAGTTCGAACCGGGAGCTTGGTGAGCGTGCCGCCGCGAAATTCGGTGGTCCGCAGGTGCTTTACCGTGCTCGAATGCTCTCGATGACTGATGCTGACTATCGTCGACGGCAGGCAGAACGGCGCGCTGCGGTCCTGGAACTGCCCACCCTCCGGCTCCGGCACCACACGAAGATCCTTCCACCGCAAGAAGGAGACGTGCGCGTGGCGGCGTCGATCGGTCCCTCCGGCGAGGCCGTGGCGCTGTGGGCGGCAGCGGGCGACCTCGCGGCGTTGAGGTCGACGACCACCCAGACGGGCTGGGCCTCGTTTCCCGATCCCTTGGCGCCCAAGGCAGTCGCGGCCCGCGTGAGTGTGCACGCGCCGGACGCGATCGTCACCACGAGGATCGCGTGGCTTCCGGTGGCGCATCCCCACGTGCAGCCGATGCCCGACGGCCGGACCCTGATCGTCGGCGCTCGCTCCCGGTGGCGCAAGGACGGCCCGGACCGCAACGCGATCGTCTACGACGCCGACGGGACGCCGGTGATCGAACAGACCCTGGGCGACGGCATCGAGCACGTGGTCGCGACGCGCCGGGGCGAGATCTGGGTGGGGTACTTCGACGAGGGCGTCTTCGGAAACTACGGCTGGGGTGAGGAGGAAGCCGACGAACCCGTCGGAGTTCACGGGCTGAACCGCTTCTCCGCCGATTTGACCCTGACCTGGCGCTTCCGCCCGCCCGACGATCACGGGTCTTGGGGAATCAGCGACTGCTACGCCCTCAACGTCGACGGCGACACGGCGTGGACCTGCCACTACACCGACTT
Organism: Amycolatopsis sp. NPDC005232; assembly: GCF_040607795.1. Lineage (NCBI taxonomy): Bacteria > Bacillati > Actinomycetota > Actinomycetes > Pseudonocardiales > Pseudonocardiaceae > Amycolatopsis > Amycolatopsis sp. NPDC005232. The sequence continues at coordinate 133,303 of NZ_JBEXHL010000008.1, read as the reverse complement.
CCCCCTTGTGCGCATTCGAGACGGTGAGGTGACCGGTTGGCACAACGAGGTCGGCGGCTCCCGCGCTCTTGCCGTCGCCGGCTCCAGCGTGGCGTTCTACGGTGGTTACGGCCCTGAGCACGACCGGCTCGTCGTCGGTGTCCTCGGCGACGATCGCGTGCACGTGACCGGCGAGTACCGTCTGGTCCAGCCGGACGGACACGACCTGCCCGCCGCGGCCGGCGTCGTCGGGCGCGGGCCGGACCTGCACGTTCTGCTCGACCACGACTGGCTGCGGCTGGCCGTCGAGGACCTCCCCGGCGAGGGGCCGCGGTAGCCGGCTGTCCGGCGAAGACGTCACGACGCTTCCGCCGCGGGAGCCGGCGCGGGTTCGGCCGCGGGCACGACAGGACGCCGCACCAGGCCGAGCTTCCCGGCCACCACGTAGAGCACAAACCCCACCACGAGCGCCGTGATCGCCGGACTGCCGAATCCCGCCAACGCGCCCGCGAGCGACGCCAGCACCCACACCACCAACGCCGCCGGGACCCAGCGCGGGGCGTCCGGCGGAAGCTCGTCGGTGGCGCGTCCCCGGTCGAGCAACGGCCGGCACGAGCGGACCACGAAGTACTCCGCCAGCATGATCCCGGCCACCGGCGGGAAGATGTACCCCAGGGCCGCCGCGTACGAGGTGAACCAGTCGAGCGCACCGAACGCCGCCGTGACGCTGCCGACCACGCCGACCGCGATGGTCACCGCCGCGCGGTGGACCTTGCGGTGGAAGATGATCTCGACGAACGACACCAGCGCGAGGCTGGCGCTGTAGAGGTTCCAGTCGTTGATCTTCACGGTGCCCAGCAGGATCACCAGCACGCCGACCCAGCCGACGGACGAGACGATGATCGCGATGACATCGCTGGAACCCGCGGCGTGCGCCAGCAGCACGCCGGCCAGGCCGATCACGTACTCGCCGAGGGTGATGCCCACGACGGTCTGCTTCACGACGTCGCCGACGGACCGGTTGAACCGCGCCATGTCGGGCGTGATCACGGCGCCGGTGATGAACGAGCCGGCGACCAGGGCGGCGCCCTGTGCGAGGGTCATGGCCGGGCCCGGTGGAGGAGAGGCGGCCAGGTCCGACAGCGAATGCCGCGACAGCTCGGTGCCGACGGACCACGCCACGAGTGCGAGGAACACCGGCACGGCGAGGTAGGCCGTCCACGCCATCGACGTCATGCCGTAGACCACGATGCCGGTGACCACCAGGCCGAACACGATCGCCCACGCCCACAGCGGCAGGCCGCCGAGCAGGGACAGCAGGCCTTGCGCCGAAACGCCCGACTGGACGCCGAACCCGATGGTGATGGACAGCCCCAGCACGAGCGACAGCAGCGCCGAGCCGCCGGTGCCGAAGCCCGTCCACCGCGCCAGCAGCGCGGTCGGCAGTCCTTCCCGCACGGCGATCACACCGACCAGAATGGACACGAGCTCGATCACCAGCGCGCCGAGCGTGAGCGCCCAGAACGCGGTCCAGAAGTGCATGCTGTACCCGAGGGTCGCCCCGATCAGGAACTGGATCAGGGCCGAGAGCTGGCCGAACCGCTGGACCGCGATCCCGAACCAGGAACGGCGCGCGGTGAGCGGCACGCGCGCGAGGGAATAGTCGTCAGAACCCGCCGAACTCATGACAGCCTCCAAGGCCGGCTCGATGTGGTGGATCCCCCCTGGGATGGTCGGAACTCAAGGCTGGTGCGGGACGCCCTCGGACAGGTGCGCGTGCACGACCTTCCAGTCCCCGTCGACGCGGCGCAGCACCGCGGTGAAGCGGGCGTCGATCACGCCCTCGTCGAGCAGGTCGACCCGCGGCGAGTCGAAGATCCACGCGAGGTCACCGTGAACGAACCCCTGTGGGTCCGAGACCAGCACCTCGCGGGGCTGGTACTGGCGCAGGTGGTCGAGGAACTGCGCCAGGGTGAGCGCGCCGTCGGGACCTGAGGCGACGGTGTGGACGAAGTCCTCGTCCTCGGTGTGGGAATGCTTCGTGATGAACTCGACGTCACGCCGGTGGCCTGCGGCCAGCCAATCCTTGACCAGGTTCACGACTTCGTCAGGCGCCTTTGCCATGGGGTACTCCTCGGGGAAGGGGGATCAGCGGGTGCGGACGAGGTGCCCGCGTTGCCAGACTTGCGCGACGCGCTTGCCGTAGCCGGCGAGGTCGAGCGGGTCGCCGTCGACGACCACGAGGTCGGCGACCTTGCCGGGTTCGACGGTGCCGAGCTCGTCGCCGAGGTCCAGCAGCTTGGCGGCGCAAGAGGTTCCGGCGCGGAGGGCGTCCACTGGAGACAGTCCGGCCTCGCCGAGCAGCTCCAGCTCGTCGAGGTTCGAGCCGTGCGGGAACACGCCGCTGTCGGTGCCCAGGGCGATCGGCACGCCGGCGTCGACCGCGCGGCGGATCGACTCCAGGTGCTCGGCCGTCACGGCGCGGGCCTTGTCGAGAATGGCCGGGGGCAGCCGCGTGGTGCCCGCATCGACGTCACGCAGGAGGGCCCGCCCGGCGATCAGCGTCGGCACGAGCCAGGTCCCTCGCTCGAGCATCAGCGAGATCGCCTCGTCGTCGAGGTGGACGCCGTGCTCGATCGAGAGAACCCCGGCGCGCACGGCGTTCTTGATCCCGGCCGTGCCCTGCGCGTGGGCCATCACGCCGAGCCCGGCGGCGGCCGCTTCGGCGACGCAGACGTCGATCTCCTCGGGGGAGAAGTGGCCGTGCCGCGGGTCGTCGCTGGGGGAGAGGACTCCGCCGGAGGTGCAGATCTTGATCACGTCGGCACCGGCGCGCACGAGCTCCCTGACGCGCCGCCGCATCTCGTCGGGGCCGTCCACGATCATGTCCGGCCGCCCGGGGTGCGGCACGAGCAGGCGCACGGTCTCGCCGCTCGCGCTCCAGCCGTCGGTGTGGCCGCCGGTCTGGCCGAGCACGGTGATGGCCGTGCGCAGCCGTGGCCCCTCGATGAGTCCATCGGAGAGCGCTTTCTTGATCCCGGCGTCGGCGCCGCCCGCGTCGCGGACGGTTGTGATGCCGGTGTCCACAGTGGCCGCTAGGTTCCGTGCGGCCGCGTAGAACTGGTAGGAGAACGGCTCGTGCTGCATCCGGAACGGGTCGACGCCGGAGAACACCACGTGGACGTGGCAATCGATGAAGCCGGGCAGGATCGTCCGGCCGGTCACGTCGACTTCCTCGTCGCCGTCGAGCCCGAGCCCGACTTCCGCGATGCGGCCGTCCTCGATCACCACGTCGCCGTCGGCGGGCGCGGCGCCGGTGCCGTCGAGCACACGGCCGCCGCGCAGGACCGTGCGGCTCATCGCGCCACCACACTGGCCTCGACCGGCGTGAAGTCCACGTCGTAGCCGAAGCGCCGCGGGCCGGACGCGCGCAGACCCGCTTCGGTGCGCCACCGATCGTCGCAGGGCAGCCCGATCACGGCCACGCGATAGCCGTACCGCAGCTCTTCGGCCGGAATGGGCGCGCCGGTCTCGCGTTCCAGCGCCATCAGGAGGTCGGGCGTCGTCGCGACGATCCGGCCGTCGCGCCAGCCGACCAGATATTCGTTGCGGAAGCCCAGTCGGAACTCCTGCCCGGCGAACGCGTCCAGGCCCTGCAGCACGGCTTCGCCGACGGTCCAGCCACCGTCGGTCGCCCGCTCGACCCCGACGACCTTGCCGTCGAACAGCCGCGCGCCTCCGCGTTCGGCGACGACAGCGTCCACTGGTGAGGTGTGCTCGGCCCGAGCGGTCCGCACGACCTTCCCCAGCCGCGCGGCCAGGCTGAGCGCGCCGCGCACCAGCCACTGCTTAGCCTGCGCGCCCGTCATCGGGTACAGCGCCGACATCATCACGCAGCCGGAAGTGATCATCGCGGACCGGGCGATGCGGTCGGCCCAGTCGTTGGACTCCGTGGTGATGACCAGCCGATTGCCGTGTTCGTCCACCAGGGACATGGGTGTGGTCGACGCGCCGTAGAGGGCGGGGGTGACGAGGTCGAGCGTCGGGAAGGCGCGGCCCATGCCGTCGGCGTCGAGCACAGGAATGCCGCGCAGCGCGGCCGCGGTCACGGGGATCACCGCGTTGAGCCCGCCCGCTTCGGCGGGAGCGACGTGCGTGAAGCGGTAGCCCAGGTGCTGCTCCAGCGTTTCGAGCGCGGCCACGATCTCGCTCGCCCGCGGCAGCTTCTCCACCACGACGCTCGGCGCGCCCATGCCGGCGACGAACACGACGCGCGCGTCGTCGGGGATCTCGGCCACGTCGAGCAGCGACACCGGGCCGTGCTCGCGGATCGAGAGCCGGGCCATCAGCTTGCCCAGGTAGGGATCGCCGCCGCCACCCGCGGCGAGGATCGTGGCGCCGGTGACCAGGTCGTCGAGCACCGGTTCATCGAGCTGCATGGATCTGCTCCTCACGGGTTGCCGCGAACGTGCCGAGGTCGCCGACGGCCCGGACCCGGACCCTCGTGGTGTGCTGCAGGTAGGCGAGCGGGAGGTCTTCCTCGTCGACGATCCGCACCGTCCCGGTGACGGCGCCGGCTTCGACCGCACGGGCGTGCGCCGTGCGTCGGGCCTCGTCGAGGACGTCGTCCCGGGTGCGCTCGGCGAGCGAGTAGATCCGGTCGACCTCCGCGCCGACGTTCGCGGTCGCCGCGCCGACGGCGTTCGCCACGGGTGCGTGGCCGGGGACTCGCACCGCCGACACGCCGGGCATCTCGTCGCCGACCACAAAAGCCCCGCCTCCGACGGCGATCACGGGAATGGGCGCTGCGCTGAGCTTCGCGCGTTCCACGGCTTCGGCGATCCGCTCGTGGACGTGGGCGAGCACCCGGCCGGTGAACCCGGCCGCCAGGTGGGCGACAAGGGTCGGATCGCCGACGTCGGCGATCCCGGCCGCGACCGCGATGTCGGTGAGGGTCAGCGTGTCGCCGCCGAAGACGAGCGCGCGTTCGGTGAGCTGGTGGCCGACGCTCCCGGGCCCGACGGTCACCACGCCGTCGTGTTCGGCGACCAGGCTGCCGCCGCCGATCCCGAGCGAGACGACGTCGGGGATCCGGAAGTTGGTGCGCACCCCGGCGAGGTCGATCGCGATGGCCGACTCGCGCGGGAACCCGCCTTGCACGAGGCCGATGTCGGTGGTGGTGCCGCCGACGTCGGCGACGATGCAGTCCGTCTCGGCCGACTCGAAAGCCGCACCGCGCATGGAGTTCGTCGGCCCGGAGGCGATGGTGAGGATGGGGAAAGCCCGTGCCAGGGCCAGGTTCATCACGGTGCCGTCGTTCTGGGAGAGGAACAGTGGCACGTCGAGACCGACGTCCGCCAGTGCGTCGGCGAAACCGGTGATCACCCGGTCGGCCAGCGGTCGCAACGCAGCGTTGAGGATCGCGGCGTTCTCCCGCTCCAGGATGCCGAGCCGGCCGATCTGCTGCGACAGCGTGACCGACGCTCCAGGGCGCGCTTGGTCGATGAGGTCGCGGGCCTCGCGCTCGGCGTCCGGATTGACCGGGGAGAAGGTGCCGCTGACCACGAACTCGCAGCCCTCGGGCGCGTGGCGGGCGATCTTCCGGATGGCGTTCGCGTCGAGCGCCCGCAGTGGCTCGCCGGTGAACTGGTGCCCGCCGCCGACGACGTGGGCCTGCGCTCGCACCGCGGCGGCCAGGGGCGGCGGCCAGTCGATGAACGGTTCGAGCGTCTGAGGCGGCGTGGCCAGCCGGACCACGACCACCGGCGTGAGGCGGCGCGCCTCCACCACGGCGTTGACGAACTGCGTTGTGCCGATCACCACGGCCTCGACCGCGGCCGTGCCGACCTGCTCGACCACGGCGGCGAGTGCCGTGGCCACGCCGGAGAGCACGTCGTCCGTCGTGGCGGTTTTCGTCCACGCGACGACCCGCTCGTCGTCCAGCGCGACTGCGTCGGTGTTGGTGCCGCCGACGTCGATTCCGATGCGCATCGTTGCCCTTCCCGGACCACGGAGCGGGACCCGCCGCCGCTATCCAGTAAACAGAACGTTAATCCAGTAAACTGAACACTGAACTTGCGGCGTACAGTACGAGCCGAGTTCGTGCGGGTCAACTGTCCGCCCGATAACGGATGCGTCACCGCGGTGGCGAGGGAAGTTCACAACACCGGACGGGACTTCCAGAAAACTGGACAATCGAGTACCGTCCCGGACCATGTCATCCGGGTCTCTCGACGAGGCGGTCCCCGAGATCGGTCCCTACCTGCGCGCGTGCCGCAAGCGGCGCGGACTTTCGCTGCAGCAGGTGGCACTCGCGACGGGGATCTCGAAGTCGTTCCTGTCCCTGGTGGAGAACGGCACCAACGACATCACGTTCGGCCGCCTGCACCGGCTGCTCACGCTCTACGGCGTGGACCTGGCCGACCTCATGCCGGCCCGCGACCCGGAAGAGGGGATCGTGGTGCGCGCCGTCGAGCGCCGGCGCGTCTACAGCCCGGCCGACGGCATGAGCGTCTACCTGGCTTCCCCGGATACGCGCCGCACTCTGCTGTCGGGCATCGCCCTGCTGGAACCGGGCGCGGTCATGGCCGAGGACTCCGTGCACGACGGCGAGGAATGGGTGCACGTCGTGCGCGGCGCGGTGCAGCTTACGCTCGACGGCGGGGAGTCCGAAGTGGACCTCGAACCCGGCGACAGCGTCTGTCTGCGCGCGGGCCGGCGGCACCGCTTCGCGAACCGCGGAGATGTCGCGGCGGAGGTGATCACCGTGCTGTCGCAGGGCGGGTTCCCCGGTGGCGCGGCGGCCGACTGAAATCCGCGCGCTGAGCGGGGTTCGAGCCGTTTCCGACTCGAACCCCGCTGGCGAACTCAGTCGTGCTGGTGGGGCTGCACGACGGGGAACTCGTTGTCGGTGTCGGCGACGATGTTGAAGTAGTTCGTGAGGATGTTGAGCGCCAGGTTGCCGATGACCTCGCCGATCTCGGCGTTGGTGACACCGGCTTCACGGGCGGTCTTGAGGACGGTCTCGTCGATCGTGCCGCGGCCGCGGGCGATGGTGTCGGACAGGGTGAGCAGGGCGGCGACGTGCTCGTCGGCCGAGTCGGCGTGGCGGGCGCGCTCGATCTCGTCCGCGTCGAGTTTGGCGACCTTCCTGCCGATCATCGTGTGCGCCGACAGGCAGTAGGTGCACTGGTTGTACTCGGCGGTGGCGAGCGCGAGGCGCTCGCGGACCGCGGCGGGCAGCACGCCGCCGGCGAGCGCGCCGGACAGGCCGAGATAGCCCTTCAGGAGCGCGGGGCTGCTCGCCATGGTCTTCGCCATGTTCGGGATCGCGCCCATGTTCTTCTTCGTCTCGGTGAGCAGGACCGCGGCCTGGCCGGTGGCGTGCTCGAGCTCGATCTGGGGCAGCGTCGACATCTCGGACCTTCCTAATGTTTGGATCTTGGATAACCGTTAGATCAAGGTGGCACGAGTCGACCGGCGGTGTCAAATGGTTGTGACGCAGGCTTCCATTAGGCAGTGCTACAGTGGGTGCCATGACGACCGCTGTCCTGCTCGGCGAACCACTCCCGGTGGAGCTGATGAACACCGTGAACGCCGGCCGCGACGGCGTGACCGACGCACTGACGGACGAGGCCGACGTCGCGAGTTGGCTGGCTGCAGTTGCCCCTCGTCTCGCGACCGAGGCCGGCGTGGCGCTCGACGGCGACTCAGCGCCCGTCGCCGACCGGCTGCGACGCCTGCGCGACGCCCTGCGCGCGCTCGCCGCCGAGGCCACGGAAGACCCTCGCCCGGTCGCGGTCGAGGTGGCCCGGGCCGACGCGCTGGCCACGCTCAACGACCTGGCCCAGACTCGCGCCGAGCTCGTCTGGCCTGAGGACGGCGAGCCCGCGCGCGTGCTGCGTTCGGGCGGCACCCCGGCCGAACGCGCGGTGGCTTTCCTGGCGCACCAAGGCATCGACCTACTCGGCGGCGACCAGCGGCAGAAGCTGCGCGCCTGCCTGGCGCCGAACTGCCTGCTGTTTTTCGTGAAAGACCACTCCCGGCGTGAGTGGTGCTCGGCCGGGTGCGGGAACAGGGCGCGCGTTCAGCGGCATTACCAGCGTCACCACGCCAAGAGCTGACGGGCTACGCGCCGTTGTCACTCCTGGCGGTGTGCGGGTCCGGCGGGTTGACGACCGGCAGGTCCCACGCCCGGCGGAACGCGCTGATGGTCAGCCAAGCGAGCCGCGCGTTGACCGGGAAGAGCTGCCGGACCGACGTGAGGGTGTCGAACGACGCGTCTCCCTCGCCGCGCCCGCGTTCGAGATCCGCCGGGCCGAACACCGGGCCGAACACTTCGAGGACGGTGCCGAGGTAGTACAGGTGCCCGAGCGTTTCGAGCTGAAGCCGGTGCAGGGCAACGGTTTCGGTCGTCACCGCAGCGGTGACCGGCGGCTGAGCCGCGGCCGTCAGCAGTGAAGCGCCGTCAGCCACGGCATGGGCGTCGACGTGCCGGACCAGCTCGCTCACGGCGACGTCGTCGAAGGTGTCGCGGCCCACGACCGTGCGCAGGGCTGCCCGCTTGTCCCGCAGTTCCTCGCCGACGAGCCGGTGCGCCACGTCGGCCAGCTGCCCGGCCGAGCCGAGCACCTGCCGAGTCACGCGGATCAGCTCGCGGGGCAGCCCGCCGGACAGGCAGTGCGCCAGGCACACGAACGGTTCCGGCAGCCCCAGCACGCGCCGGTTCAGCAGCTGCCGAGCGTCGCCGAGCCGCAGGTACTCCAGCCGGAAGATGCTGTCGAACGTGCTGTCGAACGCGTCGCGCACCGGCAGCCCACGGCGTTCGAACGACGCCAGCGCGTCCTCCGACACCGAGACCAGCAGCAGGAAACCGGGCACGTCGAAAGTCAGCACCGCCTTGATCTCGTTGACGAAATCCTGGGCCGCCTCCGCCGAGACGATCTTGTCCAGCTCGTCGAGGATGACGACCACGGACGGCGTCGCCATCTGCCGCAACCCGCGGACGCAGTCGACCGTCACCTCGAGGAAGGCGCTGAACTCGTGCACGATCTGCGGATACGTCAGCGGCTGCCGGGTGGTCTCCCGAGAGCCGCTCACGCCGGCTTCGGCACCGACCGGCAGGCCGACTTTCCCCGACCAGCCCGACGTGTGCTTCTGCTGATACCGGATCCGGCCGAGGTTGCGCTCCGCGACAGCCTTCAGCGCCCGCACATCGCCGGGTTCGAGGCCGGGCTGCTCGCGAACGTCGGCCGGCTCCGGTGACGACACGCGGCGGCGACGCCGCGCCAGAGTCGCGACACCGGCCACGCCCAGCAGTGTCACGAGCGCCCACCAGTTCGCCGTGAGCCAGGTCCGCAGGTCGGCCTGCGGACTGCGCAACGTCAGCGACCCCAGGACACCGACGATGACCCACGCGACCACCACGGCGGCGAACGGCCACGCCCGGCGCAGCACGGGCCACACTGCCGACCACCGGCTCGGCCGGTCCACGACCTCGGCGCCCTCGGACTCGCAGAACCTGATCACCGCCTCGCACATCCGCGAGTGGAGGTGCAGCACGAACTCGCGCGCGTCGTAGCGCACCGGAACGCTCTCCAGCAACGCGATGTGCACGCGGTTCGGGTCCAGGAACCGGCCCGCCTGGTACGCCTCCAGCAGCGTCGACTTGCCCACGCCGCGCGGGCCCGCCATCCCGACCGCGCCGCCGCGGATGCCCGAGAGCAAGGACCGCAGCCGCCGGGCCGCGTCGGTGTCCAGGAAGACCTGCTCACCGGGGCGCATCTGGCCGAGCGCACCGGGATCGAGCTCAGGCAGCTCCGTGCTGAACGGCGGGTCGAGTACCGCGGCGAGGTGCAGCCGCACACTCTGCTCGACCTGCGCCACAGCGGCTTTCGTCCACTCTTTGCTCGCTGTCTCGCGGGCCAGCTCCAACTGGTCGCGGCGGCGGGTCCACGCGGGACTGCCGAACCGGGCGGGATCCCGCGAGAGCCGCGCGGGCACGGAGCCGAGCAGGAGCGGACCGCCGAAGACCGCTATCAGCGAGCACACCACGTCGGCCACCACCCACGCGGTCCATTCCCCGCCCGCTGCGGTGAAAACCGGGCTGAGGATCGCGGCCGCCGCCACCGTGACGAGCAGTTCCCGCCAGACGACCGGACCCGGGACGCGGCGGCCCGGCGGCTCGTCCCTGAGCTTCATGAACCCGATCGCCGTCACCATGAACAGCGCGAACGCGGCGACGAGGCCGAGGGCGACCCAGACGATCACCGCCCAGACCGGGCCCATGCTCTCGCGCGAGGAGGGCCACAGCCGCAGGATCAGCAACAGGTACGTGGTGGCGAAGCCGGTCAGGAACGGCCAGCCCGCACCGCCGAGGGCCGGTTCGCCGTTCAGCCGCCGACCCGCCCGCGCGACGGCGCGGTGCGCCGGCCGGAGCAAAGCGAATCCCGTGACCACCACTGCCGCCGACACCCAGAAGTGCGCGGTCGGGGTCAGCGGGGTCTGCAGCAGCTGCCAGACGACGACCGGCAACAGGACACCGAGCCACAGGGCGGAACCCAGCAGTGCGTGGGCGACCTTGTCGCGCCGGTCGGGTTGCCCGGCCGCCTGCTGGGGCGGGGTTTCGTGCGCGTCGAGGGCCTGGCGGGCCTGGCGCAGCACGGAGATCTGCTCGTTGGTCTCGCTGAGCAGCGTGTCCGAGTCGCCGGCGACCCGCTGCACGACCTCCGACCGCACGCCCTCGTCCCGCACCCGGTGAGCCACGGTCGCGTCCGGGGATTCGGCGAAGAAGCCGAGCATGGCCTCGGCGGTGGGCTTGATCAACTCGCGCAGCTCTTCGACCAGCTCGTCGCGGACCGGTTCGGCGTTCTTCGCGGGTTCCGGCAGGGCATCGGCGAGAGACTGTGGCGGCGCGGTCACAGCGCGGAATCCTATCGGGGCGAACGCCCCGACACCGGCGATTCCGGAAACTTCGGCCTCGCGGCGCGCCGAGAACAATCGCCGTTGTACGGCGCTTGTACGGTCCGCCGCGATCCTGGCCGCACTTCACAGGCGTCAGGACGGAGCCGGGATCATGGGATTGAGACGTTTCGCGACCGGGGTGCTGGCGGCCGCCGCCGCGGCCGCGGGGCTGGGGGCGCTGCCCGCCGCGCCCGCATCGGCCGACGTGGCGAGCACGGCGGTGTTCCAGGCGAACACCGGAGGGTACGACTGCTTCCGCATTCCCGCGGTGGTGAAGGCGCACAACGGCGACCTGCTCGCCTTCGCCGAGGGACGGCACACGGGGGCCGACTGCGCGGACATCGGTGATGTGGACGTGGTGCTCAAGCGGTCGAAGGACAACGGCAAGACGTGGAGCGCGTCGACGATCGCGGTGCAGGGATTCGGCGACACCAAGGACAACGCGGTGCCGATCGTGCTGCCGACGGGCCGGGTCGTGCTGCTGACCGAGATGCAGTGCGTGAAATCGGCGCCGTGCGGGCGGGTGCCGCGCGTGAGCTACAGCGACGACAACGGCGCGACCTGGACGGCCCCCAAAGCGCTCACCGCGCAGCTCGGTTTCTCCGCGGCGCCGAACTGGCTCGCGACCGGCCCCGGTCACGGCATCGTGCTGCAGCACGGCGCGCACGCCGGCAGGCTCGTGGTCGGCATGGGCTACCAGGTGACTCCGTCGAGCCCGAACTTCGGCACGCTGATCTACAGCGACGACCAGGGCGTCACCTGGCATCTGGGCGCGTCGGACCAGGCCGCCGACCCGAACACGCTGAACCCGCAGGAGATCAGCGTCACCGAGCTCGCCGACGGGCGCATCTACGCGGCCGCGCGCAACGACCACTACTCGAAGCCCGCCGACGCCTGCGCCATCCACAACCGCGCCTTCGCGATCAGCTCCGACGGCGGGGCGACGTTCGACAAGAAGTTCGCCGTGGAGACCGGTCTGACGACCCCGCAGGTGCAGGGCTCCGTGCTGGAGATGAGCGCCACGACCGCCGGCGGCGCCTACGACCGGCTGCTGTTCGCCGGACCGTCCACTTGCGACCGGCGCAAGGAGCTGCGCGTGCGCTCTTCCTTCGACGAGGGCGGCACGTGGACGAGCGACGCGAACAGCCTGCTCGTGTGGGGCCAGGACGCGTCCTACACCGACCTGATCTCGCTGAGCCCGACGTCGGTCGGACTGCTGTACGAGGCCGGTCCCGAGTTCCAGGCCGACGCCGGTATCCGCTGGTCCACGGTGTCGGAGACCCAGCTCGGCGCCCCGGCCTGCGGCACCGGCTACGGCGTGATCGACTCGGCCCCGCTGGGCACGGCGGGCACCGCGTACCTGTCCTACAACGCGGCGAACGGCCAGAACTGCGTCAGCACCATGAAGAAGACCGGCGCGGGCACACCGTCGCAGACCTCGGCCTACCTGCAGGTGGAGGGTGCGACGCGCAAGACGGACTCGGGCGCGTTCTCCTACTACGCCGGGCCGGTGTCGGCGGCCGCGGCGGGCAAGTGCGTGCAGTGGGGCGGCGCGATCGGCGCGGACAAGTACGACAGCCCCCTCGAACACTGCGGTTGATCGGACACCGCGACAGATCGGACACTGCGGCTGAAACCAGGGGTCCTCCGGCTCGACAAGGCCGGAGGACCCCTGGCTCGTCACGAGGTGAACGTGCCGGCCCCGGGCACGGCGTCGAGCAGCTGCAGGGTGTACGGATCGGCCGGCGAGGACAGGACCTCGCCTACCGGTCCGTGCTCGACGACGCGGCCGGCCTGCATCACGAGCACGTCGTGGGCCAGCGACCGGACCACGGCGAGGTCGTGGGAGATGAACAGGTAGCTCAGCCCGAGTTCCTCCTGCAGGTTCCGCAGCAGGCCGAGGATCTGGTCCTGCACCAGCACGTCCAGCGCCGAAACCGGTTCGTCGCACACGACCAGCCGGGGACGTACGGCCAGCGCGCGGGCGATGGCGACGCGCTGGCGCTGGCCGCCGGACAGCTCGTGGGGATAACGCTGGGCCAGCGCGGCGGGCAGCGCGACCTGGTCGAGCAGCTCCGCCACCTGCTTGCGCCGCGACGCGCGGTCGCCGACGCCGAACGTCCGCAGCGGCTCGGTGATCAGCCGCTCGACCGTCCACATCGGATCGAGCGACGCGTACGGGTCCTGGAACACCGGCTGCATCGCACGCCGGGCGGCCCGCAGCCGAGCGCCGCGCAGGCCGACGACCTCGGCGCCGTCGAGGCGGATCGTGCCGGACGTCGCGGGCACGAGGCCGAGCACCATGTGCGCGGTGGTCGTCTTGCCCGAACCGGACTCGCCGACGATCGCCGTGGTCCGCCCGTGCCCGACGGTGAACGACACGTCGTCCACGGCCCGCAGCGCACCACCGCCGCCGCGCACGCGGTACTCCTTCGCCACGTGCGACACCTCGAGCACCACGTCAGCGGCCGCCGAGGCCTCGCGCATCGGGCCGGTCAACGACGGAGCCGCCGCCACCAGCCGCTGCGTGTAGCCTTCCCGCGGCTCGGTCAGCACCCGGCGCGCCGGGCCGGTCTCGACGATCTTGCCCTCGGACATCACCACGACCCGGTCGGCCCGGTCCGCCGCCAGCCCCAGGTCGTGCGTGACCAGCAGCAACGCCGTGCCGAGCTCCTGCGTGAGCTTCTCCAGGTGGTCGAGGATCTGCCGCTGCACGGTCACGTCGAGTGCGGAGGTCGGCTCGTCCGCGATGAGCAGGTCGGGCCGGCAGGCCAGGCCGATCGCGATCAGCACGCGCTGGCGCATCCCGCCCGAAAACTCGTGCGGGTACTGCCGTGCGCGCCGCGCCGGTTCGGGGATCCCGGCCTCGCCGAGCAGCTCCACCGCCCGGGCCCACGCCTCCCGGCGCGAGCACGTCCGGTGCGCCACCAGGGTTTCGGCGACCTGCCGGCCCACCCGCGCCACGGGGTTGAGGTTGGACATCGGGTCCTGCGGCACCAGCCCGACCTCGCGCCCGCGCAGGCGGCGCAGCCGTTTCTCCCCGGCGTGTGTGAGGTCCTCGCCGCGCCACCGGATCGCGCCGCCGGTGATGCGCCCGGCGCCGGGCAGCAGGCCGATGACCGCGTGCGAGGTGGTGGACTTGCCGGAGCCGGACTGCCCGACGACGGCCACGCGTTCGCCCGGTGCCACCTCGAGGCTCACGCCCCGCACGGCCCGGGTGCGGCCGAAAGACACCTCGAGGTCGCTGACTTCCAGGAGCGGTTCGGTCATCGTGGTCCCCTTCACCGCGTGCTCTTCGGGTCCAGCGCGTCGCGCAGGGCGTCGCCGAACAGGTTGAACCCCAGGCAGATCAAGGCGAGCGCGATCCCGGGGAAGATGCCCGGCCAGGGTGTGCGGAACAGGTACTGCTGCGCGTCGGACAGCATGATCCCGAGGCTCGGCGCGGGTGGCTGGATGCCGAGGCCGAGGAACGACAGCACCGCCTCGCCGATGACCGCGACCGGCATGATCACCGTGGCCTGCACGATGATCGCCGACAGCGCGTTGGGCAGCACGTGCTGCCCGAGGATCCGCCACGACCCGGCGTGCATCGTGTTCGCGGCGAGGACGAAGTCGGTTTCCTTGAGCCGCAACGTGTCGGCGCGCACCACGCGGGTCATCGTCGGGATCTGCGCGATGCCGAGCGCGATCGCGGCGTTGGTGAGGCCGCCGCCGTTGATCGCGGCGAGCCCGACGGCGACGATCAGGAACGGGAACGCCAGCATGAGGTCCGCGAGCCGGGAGATCAGCGCGTCGAGCCACCGCCAGTACCCGGACAGCAGTCCGAGTGGCACGCCCACGACCACGGCGAACAGCACCGACAGGGCCCCGACCTCCAGCGACGCGCGCGTGCCGTAGAAGACGCGGGAGAGGATGTCGCGGCCGAGGTCGTCGGTGCCGAGGGCGAACCCGACCGTGCCCGGCTGCTGGAACGGCGTCTCGAAGTGCACCGCCGTCGGCGCGTACGGCGCCAGCAGCGGCGCGAACACCCCGGCGATCACGACGATCAGCAGCAGCACACCGCCGATCACGCCCAGCGGGTTGTGCAGGAGCCGGCGCGTCACGCGGCCGTGGACACGGGCCAGTGGCGCGGGGGTTTCGGCGGCGATCGTCATCGGGTCCTCCCGGAGACTCGCAGGCGTGGGTCGATGACCGTGTAGAGGAAGTCGACGAGCAGGTTGATCACGATGTAGGCCGCCGTGATCACGAGGACCACGGCCTGGATCACCGGGTAGTCGCGGGTGAAGACGGAGTCCAGCGTCAGCTTGCCGATGCCCGGCAGGCTGAAGATGCGCTCGGTGACCACGGCGCCCGCGATGAGCCCGCCGAGCTGGAGCCCGACGATGGTGGTGACCACGATGAGGCTGTTGCGCAGGCCGTAGCGGAAGATCACGGCGGCGCGCCCGAGTCCCTTCGCCCGCGCGGTGCGCACGAAGTCGGCGGTGAGCGTCTCGACCATCGACGAGCGGGTCTGCCGCTGCACCACCGCCGCGTGCGTGAGGCCGAGGATCACCGCGGGCAGCGTGAGGTAGTAGATCCCGCGCAACGGCTGGTCGAACGGCGAGACATAGCCGGACGCGGGGAACCACCGCAGCTGCACGGACAGGTAGAGCACGGCGAGGATGCCGAGCCAGAACGTCGGCACCGACAGTGCGAACAGCGAGAAGCCGTTGGCGCCCCACTCGGGCCAGCGACCGCGGAACACCGCGGCGACGACTCCGGCGAGCACGCCGATCAGGACAGCGACCAGCATCGCGAACACCGCGAGCTGCACCGTCACCGGCAGGGTCGCGCCGATCATCTCCCGCACCGGCGTACCGGTGCGCACGGACTTGCCGAAGTCACCGGTGAGCGCGTGGCCGACGAACTTGAAGTACTGCACCGGCAACGGGTCGTCGAGCCCGAGCTGCGCCCGCACGGCCGCGATGGCGGCGGGGTCGGCTTCCTCGCCGGCCATCGCCGTGGCGGGGTCACCGGGCAGCGCGCGCACGCCGATGAAGACCACGATCGAGGCGAGCACCAGCGTCAGGGCGGACTGCCACAGGCGGTGGAGCAGGTAACGTCCCACGGCTCAGCCCTCCTGGTTGCCGGTGAACGCGGCCTTGCCGAGCCGGACCACCCCGTCGGCGTACACCTGGATGCCGGTGACGCGGGTGGAATGCACGGTGAGGTTGCGGACCCGGTAGGTGTAGACGATCGGGTTCTGCTGCTGGATCAGCTGCACGGCCTGTCCGTAGAGCGCGGCGCGCTGCTTCGTGTCGATGCTGCGTGCGGCACCCGACAGCAGGTTGTCCAATGTGGATGAGTTGAAGCCGCCGTAGTTGCCGCCCGAGCCGGTGGAGAGGAAGCGCGCGGTGTTGGCGTCCGGGTCGATGCGGCCGGACCAGCCGAGCATCAGCGCCTCGAAGGTGCCGCGTTTCTGCACGTCCAGCAGGGTGGAGTACTCGACCGGCACGATCTTCACGTCGAACCCGCCCTCGGCGACGCTGGCCTGCAGGGCCTGGGCGTACCGCAGCTGGTCCTGGGTGTTGGTCACCTGCAAGGAGATCGGGAACGGCACGGGCACCCCGGCCTCTTTCAGCAGTTGCCGTGATTTCGCGGGATCGAACGGCGGGCAGGCGTCGCTCGCGGCCGACGAATAAGGCGTCTTCGGGGCGACGGGGGAGCAGGCGGGGTCGAACCAGTTGTTGAAGACGGTGTCGACGAGCGTCTGCCGGTCCAGGGCCAGGGAGAACGCGAGGCGGATGCGGGGATCGTTCGCGATGGGTTTGTCGATGTGCTTCGTGGGTTTGCCGACGCCGTCGACGTTCCCGGTGTTGAAGGTGACGCTCTGGTAGCCCAGGGAAGGAGATTGCAGCACCTTGAGATCCGGGTCCTGGGCGAGCGCGTCGACGTCCTGGGGCGAGATCGTGTCGGCGACCTGGATGTCACCCGAGCGCAGGTTCGCCGCGCGAATGTTGGCGTCGGTCATGATCCGGTAGGTGATCGTGTCGAGGTGGACGTCTTTGGCGTTGTAGTACAGCGGGTCGCGCTCGACGTCGATCTCGGTCTGTGGCACGCGTTTCACGAACTTGAACGGGCCGACGCACACGGGGTTCTCGCCGAAGTCGTCGCCCTCTTTGGCGAGTGCGGCGGGCGACATGATCATGCCGGCGCGGTCGGCCAGCGCCGCGGTGATGGGAGCGAAGGGCTTCTTGTAGTGCAGCACGACGTGGCTCTTGTCGGGCGCGTCGATGCGGCTGATCGGGCCCATTTCGCTTTTGCGCTGGGAGGTTTTGAGCTCGAAGTGCCGGCGCAGGCTCGTCGCGACGGCCGGGGCGTCGAACGGGGTGCCGTCGGCGAAGACGATGCCGGTGCGCACGGGGATCGTGACGGTGAGCCCGTCGGGGGAGACCACCGGCAACGCGGTGGCCAGCTGCGGCACGATGGTGCTGGTGTCGTCGATGTCGTAGAGCTTTTCGCAGATCGTGGTCATCACGTAGCGCGTGTAGAGCGAGCTGGACGTGGTGGGGTCGAGTTTGTCGGGCTCGTTGGACAGGCCCATGACGAGGTCGCCGCCGCGCTGGACCGTTCGGTTGCCGACGGGGGTGCCGAAGTCGTCGTGGTGCTCGCTGCGAGCGCTCGCGTGTTGCACGGGTACGCACGCCGTGAGTGTCAGCACCGCCAGCCCGGCCAGGAGGGGGAGCAGGGACCGAGGAGACATGGCGAACAACGTACGTCGGTTTTTCCCCCACTCGATTTCCGGCTGGTTAATGCGTGTTAAATCGTTATTCGCCGAAAATGGACATGCCGAAAAGCGGGCCCGGGAATCGGGTCCGCTTTTCGGCGGGATGTGCGGTGATTATCGCCCGGCGGCATACCCCTGCATTCCGCGGGGGTTCGCCGCGGCCGAGAGAACGCCGGTCTCCGGGTCGCGGGCGACGGCGCACAACCTCCCTTCGGACCAAGGTTCTCCGACGGTCACGAGGTGGCCCCGGCGCTCCAGTTCGGCGATGACATCGTCGCCGACCCGCGATTCCACGGTGACGCTGCCGGCCACCATCGCGCGCGGGTAGAACGAGCCGGGGAAACTGTCGGTGTGCCAGTTCGGTGCGTCGATCGCGCCCTGCAGGTCGAGGCCGCTGCGCACTTTTTCGCGCAACGCGACGGCGAGGAAGAAATGCGCGCTCCACTGATCCTGCTGGTCGCCGCCGGGGGTGCCGAATGCCATCACGGGCACGCCGTCGCGCGAGGCCAGCGACGGTGTGAGCGTGGTGCGCGGGCGCTTGCCCGGGGCCAGCGAGTTGGGCAGGCCGGGGTCGAGCCACGCCATCTGCAGCCGGGTGCCGAGCGGGAACCCGAGCCGCGGGATGACCGGGTTGGACTGCAGCCAGCCGCCACTCGGCGTCGCGGCGATCATGTTGCCCCACCGGTCGACCACGTCGAGGTGGCAGGTGTCGCCGCGCGTCGCCCCGTCCTTGGCGACGGTCGGCTCACCCGCACCGGCGGCCGTGGCCACGGCGCCGCCGCTCGCCACGTACTGGGCGTGCTTGCTCAGACGTGGTTCCCGGCCGTCGGGGCGGCCCGGGCGCAGCTCGTGCGACGCGCGTTCGCTGATCAGCTTGCGGCGGGTTTCGTTGTAGGCGGGGGAAAGTAGCGTGGCGATGTCGACGTCGGCGCTGTCGCCGTACCAGGCTTCGCGGTCGGCCATCGCGAGCTTCGTGCCCTCGATGAGGGTGTGGTAGTAGTCCGGCGTGGCGTAGTCCAGGCCGTCCGCGTCCGGCAGGAGTGCGAGCTGCTGCAGCAGCGTCGGGCCCTGGCTCCACAGGCCGGCTTTCGCGATGGTCCAGCCGTTCCAGGTGAACGTGACCGGGTCCTCGTAGGTCGCGCGGAAGGCGGCGAGGTCGTCGCCGGTCAGGGTGCCGGCGTGGCGTTCGCCGGAGGTGTCCATGGTGGGCTTCGCCGCGAACTCGGCGATGGCTTCGGCGATGAAGCCTTCGCGCCAGACCTTGCGGGCAGCTTCGATCTGCGTCTCGCGGCTCGCGCCTGCGGCTTCGGCCTCGGTGATGAGGCGGCGCCAGGTGTTCGCGAGAGCGGGGTTCTTGAAGAGCTCGCCGGGCTTCGGTGAGCGTCCGCCGGGGAGGTAGAGCTCGGCGGAGGTGGTCCACTCGGTCTCGAACAGCTCGCGGACGGTCTCCACAGTGGCGCCGACGCGGTCCACGGTGGGGTGGCCGTTTTCGGCGTAGGAGATCGCGTACTTGAGGACCTCGCGCAGCGGCTTGGTGCCGTGGTCGTGCAGGAGCAGCAGCCACGCGTCGACCGCGCCGGGCACGGCGGCGGCGAGCGGGCCGGTGCCGGGCACGAGGTCGAGGCCGAGTGAGGTGTAGTGCTCGATCGTGGCGCCGGCCGGCGCGCCCCCCTGTCCACAGAGGACCTTCGGCGTGCCGTCCGCCGGGGCGACGATCATCGGCACCTCGCCGCCGGGGCCGTTGAGGTGCGGTTCGACGACGTGGAGCACGAACGCGGCCGCCACGGCGGCGTCGTAGGCGTTGCCGTCGTCTTCGAGCACGGCCATCGCGGCGGCCGAGGCGAGCCAGTGGGTGGACGACACCATTCCGAAGGTGCCCTGCAACGTGGGACGGGTCTGGAACATCCCTGCATCGTCGCGCGTACGTCGGCGTACGTCAAAGACATGTATGACACCGTTGCGATAGCCTGGTGCTATGGAACGTCGGCAGCTCGAGTACTTCGTCGCGATCGTCGAGCACGGCGGCTTCACCCACGCGGCGCGGGCGCTGCGGGTGGCCCAGCCGTCGCTGTCGCGCGCGATCGCCAAGCTGGAGCACGAGCTCGGTGTGGCGCTGTTCCACCGTGTCGGCCGCAACGCCGTGCTCTCCAGCGCGGGCGAGTTCATGGCCGACCGCGCGCGGTTGGTTCTCCGCGACCTCGACGCCCTGCGCGCCGCGGCCCGGGCCGTCGGCGATGGTCTCGCCGGGCGCGTCGACGTGGCAGCCACGTCGTCCTCCGCGCTGGAACCGGTGATCAGCATCATCGCCGACCTGCGCGAACGTCACCCGGGCGTGCTGGTGAGCACCTCCTCGGCGCTGTCGGCGGCGGAGGTCGTGGCGATGGTCCTGCAGGGCCGCTGCGAGGCCGGCGTCTGCGGCAGCGCGGAGCGTCCGACCGGCCCCGGCTTGGTGGCCCACCACCTGCGCGACGAGGAGTTCCTGCTGGTCGCGCCCCCAGGCTCGGGCGTGGGCGACCCGGTCGAGTGGTCCGACCTGCGAGGGATGCGCTTCGTCGTCACCAAACCCGCCACGGCGGTGCGCGCACTGTTCGACCGCATCGCCGCGACCGTCCCGGACGTCTCCATCGCCGCCGAAGTGGGCGACCGCAGCGTCGTCCTCCCGATGGTCCTGCGCGGCATCGGCGCCGGCCTCATGCCCGACGGCTGGACCGACCTGGCCCGCCGCGCCGGCGCGGAGGTGGTGCGCTTCTCGCCGGCCGAACGGTTACCGCAGTGGCTGGTGCACCGGTCCGGGCCGATCACGGCGGCTACGCAGGCATTTCTCGACACGACGTTGGCGGGCGTTTCCTGAGACGTGGTCGGAGCCGCGGTAGTCGCCCGTCGGATTCGGGCTTGCGGAGATGTTCCATCGCCGTCGCCACCTCGCATGCCTTGCTGCTCAGGCCGCGGCGTCGGCGTCAGCTGAACTTGGCCGAAGCCATCATCCCGTCGAAAGCCGCGTCCTGGGCGGGGGTGCTGGCGTGTTCGACGATGAGGAGTTTGCTGGTGGGCAGCCACCACATGCGGACCTGGTTGTTCTGTGCCGGGTCCTTGCAGGTTTCCTGGAAGCGCGCGTATTCGGCCTTCTTCGGGCCGACCGGGGCGAAGCCGTGTTCCAGGACCGCGCCGCCGGTGGCTTCGGAGGCGACGCCGGGGTCGGCGGACGGGCCGATGCACGTGGGGACGTCCGTGCCGGGGTACCAGCCGAACGCCCGCGTCGAGCTGGGGAGGTTGATCATGCCCCCGTCGGCGGCCTGGCGCAGGTCCAGGATCTTGCCCGCGCACGCGAAGGTGGCCGATTGCAGGCAGCCCTCGTAGCCGGGGTCGCGCGACTCGACGGCGTACTGCGTGCCGGCGGGGAGGGTGACGGTCATGGTGGCGATGGTCGCGGTGACGCCGTCGGTGGAGGGGTAGGACGGTCGCGTGGAGGGGACGGGGGAGCCGGTGCCCGGCGAGCCGCCGAGCTGCCCGACGTCACCCGCCGGGCTGGGCTGCGCTTGGCCGGTGGTGGTCTGCGTGCAGGCCGTCAACGCCACCGTCGCCGCGAGTGTGACGGTTGCCAGAAACCAGGATCTTCTTCGCACCGCTGCCCCTTTCCTCAGGCCTCCGGTGACTTCGACGTCGACGAGCGGCGCCGGTTCCGGTGCAGGGCAAAGGTTAGGCCACGGTCCGGGGCCGCCCGCGGAGTGCGCTCGCAGGCGGCCCGGGGCGCGGTCAGCGAGGGCTGCCCGGGGGTTTGTCGGCGTCTTCTGGGAGCCGCCGAAAAGGGTCGGGCGGCCGGCCCGTACACTACCGCGCCGAGCAGGAAACGGTGTCGATGCCAGCCGACGCGGGCGGCAGCGTCTCGGGCTTCGCGAGATCGAGCGTCACCGCCGGTTGTCCGGACTCGAGCGCGCGAGCGGTCTTGGCCGGGTCGCGGTGAGCAGCTACGGCTTCCGCGTCGAGCAGGGCGATCAGTGCCGAGCCGACGTTGCCGCTCGCGCCGGTCACAAGGATCAGGGCTTGCGCGCGATGCCGCCGACGATCAGGCGCTGGGCGACGTTCATCCCGGACAGCAGGGGACCGGCCGGCCACCAGGCCGCCAGCGGCACGATCTCCGGCTCGGCGCCCGGGCCCTGCGGCACGAGCTCGAGACCGTGGAACAGCTCCCGGATCTCCGCGCGCGTGCGCATGGTGGCGCCGCCTAGCGCGCCACTGCGAACGGTCTCGATGAGCTGTTCCATGGCCTGCGCGTCGTCGGAGCCGTCGTGCGGGTCGAGGATGTGGGAGATCACCACGAACGAACCCGGCGGCAGCCGGTCGATGAACTCCTGCGTGACCTCGGCCGGGCGGCCGCGGTCGCCTTTCCAGTGGTGCAGCGTCGCGACGAACAGCAGCGCGATCGGCCTCGTCCAGTCCAGGTGGCCGCGCACCACTTCGTCGTCGAGGATGCTGGCCGGCCGGTAGATGTCGCCCTCGACGTAACGGGTCCGCTCGTTCTCTTCGAGCAGCGCGCGGCCGTGCGCGGTGACAACCGGGTCGAAGTCGGTGTACACGACCTTCGCCTCGGGGTTGACGCGCTGCACGACCTGGTGCACGTTCTCGGCAGTCGGCAGGCCCGAGCCGCAGTCGAGGTACTGGTCGATCCCGGCGTTGCGGGCGAGGAAGGTGCACGCGCGGATGAGGAACGCCCGGTTCTCGACGGCGAGGTCGCGCACCTCCGGCATCTTCTCTGCCAGCTCGCGGGCGACCTTGCGGTCCACCTCGTAGTGCGTGTTGCCGCCCAGCAGGTAGTCGTACACGCGCGCGACGCTCGCCCGGTTCGGGTCGACGCCCGGCGGGCTGTCGAGTGCCGATCGGTCCGCGGGCTGCGACATCCGGGTGCCTCCTCGGTTTGCGTGGCGGGTACGACACCGAGGGTAGGGGTTCGCAGGTCACCGCGTAAAACCGGGCGGCGCGGTTCACGCGGCGCGCGGGACCGCCTTCGCGGCCGCCGGCTGTTGTACGCGCAGGTCGACGACCCGCAGCCGTGGCAGGACAACGCGCGGCCCGCCGACGGGCGCGTGATCCCGTTCGCCGACCTCATCCGCGAGCAGTGGAAGCGCGTCACCACCGAGGACCTCGCGCTGTCACCGATGTTCGTCGACGTGCAGTTCGACCGCGGCCGCGCCGACGCTGGTGGAGACGCCGATGCTGAGCGTGGTGTCCCAGGGCGACGACGGCATCGTCGTGCGCGGCTGGAAGGCGACGGGCACCTCGCTCGCCTTCGTGAACGGCTGCTGATCGGCAACCTGTGGCACCCGGGCCAAACGCCCGAGCAGACCGTACGCGCTCGTGCCGGTGAACTCTTAAGGACTCTCGCTCGTCTGCTGGGACTCCAACGCGACCCCGGACGCCGATCCGCGAGACCTGCAAGGCCTTTGTGATCGCTGTCGAGGAAACGGGGTTACTCACCGCCGGCGGGCTGTTCAAGCCGAACAACGTCTACGTCGACCTCGGCCGCGCCCACTATCTCGAGCACATCCACGACGTGGTCAACCAGCTGATCGAGTTCTGCGGCCGCGGGGTCGTGATGGCCCCGACGAAGGCCGATTTCGACCACCCGTACCTCGGTCCGAAGCTGGAGGAGCCGACCTGACGCAGGGCGGGGTCACGGCTGGCCGAGCGTGATGGCCGTGACCCCGGCCGCCGCGATGACGAGGCCGGTGATCTGGGGGCGGCTCCAGCGTTCGTGCAGCAGGCCGCGCGCGAGGACGATCGTGATGGCGGGGTAGAGCGACGTGATGACCGCGACCACGGCCAGCTGGCCCGCCCCGGTGGCGGCGACGAACAGCAGGTTGGCCGCGCCACCGAGGATCCCGGCGGCGGTCGCCGGCCACCACGCGCGCGACCACGACGTCGGCCGCAGCCAGATCGCGGCGATCACCAGCAGGAGCACGCCGACGGACTGGCCGGCGGCCAGCGGCCAGCTGCCCGCCCCCGTGCCCGCGCGGTCGAGGCCGATGAACAGGACCCCGAACCCGGCGCCGGCGATCACGCCCTCGACCACGCCGGACCGCTGGCGTTCCGCGTCGTCGCCCTGGTGCTGCGAGACGAGCGCGATGGCCGGCAGCACCAGCGCGATCCCCACCCACGACAGCCACGCCAGCCGGTCGCCCGTCGCGAACCCGACCAGCGCGGGCAGTGCCGCTGCGAGCACCGCGGAGACAGGCGCGACCACGCTCATCCGGGCTGTGGACAGCCCCCGGTAGAGCGCGAACGTGCCGACAGCCGTGCCGAGCCCGCTCACCGCGCCCCACATCAGCTCCTCGGCGTGCGGGGCGCGCGGGCCCATCACCAGCACGGCGACCAGGGCCGCGAGCAGGCTCCACGGCTGCGCGAGGACCGTGACGGCGTTCGGGTCGCTGCGCCGCCCGCCCACGCCGGCGACGAAATCGGAAGCGCCGTAGCTGAGCGCGGACAACAACCCCAGAAGGACACCCACGGGTCCATTCTGCCGAGTTCCCGCCGGGCCGGGATCGCGGCGTCGGTGAGGGAGCTGGTGGGCCTCGGCGGAACGGCTTCCACTCGGGCCGCCCTCGCCCTACCGGCGGCGCGGCGCGCGACCTCGCCGCACGCGAGCCAGGAGCGACGCGAGCCGCCGCGCCGAGGGCGGCTCGCCGGTGGTTCCGGCGTCAGTGAGGGAGCTGCTGCTCCGCGCTGCACCACCAGCTCGTGCGCCCGCCGACTTTGCCGCGGGCCATGGGCGCGTGGTCGCGCGGGCATTGGGCGCCGGGTTTGCGGTAGGGGATCACGGTGAGGGTGTGGACGCCGCCGTGGTCGAGGGCGGCGGTGACGGAGCCGCGGGTGGCGCGCAGGAGGCGGTCGACGGCCGGGCGGTCGAGCTCGTCGACGCGGTGGGCTGGGTGCACGCGGGCGCGCCAGAGGATCTCGTCGGCGAGGAGGTTGCCGATGCCGGCCAGGGCGTGCTGGTCGAGCAGGCGCGCCTTGACGGGTGCGGTGCCCTTGGTGATCGCGGTGCGGAACTCGGCGGGCGTGACCGCGGCGGCGTCGGGGCCGAGCAGCTCGATGTGCGGGTCGAGGGTGATCCGGCCGAGGCGGCGCGGGTCGACGAGCATCATGAGGCCGCCGTCGTCGAAGGTGAGGGCGAAGCGCGACCAGCGGTAGTCGCCCTGCACGCGGCGGCCTTCCCAGTAGTCGCCGCCGTCGATCTCGGTGCCGTCGGCGTCGGCGATCACGATCTTGCCGGACATCCCGAGGTGGACGCCGAGCGCGGGACCATCCTCGGCCGTGTCGCACCACAGCGATTTGCCCCGCCGGTGCGCGGCCACGAGCCGGCGCCCGAGGAGCGCCTCGCGGATCTCCCCGGGCGCGTGGGGCCGGCACACGTAGGAATCGGTGTCGTCGACGTCGACGATCAGCCGGCCGAGCGCCGCCCGGTCGATCACCGATCGGGCCGACTCGACCTCGGGCAGTTCGGGCACGGCGACTCCGCGGCTCGGGATGGACACGACGGCGACCATTGTCACCGACGCGATGCGATCCGGGCCGGTGACCCGCGAGCCCCGCGGATCACCGGCCGTGCGTCACTGGCAGGCTTCGCAGTCCGGGTCGTCGATGCGGCACGAGGCGCCGTCGGTGAGCTCGAAGTCGAAGTCGTCGAGCACGGGCACCGGCAGGGCCTCGGCCGTCTCGGACGCGGTGGAAGCAGTCATGTCTCTCCCTCGGGTCGGAACTGGTGTCTCCCTTCTGTAGCGCCGAAGATCGTCCGGCATTCCGTGACCCGGACCACAACGCGTGTCAGAACTGGTAGATCGACTTCGCCTGCTGGTAGCTCGCGAGCCCGTCCGGCCCGAGCTCGCGCCCGATGCCGCTCTGCTTCACGCCGCCGAAGGGGGCGGCGAGGTCCGGGACGTACCCGTTGATTCCGATGGATCCGGTGCGCACGCGGGCGGCGAGCGCGAGGCCGCGGTCCACGTCGGCGGTCCAGACGCTGCCGGCGAGGCCGTAGTCGGAGTCGTTGGCCAGCGCCACGGCTTCGTCGTCCGTGTCGTACGGCGTCACCGTGAGGACGGGGCCGAAGATGTCCTCGCGGGCGACGGCCCAGCGGTTGTCCACGTCGGCAAGGACGGTCGGCTGCAGGAACCAGCCGTCGTCCAACCCGGGCGGCCGTGCGCCACCCGTGACCAGGTGGGCGCCGTCTTCGAGGCCGCGGGAGATCGCGTCCTCGACCGTCTGCCGGTGGCGCTGCGACACCAGCGGGCCGATCTGCGTGGCGGGGTCGAGCGCGTCGCCCACGGTCAGCGAGCCGGCGAACGCGGCCAGGGTGTCGACGACTTCGGTGTAGCGGCTGCGCGGCGCGAGCACGCGGGTGGAGAGGAAACAGGTCTGCCCGTTGTTGATGAGCATCGCGCCGAACAGTGCCTCGCCCACCCGCGCCAGGTCGAGGTCGGCGTCGTCGAGCACCACGGCCGCCGATCGCCCGCCCAGCTCGAGGATCACCGGACGGATCAGCGTGCCGCAGATCTCGGAGATCCGCCGCCCGATCGCGGTGGACCCGGTGAACGCCACCAGGTCCACGCCGGGGTGGCCCACGAGGTAGGAGCTGGCGTCGGCTTCGGCGGGCACGACGTTGAGCACACCCGGCGGCAACCCGGCCTCGATCGCCGCTTCCGCGACGGCCCGGGTGTCGAGCACGGTCTGCGGCGACGGCTTGAGGATCACCGTGCACCCGGCGGCGAGCGCGGGCGCGTACTTCTGCGCAGCCAGCGCCTGCGGGAAATTCCACGGCGCGACCGCGGCGACCACACCGGCGGGTTCGCGCCGGACGTGTGTGGTGCCGCCGAACATCCCCGGGTTGCTGGTCTGCTCCGGCTGCGCGCGCACGAGTCCCGCGAAGTAGCGCAGCATCGCGGACGGGAATTGCGCTTCGATCTGCCCGGAGACGGCGATGGGCATGCCGTTCTGCTCGCTCACCGTCCGAGCCGTCTCGGCACCGCGCCGGTCGAGCGCCGCGGCGAACCGGTCGAGCGCGTCGGCGCGCTCCGAGACCGGCCATGTGGCCCAGCCGGCCGGATCGTCGAACGCGCCGCGGGCGGCGGCCACCGCCCGGTCCACGTCGGTGCGGTTGGCGGACACCGTGGTGCCGAGCGGTTTTCCGGTGCCGGCCGACCAGACGGAGATCGTCTCGGTACCGGCCGAAGCAGCCCAATCGCCGCCGATGAAAAGGGATTCACTGGTCGTCATTGCCCACTCTCCCTGGAGAAACGGTTCTCGCCCGCCGAGCCAACCGCGGTGATCGACACCGCTCCACGGATCGGTCCACTGGGCGGGCCCGGAACCTGAGCCGGCTGCTGGAGAACCGGTCCACTGGCCGAACCGTCCGGGTGATTTCGCGCTCGGCGGCCCGCACGCTGCCTGCATGGCACTCAGTGAAGAGGACGTCCGGCACCTCGCCGGCGAGCTGTGGGAGGCGGAGCGCAAGGCCGCTCCGGTCGCTCCCATCACCGGCAGGTTCCCCGGCGCGAACGTCGAAGACGCGTACGGCATCCAGCTGGAGGGCGTGCGGCTTCGTTGCGAGGCCGGCGATTCCGTGCGCGGGCACAAGGTCGGGCTCACGGCCCGGGTGATGCAAACGCAGTTCGGCGTGGACCGGCCCGACTTCGGCCACCTGCTCGCGTCGATGTTCCACCCGGAAGGAGAACCGCTGCCCGTCGGCTCGCTCATCGCCCCGCGAGCGGAGCCCGAGCTGGCGTTCGTGCTCGACTCCCCGTTGCAGGGCCCCGGCGTGACCGTGGCCGACGTGCTCGCCGCGACCGCGTTCGTGATGCCGGCGCTGGAGATCATCGACTCGCGCATCCAGGACTGGCGGATCGGGATCGTCGACACCGTGGCGGACAACGCGTCGTCGGCGCGCGTGGTGCTCGGCGGCAAGCGCACCCCGATCGCGGGGCTCGACCCGCGGCTGATCGGCGTGGTGCTGCGGCGCAACGGCGAGATCGTCGAAACGGGCGCGAGCGGCGCGGTGCTGGGGAACCCGGCGCAGGCCGTCGCGTGGCTCGCCAATACCGTGGCCGGCGACGGCGTGGTGCTCAAGGCGGGCGACGTGATCATGCCCGGCACCTGCACGCGCGCGGTCGAGCTCAAGCCCGGTGACACCGTGCGCGCGGACTTCGAGCACCTGGGCCACGTCGGCGTTTCCTTCAGCGCCGCCCGCGCCGCGGAGGTGGCCGCGTGACCGGCGTACGCACCTGGGCGGGCCGGCTCGACGACGCCGCCACCACGCAGGCGACGGTCGCGCCGCTCACCACCGACGGCCTGGCCGACCTCCGCACCGCCTACGAGGTGCAGGACACGCTCGTCCGCCTGCGGCTCGACCGCGGCGAACGCCTGGTCGGCGGCAAGCTCGGCCTGACCAGCCGTGCCAAACAGCTCGCGATGGGCGTGGACAAACCGCTCTACGGCCTGGTCACCAGCGGCATGAGCCGCGCCTCGGGCTCGCGCCTGTCGCTGAAAGACCTGATCCACCCGCGCGTCGAGCCGGAGATCGCGTTCGTGCTCGGCGAGGCGCTGGAAGGCCCCGACGTCACGGTCTCCGACGTCCTCGGCGCGACGCGGTACCTCTGCGCCGCGCTCGACGTGATCGACAGCCGCTACGAGGGGTTCTCCTTCCGTCACCTCGACGCGATCGCGGACAACGCGTCCTCCGCGGCCTTCGCGCTGGGCGACGACCTGGTCGCGCCGCACGGAGATCTCGCGTTGACGGGCTGTGTGCTCGAGGTCGACGGGCAGGTCGTCGAGTCGGCGGCCGGCGCCGCGGTGATGGGGCACCCGGCCGCCGCCGTCGCGTTCATGGCCAACCAGCTCGCCCTGGCCGGGAAACGTCTCGAGGCCGGCTGGGTCGTGCTCTCGGGCGGGCTCACCGCGCCTGTTCCGTTGCGGGCCGGTTCGACCGTGACCGCGACGCTCAGCGGGCTCGGCAGCGTCACCCTCGGCGCGGAATAAGGGAAAGGGACACCATGCCGTTCATCCAGATCAACCTTGGGGCCGGTCGCACGCCCGAGCAGAAGGACCAGCTCATCCGCGCCGTGTCCGCGGCGGCGGCCGAGGCGATCTCCGTACCGGAGACGTCGGTACGCGTGTGGGTCGTCGAAGTCCCGGCGACGGAGGTCCTCGTCGGCGGGGTCACGCTCGCCGAGCGGCAGGCCGCGAAACCGGCGGGCCCGGCATGACGCACTTCGTGCTGGTGCACGGCGGCTGGCACGGCGCGTGGTGCTGGGAGGCCGAGGTCTCCGCCCTGGAGGAGCGCGGCCACTCGGCGACGGCCGTGGAACTGCCGTCGGACGACGTGCGCGCGGGCGCCCGCCAGTACGCCGCCACGATCGCCGCCGCCGTGCGCGGTCCTGGCGACGTCGTGGTGGGTCACTCGCTGGCCGGCCTGGCGATTCCGCTGGTCCCGCAGCGGACGGCGGTCGCCGCGCTCGTCTTCCTGGCGTCGTTGCTGCCCGAGCCGGGCCGGTCGTGGCGAGACCAGCTGACGCTCGGACGCCCGATGGCCGAGTGGTTCTACGACAACGGATTGCCGAAGCAGGAACGCGACGAGCACGGGCGAACGGTGTGGCCGGCGTCGGTCGCGGCCGAGCTGTTCTTCCACGACTGTCCACCCGAGACGGCCGCCGCGGCCGCGGCCAGGCTCCGGCCCCAGTCGCCGGCCCCGATCACGGAAGTCACGCCCCTGCAGGCGTTTCCCGAGCTGCCGATGCACTACGTCGGCTGCCGCGCCGATCGGGCCGTCTCCGGGGAATGGGCCGAACGCACCGTGAAGGACCGGCTCGGCGCCGAAGTGACCTGGCTCGACACCTCCCACAGCCCGTTCCTGTCCGCCCCCGGCGAGCTGGCCGACCTGCTCGTCACCCTCGCTTCGAGATCGGAGGTCCGATGACCGCCGCCGTCACCACGCCCGACCTGCACCACCGCGTCGAACAGTTCCTCTACCGGGAAGCCGCGCTGCTCGACGAGTGGCGGCTCGACGAGTGGTTCGCGCTGATGCACCGGCGGATCGAGTACCGCATTCCGTCGCCGGGCTCCGACCACCTCGACCCGCGCCGCACGCTCCAGGTGATCCACGACGACCACACCCGCCTCGGTGGGCGCGTGACCCGGTTGAAGAGCAAGCACGCGCACGCCGAAAGCCCGCATTCGCGCACGCGCCGGCTGGTCACCAACATCCGGGCCGAACCCCTCGACGACACGGTGGTGGCGCGCGCCAACTTCCACGTGATGCGCACGCGGCTCGGCCAGCTCGACCACTTCCTCGGCACCTACCGCCACGTGCTGGTCGAAGACGGCGCCGGGTTCCTCGTCCGCGAACGGGTCGCGACCCTCGACCACGGCATCGTCGAGGCGGGCGGCACCGTGTCGATCATCCTGTGACGGGAGCGTGACCATGCTCGACCTGCACACCCACGTGGTGCCTCGGGAGACGCCCTTCATCACCTCGGCCGACTCGCGCTGGGCCCGGCTCGACACCGGAACCGGGGTCGTTTCGGTGTCCGGTAAGCCGTTCCGGACGGTGCACCGCGTCGCCTGGGATCTCGACGCCCGCCGCACCGCCGCCGAAGCCGCGGGCGGGACCGGCCAAATGCTGTCCGCCATGCCCGAGCTGCTCGCGCCGTGGGCCTCGCCCGGCGAAGGCCTCGCCTACGCGCAGGCCTTCAACGCTTGGCTCGCGAACGAAGTGGGACAGCACAACGGGTTCTTCACCGGACTGGGTGTCGTTCCGTTGCAGGATCCCGACGCCGCGGCAGATCTGCTCACCGAGATCGCCGACGCCGGTCTGCTCGGCGTCGAGGTGCCCTCGAACCCGCCGACGGCGCCCCTGCACGCGCCGGCGTGGGCCGGGTTCCTCGACGAGGCCGAACGGCTGGGGCTGCTCGTGTTCGTGCACGCGGCCGGGGGAGCGGCGGTCGCGGACTACCCGCACCCGATGGCCGCCAACGGGGTGCTGTTCCCCGCGGGCATCGGCACGGCGCTCGGCGGCCTGATCGTCACGGGCGCGCTGGCCGCGCGGCCCGGGCTGCGGCTGCTGGCCAGCCACGGCGGCGGTGCCCTGATCACCGAGCTGCCGAGGATCGACTACCTGCGCGGAATCACCCCGGCACTGCGGGAGCTGATGCCCGAGTCCGCTGTGGACTCCGCGCGCCGCCTGTGGTTCGACCCGCTGCTGTTCGACGCCGACCTGGTGCGCCACCTCGCAGAGACCGTCGGCGCGGATCGGATCGTGCTCGGCACGGACCACCCGTTCATGCCGACGGACCCGCTCGCGTTCCTCGATGACCCGGCGCTGCCCGCGGGGTTCGCGAAGGCCGTGCGCGAGACCAACCCCGCGGCGCTGCTCACCGCGCTCACCTGACCGAACTCCCGGCAAAGGAGCTGGAGACGATGACCTCCGAACCGATCGCACCCCCGTCCACCACGCTGGTCGACGACCGCCCCGCCGACGGGCTCTTCCGCGTCGACCGGGCCGCGCTCGTCGACGAGGGCGTGCTCGCGCGGGAACGCCGCGCCATCTTCGACAAGTGCTGGCTCTACGTCGGACACGTCTCGGAGGTGCCGAACCCGGGCGATTTCCGCGCCCGCACGGTGGCCGGGCGTCCGCTCGTGCTGTGGCGCGGCGGCGACGGCGAGGTGCGGGTGTTCCTCAACGCGTGCCGGCACCGCGGCGCCCAGCTGTGCCGCGTGCCCGAAGGTAACGCGCGTGGAATGTCGTGCTTCTACCACGCGTGGACCTACGCCAACGACGGCCGGCTGACCGCACTGCCCGACGTCGACGGCTACGGCCCCGACTTCGACCGTTCCCGCTTCAGCCTGAACTCCCCGCCGCGCGTGGAGGAGTACCGCGGGTTCGTCTTCTGCTGCTTCGATCCCGACGCTGTGACGTTGCCGGAGTACCTCGGCGAAGCCCGCGACTACCTGGACCTGGTGGCCGACCAGTCGCCGGACATGGAGGTGGTCGACGGTGTGCACGAGTACTCGATGGAGGCGAACTGGAAGCTGTTCGTGGAGAACAGTCTCGACGGCTACCACCTGATCCCCTTGCACCGCACGTACTTCGACTACCTGAAGTCCACTGAGGACTCCTACCTCGACCCGCGCAAGGCGACCGAGGCGAAGGATCTCGGAAACGGGCACGCGGTGATCACCGTCGAGGGTCCGTGGGCCCGCCCGGTCGCGCGGTGGACGCCGGCGATGGGGGAGGAGAACCGCGAGTACATCGAGGGGCAGCGGGCTCGGCTCGAAGAAGAGTTCGGTGCCGACCGCGCGCGCCGGATCGCGACGACCGACCGGAACCTGCTGATCTTCCCCAACCTCGTGATCAACGACATCATGGGGATCGTCGTCCGCACGATCACGCCCACCGCGGCCGGGCGCACGCTGGTGGCGCAGTGGACGATGGCGACGAAGGGCGAGCCGGAGTCGGTGCGGGCGCGGCGGCTGGACTCGTACGTGACCTTCCAGGGGCCGGGTGGGCTGGCGACGCCGGACGACATGGAGGCGTGCGAGTCCTGCCAGGAGGGGTTCGCCGTCGCGGCCGAGTCGCCGTGGTCGGACATTTCGCGGGGGATCCACAAGGAAGCCACGGATGGACCGTTCGTCGCGTCCGACGAAGTCCAGCAGCGTGCGTTCTGGCGTCGGTGGCGGGATCTGCTCGGCACCGTTTGATCGGGCACTGGATGATTCGGCAGTGTGGTCCGGCGGCGTTTGATCCGGCAGCGCTTGATTCGGCACTGCGTAGTCGGAGCGCCACCACGCGTTGACCTCACCCGAACAAATCCGGCCTGACGGCCGAGAACGGATATCGTGGCCGGATGCGCATCAGTGCCGAGGAGACGGAGCAGCACCGGTCGGTGGGGGACCGGATGCTGCTCATTCTCGACACCGTCGCGACCTCACCCGGCGAGGTGGGGCTCAGTGAGCTCGCGCGGCGGACCGGGCTGAAGAAGGCGACCGTGCACCGGCTGGCACTGGACCTCGTGGCGCACCGGATGCTCGAGCGCGGCGCGTACGGCTACCGGCTCGGGCTGCACCTGTTCGAGCTGGGCCAGCACGTGCCGGCTTCGCGGCGGCTTCGGGCGACCGCGTTGCCGTTCATGGCCGACCTGCTGACCGCGACGGGTGAGGTCGTGCAGCTCGGCGTGCTCGACGACACGGACATCGTGTACGTCGAGAAGCTCACCGGCCAGCACAGCGCCTCGGTGCCCTCGGCGGTCGGTACGCGGTTGCCCGCGTACTGCACGGGCCTGGGCAAGGCGATTCTCGCGTTCAGCGACGAATCCGCGGTCGAACGCGTGACGTCCGCGCCCATGCCGGCGCGGACCGGCACCACGATCACCGATCCGCGGCACTTCCTGCGGGAGCTGGCGAAAATCCACGACTCCGGCATCGCCTACGACCGGGAAGAGGGCACGCGGGGCATCGCGTGCGTCGCGGCGCCGATCGTGGTGGAGAGCTACGTCGGGCGCGACGGCCACCGAGCCGTCGCTGGGCTTTCCGTGACGGGGCCCGCGCACCGCCTGCAGCCGGCGCGGCTGGGGGCGGCGGTGCGGACCGCCGCCCTGAGCATCAGCCGTCTCCTGGGCTATCCGCTGCACTGACCCCGCGGGTTCACGCGTCGGTTTCGCCGGCCGGCCTGCGGACGCTCACGGTGGTGGTGCCGCCGAAGCGGGCCATGATCGTGCCCCCGGCTCGCAGCGGCACGGCGGAGGTGAGGCCGCCGGTGATGATCAGTTCGTCCTTCTTCAAGCCGCTTCCGCGCGCGGCCAGCTGCGCGGCCAGCCACGCGACTCCGTGCAGCGGATGTCCGGCGGCCGCCGCGGACGTCGCGGTCGCGACGAGGGCGTTGTCCTCGTGCAGCTCGACGGTGACCCGGTGGGCGTGCAGCGGATCCACGTCGAGCACCGGTCCCAGCACGACTCCAGCGGCCGAGGAGCCGTCGGCGGTGTTCTGTTCGGCGGTGAACCGGTAGTCACGCCAGATCGAGTCGACGACCTCGAGGCACACGCGCACCTCGGCGATCGCGTCGGCGACCTCGTGCAGCGCGAGCCCCGGCCCGGCCAGATCGCGGCCCAGGACGACGCCGATCTCCGGCTCGACGCGGGGATGCAGGAAACCGGTGGCTCGCGCGCCGACGCGCAGCACCATGTCGTCGAGCAGCGGCCCGTGGTTGGGCGCGGTGACGCCCATCTGCCGGCGCATCGCGGCGGAGGTGTAGCCGAGCTTGTAGCCGATGGCGCAGCGTCCTTCGGCGAGGCGCAGGCGAGTGAGGTCGTCCTGGATTTCGTACGCGCTGTCCAGCGACAGCGTGGTCGCTTCCGTTGCCGCGTCGAGGAGCGTGCGCTCGGTGCGGGCCCGGTGCAGCACTTGCGCGAGGGCGGGGGTTTCGATCGTCTCGGTCACTTCCTCATCGTCGCGGCCGGCGGCCGTCGATGAGTCCGACCGGTCCACTCGCCGGTCCGAAGCGTGGCCGGAGGTCCCGCCGGTTCCGAGACTGGACGTCACCACCCACTCGACGACGAGGAGGAACCATGGCCGAAGTACTGGGTCTCGGGGTCACCCACTACCCGCCGCTGAGCGGCACCGACGACAACCTGACGCGGGTGTTCCGCGGCGCGCTCGCGGACCCGAAGCTGCCCGCCGAACTGCGCGACCCGGCGTCGTGGCCCGAGCGGGCCCGCCGGGAATGGGCCGAAGACGAAGGTGTCGCGGCCGGGAAGGCGCACCGCGCGGCCTTGCTGGAGGGCTTCCGCCGCACGCGCGCCGCGCTGGACGAGTTCCAGCCGGACGTCGTGCTGATCTGGGGCGACGACCAGTACGAGAACTTCCGCGAGGACCTCGTGCCGCCGTACGCCGTGCAGATCTACGACGACCTCACGGTGCACCCGTGGCGCCACGCCGACGAGTCGTCGAACATGAAGGGCAAGCCCAACGTCTGGGGCGAGGGCGAGAACACCGAGCGCCTCATCCGCGGCCACCGGCCGTTCGCCCGCCACCTGGTGGAAGGGCTGCTGGCGCGCCACATCGACGTGCCGTACTCGTACGAGCCGCTGCACCACCCGGGTCTCGCGCACGCGTTCTTGAACACGGTGCTGTACCTGGACTACGACCGCGAGGGGTTCGACTACCCGGTGGTCACGTTTCCCTTGAACTGCTACGGCCGCAAGGTGATCAGCTTCCAGGGCAACATCAGCCCACTCGGTGTGGAGCGCGAGCTCGACCCGCCGTCGCCCTCGCCGGCCCGGATCATGGACGTCGGCGCGGCGGTCGCGCGGATCTGCGCGGACAGCCCGTACCGGGTCGCGATCGTCGCCAGCTCCAGCTGGTCGCACAGCTTCCTCGTGGACTCGACGATGCGGCTGTTCCCCGATTCCGCGGCCGACGAGAAGATGTACGACGCGCTCGTCGCCGCGGACTATCCGGTGTGGGAGAACACGACGCTCGCGGACGCTGAGAAGGCCGGCCAGCAGGAGCTGCTGAACTGGTGGGCGTTGCTCGGCGCCATGCGGGAGCTGGGCCGCGCGCCGAGCTGGACGAGCTTCGTGGCGTCGAACATTTTCGTGTCCAACAAGGTCTTCGCGGTCTACGACGCGGAGCAGCGGTGACGCGCTGCGACGTCGCGGTCGTCGGCGCCGGGCCCGCGGGGCTGTTCGCGGCCGTGTACGCGGGGATGCGCGGGCTGTCGGTGGCGGTCGTCGACGCGCTGCCGGAGCCCGGCGGGCAGATCACCGCGCTGTACCCGGAAAAGCTGATCCGGGACGTCGCCGGGTTCCCTGCGGTGAAGGGCCGTGATCTCGTCCGCGGACTGGTGGAGCAGCTCGACCAGTTCTCGCCGCGGATGCTGCTCGGGCACCGGGCGACGGCGCTGGACGACCTGGCGGACGGGCGGCTGCGGCTGGGCTTCGACGATGGTGCTGTGCTGGAGGCCGGCGCGATCGTGGTCACGGGTGGGATCGGCACGTTCTCACCGCGCAAGCTGCCGTGCGGCGAAGAGTTCCTGGGCCGCGGGCTCAGCTACTTCGTCCGCGATCCGGCCGAGCTGGCCGGCGGCCGCGTGCTCGTGGTCGGCGGCGGCGACTCGGCGCTCGACTGGGCCGAGACGTTGCAGCACACCGCGGACGTCACGCTCGTGCACCGCCGCGACACCTTCCGCGCGCACCTGCACACCGTGGGCCAGGTACTGGCCGGCCCGGCGACCGTGCGCACGAACGCGACCGTCGAACGCCTCGACGGCGACGCCCGGATCACGCGCGCGACCCTGCGCGACACGGTGAGCGGCGAGACGACCCAGGTGCCGTGCGACTACGTCGTGGCGGCGCTGGGGTTCGTCGCGAACCCGGGCCCGCTGCTGCAGTGGGACCTGGCGACGCACGACCGCAAGATCGTGGTCGACGCAGCCATGCGCACGTCGCGGCCCGGCGTCTTCGCCGCCGGAGACATCTGCACCTACGACGGCCGGGTCCCGCTCATCGCGGTCGGCTTCGGCGAGGCGGCCACCGCCGTGAACCACGCGGCCGTCCACCTCGACCCGGCCGCCTCCCCCTTCCCGGGGCACTCCACCGACGGCCCGGCGATCGCCGCCCGGCCCCTGCGAGTCCCCGCCTGACCCGAGAGGACCCCGGCCATGGCCTACGTCATCACCGACGCCTGCGTCGACATCCTCGACCGCGCGTGCACCGAGGAATGCCCGGTCGACTGCATCTACGAAGGCGACCGCAAGATGTACATCAACCCCGTGGAATGCATCGACTGCGGCGCTTGCGAACAGGCCTGCCCGACGGGCGCGGCGCTCGCCGACCGGATGCTCGCCGGCACCGACGCGCAGTGGAACACGGCTGACAATGCCGGGTTCTTCACCGAAGTGCTGCAAGGCCGGGAAACCCCGCTCGGCACCCCCGGTGGCGCTACGCACCTGGGCGCGGTGGGTGTGGACACCGAGACCGTCGCCGCGCTGCCTCGTACCTGATTCGGAGAGAACTGTGACAACCCTGGAAAACCGGCCGGTCGCCGGAGTCGATCCGTGGACCGGTGAGGCGCTGGAGGCCGGCGCGGTGGAGAACAACGCGGAGGAAGTGCGCGCGATCGTGGCGGAGGCGGCCGCGGCGGCGCCGGGGCTGGAGGCGCTGGGCCGGCGAGGGCGGGCAAACCTGCTGCGTGCGCTCGCGCGGGCGCTCGAAGCCGCGCGCGAGCAGATCGTCTCGGTCGCCGACGCCGAGACGGCGCTGGGTGCGCCGCGGCTCGGCGGGGAGCTGACCCGAACGTGTTACCAGTTGGAGTTCTTCGCCGGCGTCGTGGAGGACGGCGGCTACGTGGAGGCGACCCTCGACCCGGCCGGGCCGACGCCGATGGGGCCGCGGCCGGACCTGCGGCGGATGCTGGTGCCGATCGGGCCAGTCGCGGTGTTCGGGGCGAGCAACTTCCCGCTGGCGTTCTCGGTACCCGGCGGGGACACGGCGTCGGCCCTGGCGGCGGGAAACCCCGTGGTGGTCAAGGCGCACGGCTCGCACCCCGGGACTTCGCGGCTCATCCACGAGGTCCTGAGGGAGGCGCTCGTCGCGGCGGGGGCGCCGGCCGGCGCGCTCGGGCTGGTCTTCGGGCGGGCGGCGGGTGAGAGCCTCGTGACCGATCCCACGATCAAAGCGGTCGGGTTCACGGGCTCGCTGTCCGGCGGCCGGGCGCTGCTGGACCTCATCCACGGCCGCGCGGAACCGATCCCGTTCTACGGTGAGCTGTCCAGCCTCAACCCGCTGGTCGTCACCGCTGCCGCGGCGCGCGAGAGGGGCGCCGAAATCGGGGTGGGCCTCGTCGCGTCGGTCACCGGGTCGGCGGGGCAGCTGTGCACGAAGCCCGGGCTCGTGCTGGTGCCGGCGGGTGCCGACGGCGACGCCGTGGTGGCCGCTGCGGCCGAAGCACTCGGCAAGGCGGAAGTCGTGCCGTTGCTCAACCGGCGAATCCACCAGGCGTACCTCAGCGACACCGCCGAGCTCGTCCGTGCGAAGGAAGTGTCCGAAGTGGCCAGTGGACCGAAACCCGGCGGCGGGTATGGGGTGGCTCCGCTTCTGACCACTGTGGATGCCGACGGGATCCCCGCCGAGGCGTTCGCGGAGTACTTCGGCCCCGCCGCCGTGATCGTGCGGTACCGGAGCCAAGCCGAGCTGCTCGCCGTCGTCGACCAGGCGCCCGCGTCGCTCACCGCCACGCTGCACCTCGGCGCGGACGAGGCCCCGAAGGACCTGGTCACCGAGCTCAGTCGGCGCGTCGGCCGCCTGGTGTTCAACGGCTACCCGACCGGCGTGGCGGTGAGCTGGGCCCAGCACCACGGCGGCCCGTGGCCGGCGACCAACAGCCTCCACACCTCCGTCGGCGCCACGGCGGTCCGCCGGTTCCTCCGGCCCCTGGCCTGGCAGAACGCCCCCGCGCACCTGCTGCCTGACGACCTCGCCGACCACCCCGCGGCACCCCTGCCGCGCCGGATCGACGGGCAGCTGCGGACCCCGCGCTGAGGAAACAATTCTTACCCGTCGATTACGGCGCGACCCCGGCGGGTAAGAATTGGATATCCGCACAAATCAACCCTCGATAACTCGTAGTAGATCAGTAATATATTACTGTTCCTTTCGCGCCCTTCCGTCACGTTTCCGATCACCCTTAGGGTCGTGCTCAGCCACGTCGGAAAATTCCCGTGACGTGAGTAAAGGGAGGAACGATTCATGAGCAAGTCTTCGTCGCGCAGGGCGGTTCGCACCGCGCTGGCGGCCGCGGTGCTGGTGCCGTTCGCCGCGGTGTTCGCGGGGGGCACCGCGGCGGCGTCGCCGGCCGCGGACTGGACCCGGCCGGGGTCGGTTTTCGTGGGCACCAACCACAACAACAGCAGCGACCCGAGTGAGCCGGGCAACCAGATCGCCTACTACCACCGCGCAAGCGACGGCAAGCTGACGCTGGTCGGCACGTTCGCCACCGGTGGTCAGGGGTCGGGTCCGGGTCAGCGCTTCGCGGGTGACGGCCTCGGTTCGGGCAATTCGGTCCGGCTCACCGCCGACCACCGTTTCCTGCTGGTGACCAATGCCGGGAGCAACACCCTTTCC
The DNA here is from genome assembly GCF_040607795.1 of Amycolatopsis sp. NPDC005232. Lineage (NCBI taxonomy): Bacteria > Bacillati > Actinomycetota > Actinomycetes > Pseudonocardiales > Pseudonocardiaceae > Amycolatopsis > Amycolatopsis sp. NPDC005232. The sequence continues at coordinate 94,441 of NZ_JBEXHL010000008.1, read as the reverse complement.
GTGTTGCGGATTCTGCCGGATCGCCTGCAGGTGGTCGACGTCGTACCGACCGGCGACGGTTCTTCTTCGCAGCGTTTCCCGAACAGCGTCACGCAGCACGGAAACGTCGTTTACGTCCTCAACGCTGCGGGCCAGGGCAGCATCACCGGCTTCCGGCTCGGGCTCGACGGCCGGCTCACTCCGATCGCCGGCTCGACCCGGCAGCTGAAGGCCGCTCAGGACCGCTTCGCGCCCGACGCGCTGAAGGACCCGACGCAGGTCGCGTTCAGCCCGGACGGGCAGCACCTGCTGGTGTCCATCAAGGACGGCCCCACCAACGACGTGATCCCGGGCGCCAACCCGACCGGGCCGGGCCGCGTGCTCACCTTCGGCGTCGACGGTGCGGGACGGCCCAGCAAGGACTTCGTCCGCACCGACTTCGATAACCGCGGCCCGTTCGGGTTCTCCTTCGACAAGGCGGGCAATGTCGACCTCGCCGAGTTCGTCGGCGGCGGCGTGGAGGACGGGCACCCGACCGGCGCGGCGGGCAGCTACCGCCTCGGCCGCGACGGGCACTTGACCCCGATCAGCACGGCCGTGGCCGACCACCAGATCGACACCTGCTGGGTCGTCAACAACGGCAAGTACGCCTTCGGCTCCAACTACACCTCCGGCACCATCTCCAGCTGGAAGGTGAACCCCGACGGCAGCCTCACCCTCCTGCACGAGGTGGCCGGCACCACGGACAAGTCGGCGAACAGCCAGGGCAGCACCCCGCTCGACCTGGGCGTGAGCCCGGACGGGAAGAACCTCTACAACGTCCTGCCCGGCTCCGGCAAGCTCGCCGCCTGGTCGATCGGCGCGAACGGCGAGCTCACCAAGATCGGTGAGTTCGGCGGCCTGCCCCAGACCGTGAACGGCGACCACGCGCCGAGCGACTTCAGCGCGCTCGGCAGCCCCGCGGGCATCGACGTGAGCTGACCCCACGCCCGGGATGGCCACCGAAAACCGGCCATTCCGGGCCTGGTCCGTGAAAACCCCGCGGCCCACTGGGGTCGCCGGCTCGGGTGTTCCTCGATGCGACGGCGCCGCCCACCGGGGCAGGGTCGGCCCGTACCGCGTTGTCCACACTCGTGCGCAAAGGGCCTTCAATCATGGAAACCGTCGAAAATTCGCTCCAAGCCGACCTCCTCGTGGTCGGCTTCGGCAAGGGCGGCAAGATCACCGCCGGTACCATGGCCCGGCTCGGGAAGCGGGTCATCGTCGTCGAGCAGTCGCCGGAGATGTACGGCGGCACCTGCCCGAACGTCGGCTGCGTGCCCACCAAGGCGCTGGTGCACCGCTCCCGCAACCGCCGCCCGTCCGACTCGCCGCAGGAGTGGTACGAGCGGGCCGTGGGCGAGGTGCACGCGATCACCTCGCTGTTCAACAAGGGCAACTTCGACGGGATGGACGGCCTCGAGACGGCGTCGGTCCTCACCGGGCACGCCGTGTTCACCAGCCCCGACACCGTCCTCGTGGACACCGCCGACGGCCCCGTCACCGTCCGGGCCGAGCACATCCTCATCAACACCGGCTCCACGCCCGTGATCCCCGACCTGCCGGGCCTGCGCGAGAGCAAGTACCTGGTCACCAGCACCGACCTCATCCACCGCACCGAGCTGCCGAAGCGGCTGGCGATCGTCGGCGGCGGCTACCTCGGCATCGAGTTCGCCGCCATCTACCGGCAGTTCGGCTCCGAGGTCACGCTCTTCGAGTCGACAGCGCGCATTCTCGACCACCTCGACGACGACGTGCAGGCCGTGGCCGAGAAGATCCTCGTCGACGAGGGCATCGAGATCGTCACCGGCGCCAATGTCACGGGCGTCGAGGACGGCGACGGCGAGGCGATCGTGCAGTACATGCACGACGGCCGCGAGCGCACCCTGGCCGTGGACGCGGTCTTGTCCGCCGCCGGCCGCAAACCGGCCACCGAGGGCCTCGGCCTCGCCGCGGCGGGCGTCCGCGTGACCGCCCGGGGCGCCGTGGAGGTCGACGAGCACCTGCGCACCAGCCAGCCGCACATCTTCGCGCTCGGCGACGTCAACGGCGGGCCGCAGTTCACCTACGTCTCCCTCGACGACAGCCGCATCGTGCTAGATCAGCTGCGCGGCGAGGGCAAGCGCACCACGACCGACCGCGTCGCCGTGCCGCGGACGCTGTTCATGACCCCGCCGTTGGCGATGGTCGGCCTCACCGAGCGTGAGGCGCGTGACGCGGGCCACCGGATCAAGGTCTCGAGCCAACCGGTCGCGGAGATCATCGCGATGCCGCGCGCCTACGTCGTCGACGAGACGCGCGGCGTGATGAAGTTCGTGATCGACCTCGACACCGACGAGATCCTCGGCGCCTCGCTGCTGAGTGTCGACGCACAGGAGCTGATCAACACCGTGGCGCAGGCGATGCGCCACGGCATCAAGGCCGCGCAGCTGGGCGAGGCGATCTACACGCACCCGTCGTCGACGGAGGCGTTCAACGATGTGATCTCCACGGTGGTCCGGAGCGACGAGAAGTAGCCGCCACACGCAGAAACGCCCCATATCGTCCACAAAGGATGGTGTGGGGCTTTTCTTTTCCCGCCACCACAACGCACTGGGGGGTCGGGCCCGGGTGCACCCGGACGCGACGCGGGCGCCGCGCGGGCAGGCTCTCACGCGACGACCGGAAACGGAGAACCCACATGCCAGGTATGCAGGCCGCCGGCCACCTCTACCTCCAGACCAACGAGGTCAGGAACGCGATCATCCACTACGCTCGAGGGGCCGACGGCGCCCTCACCGAGGTGGAGCGCGTGCCCACCGGGGGTGGCGGGTCCGGGGTGTACAAGCCGATCAGCGGTCAGGAGAGCGCGCCGAACGCCTTCGAGGCGGCGGGCAGCGTGATCCTCACGGCGGACCAGCAGTTCCTGTTCGCCACCAACGGCGGCGACAACTCCGTCTCCAGCTTCTCCGTCGGCAGCGACGGCAAGCTGACGCTGCTCGACGTGAAGCGCACCGGCAACATCGTGGCCGGCCGCAGCGGCACCGCGAAGTCGCTGGCGTTCTCGCCGGCCACCAGCACGCTGTACGTGCTGCACTCGTTCGGCCCCGACCACGTGCGGCTGATGACCGTGGACCCCGAAGGCCGGCTCACCGCGCGGCCCGAAGGCTACACCGTGAACACGCCGGACAAGCCGCTGCGCGTGTCCACGATGGTCGTGCTCTCGCCGGACGAGCGGTTCCTCGTCGTCGGCACCACGTTCGACCAGCCGGCCGCGGCCAACCCGGACGGTTCGCCGATCCTGTGGGCCGACCAGCCGGACGGCTCGAAGAAGTCGGTCGCGTCCAACGCCCCCGACCCCGACGGCATCATCGTCTTCCCGCTGCAGCACGACGGTTCGCTGGGCGAGGGCATGTTCCAGGACGGCGGTGGCGGTTCGCCGTTCTACCCCGCGTTCCTGCACCACCGCCCCGACCACTTCGTGATCGGCTACGCCGTGGCCGACGGGGTCGCGCTGGCCAAGCTCGACGACCGCGGCCAGATCGGCACCGGACCGGTCGTGAAGATCGACACCAGCGCGGGCCTGCCCTCGGAGCTGTGCTGGCTCGCGGTTTCGCCCGACGACAAGTGGATCTTCGCCACGAACTTCGGCTACAGCAACATCTCCTGCTTCCGCATCGACGGCGACGTCGTCTCGCTGGTGCACGACAACGCCTGCCCGAAGGTTCCCGGCGACGGCACCTTCCGCGCGCTCAACGGCACCGTCAGCAGCGGCCCGAGCGACAACTGGCTGACCCCGGACGGCACCCACCTGTACCAGATCTATGCCAACGCCTCGAAGCTCGTGGGCTACGCGGTGCAGTCCGACGGTTCGCTCGTCGAGGTCACCGCCGCGGAGATCCCGTACAACAGCCCGCAGGGCCTGGCCGGGTTCTGAGCGTGACGGCGGGTGAGGCCGGCCAGGCGCGCATCGAGGCGACATTGTCGTCGCTGATGCTCAGCCCCCGGGAAATCGAGAAGCTGGTGATCTACCAGGTGGCCGAGCTGGCTCGGCGGCGCAAGGACCGCGGTCTGAAGCTCAACTTCCCGGAGTCAATCGCGCTGATCACCGAGGCGCTGCTGGAGGCGGCCCGGGACGGCCGGTCGGTGGCGGAGGTGACCGAGCTGGGCAAGCAGGTGCTCACCCGTGAGGACGTGCTGTCCGGCGTGCCGGAGATGGTGAACGTGGTGCAGGTCGAGGCCACGTTCCGCACGGGTACGCAGCTCGTGGCCGTGGCCAACCCGATTCCGTAGGAGCACAGGATGATTCCAGGCGAGTGGCTGCTGGCCGACGAGCCGATCGAGCTCAACGCCGGCCGGCGCACCGCGCGCCTGCCGGTGCGCAACACCGGTGACCGGCCGATCCAGATCGGTTCGCACTTCCACTTCTTCGAGGTGAACCGGGTGCTGGACTTCGACCGCCCGGCGACGCTGGGCATGCGGCTCAACGTGCCCTCGGGGCAATCGATCCGCTTCGAGCCCGGCGACGAACGCGACGTCGAGCTCGTGGAGTTCGGCGGTGCCGGGCGGGTCGTCGGCTTCAGCGGTCTGCTCGACGGTGGTTTCGCGGTTCGCGGAGCGGCGGCCCGGGCCCAGGCGCGGGCCGCCGAGCGCGGCTTCACGGGAACGGGGGAGCAGTCGTGACGACGGTTTCGCGGCGTCATTACGCGTCGCTCTACGGACCGACGGCGGGCGACCGCTTCCGCCTGGCCGACACCGAGCTGCTCGCCCGGGTGGAACGCAGTCTCATCCTCCCAGGTGAGGAAGCGATCTACGGCGGCGGCAAGTCCATTCGGGACGGGATGGCGCAGGCACCCGGCGTGCGCAACGCCGACGGCGCCCTGGATCTCGTGATCACCTCGGTGATCGTGTTGGACGCCGTGCTCGGCATCCTCAAGGCGGACATCGGTGTGAAGGACGGGCTGATCGCCGGCATCGGCCAGGCCGGCAACCCGTACGTGCAGGACGGGGTGTCGCCCAGGCTGGTGATCGGGCCGGGCACGGAGGTGATCTCCGGCGAGGGCCTCGTCGCCACCGCCGGGGCCATCGACACCCACGTGCACTTCCTGACGCCGGCCCAGATCCCGCACGCGCTCGCCAGTGGCGTCACCACGCTGCTGGGCGGCGGGACCGGGCCGGCCGACGGGTCCAAGGGCACGACCTGCACGCCCGGTCCGTGGAACCTGGCCCGGATGTTCGAGGCGACGGCCGCGCTGCCGGTCAACATCGGCCTGATGGGCAAGGGCAACAGCAGCCGCCCGGAAGGCCTGCGCGAGCAGGTGGAGGCCGGCGCCTGCGGGCTGAAGGTCCACGAGGACTGGGGCGCCACCCCGGCGGCGCTGGACTGCGCGCTGTCGGTCGCCGACGAGTACGACGTGCAGGTGGCGCTGCACGCCGACACCCTCAACGAAAGTGGCTACCTGGCCGACACGCTCGACGCGATCGACGGCCGGACGATCCACAGCTACCACACCGAGGGCGCCGGCGGCGGCCACGCGCCGGACATGATGGCGATCGCGTCGCTGCCCAACGTGCTGCCGTCCTCGACCAATCCGACGCGTCCCTACACCACGGACACGACGGACAACCTGTTCTACATGACGATCGTGACGCACCACCTCAACCCCGACAACCCCGAGGACGTCGCGTTCGCGCAGTCGCGGATCCGCGCCGAGACCGAGGCGGCCGAGGACGTGCTGCACGACCGAGGGGTGCTGAGCATGTACTCCTCGGACGCGCAGGCCATGGGGCGCATCGGCGACACCGTCACGACGTGCTGGCGCACCGCGGACAAGATGAAGAAGCTCACCGGCAGCCTGCCCGGGGAGGCCGCGGGCGACGACAACCAGCGGATCCTGCGGTACCTCGCGAAGCTCACGATCAACCCGGCGCTGGCGCACGGCATCGGCCACGTCGTGGGCTCGCTGGAGCCGGGCAAGCTCGCCGACATCGTGCTGTGGCCGACGAACACCTTCGGTGTCAAGCCCAAGTACGTGCTCAAGGGCGGGTTCGTCGCGTGGTCGGTGATGGGTGACGCCAACGCGTCCATCCCGACGCCGGAACCGGTGCTGCTGCAGCCGATGTTCGCCGGGCTCGGCAAGGCGGTGGGGCGCACGTCGATCACGTTCCTTTCGCGGGCGGCGCAGGAGAGCAAGCTGTTCGAGCGGCTCGGGATCGACCGGTGGACCGAGGCTGTGCGCGGATGCCGGACGGTGGGCAAGGCGCAGATGGTGCGCAACGAGCTCACGCCCGACATCGCGGTGGACCCCGAGACGTACCAGGTCACTGTGGACGGTGAGCCGGCCGTGGTGGCCGCGGTCGACGAGGTGTCCATGTCGCAGCTGTACTACATCGTCTGACGGGCGGGATCGTCTGATGTGCGCGCCTGTCCGATGATCGGGATCTGCTGATGCCGCCGTATCTCGGGGGCGCCGACTGGCTCACGGGCTTCCTGTCCGTGCTGCAGCTGAGCGATTCGGCGTTCCCGAGCGGCCGCTACACGCTGTCCTACGGCCTGGAAACCCTGGTGCAGTCTGGTTTCCTGGCGACGCCGAGTGACCCGCGGGTGCTCTCGGCGCTGCTGCGGGACCAGCTGCTGCTCGGGGTGGCGCCGTCGGACGGGGTGGCGCTGGCGTGCGCCCACCGCGCCACGGCGTCGGGGGACTCCCTCGACCTCGAGTTCGTGACCCGAGCCGACGAACGGCTGACCGCGGTGAAGCTGGCGCGGGAGGCGCGGGAGACGTCCACCCGCACGGGGCGGGCGCTGCTGCGGATCGCCGGGTCGGTGTTCCCGACCGAGGCGTTGCGGCACTACGCCGACTGTGTCGCGAAAGGACGGTCGCCCGGCAACCACGCGGTGGTGCTGGGAATCCTGAGCGCGTCGGTGGGTGTGCCGCGGCTGGAGGCGGTGGCGGGGGAGCTGTTCGCGTTCTCCGCGGCCTGGGTCGCGGCGGGCGTGCGGCTGGCCGTCACCGACCACAGCACCGCGCAAGCCGTGCTCCACGACGTGCGGGCCGCCACAGCCGAAGCGGCGATGTGCGCCGTGGACAAGGACCCCGACGCCATCACGAGCTGCACGCCGCTGCCGGACGTGGCGGCGATGCGGCACGAGGAAACGCAACTGCGGCTGTTCGCCAGCTGAGGGAAGGAAAACCATGGAGCCCCACCCGCATTCGCACGACCACTCGCACTCCCACGCGGAGTTCTCCGCCGTGCGCACCCCCGGCATCGCCCGGATCGGCATCGGCGGCCCGGTCGGGTCAGGCAAGACGGCGCTCATCGAGGCTTTGGTGCCGATGCTGATCGCGGCCGGCCACCGCCCGCTGGTCGTCACCAACGACATCTTCACCAGCGAAGACGCCCTGCACGTGCGGCGCACCCTGGCCGGCGTGCTCGCGCCGGAGCGGGTTGTCGGCGTGGAGACCGGTTCGTGCCCGCACACCGCGGTGCGCGACGACCCGACCATGAACCTCGACGCCGTCACCGAGCTCACCGACCGCTACCCCGACGCGGACGTGGTCCTCGTCGAGTCGGGCGGTGACAACCTGACGCTGACGTTCAGCGCGGCGCTGGCCGACTACTTCGTCTTCGTGATCGACGTGGCGCAGGGAGACAAGATCCCGCGCAAGCGCGGCCCGGGCGTGACCCACTCCGACCTGCTGGTGATCAACAAGGTCGACCTGGCGGACCTCGTCCGGTCCGATCTGGCGGTGATGGACCGCGACGCCGGCGCCGTGCGCGAAGGCCGCCCGTTCGTGTTCACCAACTGCTTCACCGGTGAGGGGCTCGACGAGGTGACCCGCCGTGTCCGCGACGTGATCGGCCGGTTCGCGCCCGCAGCCGAAGTGGGATGACCCGTCGCGACGACCCGGCGTGGTGCACGCCGGCCCGGTTGCCCGAGGAGCTGCTCGGCTTCGACGGGCCCATCCGCGACGGCCTCGGCGTCGGGGCGCCCGGCAAGCTCGGCGTGCTCGACCTCGCGCTCGCCCCGCGCGGTGGCACCACCCGGGTCGTCCGGCAGTACCAGCGCGCCCCGCTGCACATCTACCGCCCGATCCACCTCGACCCGCTGCGGCCGGACATGGCCTTCGTGTTCCTGCAGCAGCAGGGCGACGGCTTCGTGCAGGGCGACCGCTACCGCATCGACGTCGACTGCGCCCCCGGCTCGGCCGTCCACCTGACGACGCAGGCGTCCACCAAGGTCTTCGGTGCGCGCGACAACTACGCGACGCAACTGGTGAACCTGACCGTCGGGGCCGGCGCGGTGCTGGAGTACCTGCCCGACCCGGTCGTCCCATTCCGCGGCTCGCGCCTCTTCCAGCGCACGGCCGTGAGCATCGCGCCCGACGCGACGGTGATTCTCGGCGAGATCCTGCTCCCGGGCCGCGTGGCGCGGGGCGAGGCCCACGTCTACGACCTCTACTGGGCGGAGCTGGAAGCCCGCACCCCCGACGGCGCGCTGCTGTTCACCGACACCTTGCGCCTGCGCCCGGGCGGTGCCGGCGACCCCGCCTCACCCGCGACGCTGGGCGGGTATCAGGTCGTGGCGAGCCTGTACGTGGTGTCGGACCGGATGCCGCCGGCCGAGCTTGTGACCGCGCTGCGCGAGGCCCTGGCCCGGGTGCCGGACGTCCTCGCCGGCGTCTCCGAGCTGCCGGCCGCGTGCGGCGTGGGCGTGCGGCTGCTGGGCCACACCTCCCAGTCGGTCCAGGCCGCGATGCACGCCGCGTGGGACCGCGCGCGCCTCGGCCTGCTGGGCGCGCCGGCACCCGACCTGCGCAAAGGCTGAGCTCACGGGTGGACGTTGGGGGCAGGCAGGCGTATGCGTCTTGCGCGCACCCCGGGTCTGCCGGGCTGAGCGAGTTCACCCTGTGGGGGATGACCTGGCTGAGGGCCGGGGCCGGTGGCCCGGGACGTGCAGATCGGCCATAAGGCTGTGCGCCACGGGCCTTGCGGCCCCGGATCGCCTCAGTGAGCGACCGACCCGAGATCGGCGACTGCCGCCCTGGCGCTGCCGGCACGACCACACCCCCTGCAGCCCCGACCTCACCACCCTCCACGAGAAGACCGCTTGGCATAGGGCTCTCAGTCGTCCGCACAAACGGCCAGGACCAGGTGCAGCTCGGTGCGCGTGGTGATGGACAGTTTGGTGAACACCTTGTGCAGGTGGTACTCGACCGTGCGTGGGCTGATGGACAGGGCGGTGGCGATCTCGGGGTTGGAGCGGCCGTCGCGGGCGAGCGAGGCGATGCGGCGCTCCTGCGGCGTCAGCTGGGAGCTGGTTTCCGGCACCCGGCGGCGCGCACGTTCGCCGGTGGCGAGGAGTTCGCGCATGGCGCGGGCGGCGAAGGCTTCGGCGCGCATGGCGAGGAACGCCTCGTGGGCGGCGCGCAGGGGGCCTCGTGCGTCGACGCGCCTGCCGCGGCGGCGGAGCCACTCGCCGTAGAGCAGGCGGGCGCGCGCGAGGTGCGGGGTGATGCGGGAGCGGCCCAGGCGGTCGATGGCTTCCGTGTACAGGTCTTCCGCTGCTTGGCCGTCTCGAAGCAGCGCGCGGGAACGCGCGTCGACGCCGAGGGCCCATTCGGTGCCGCTGAGGCAGGCACGTTCGGAGAGGCGGTCGGCCGCCGCCGCAGCGGCGGTCAGGTCGCCGGAGCGGACGGCGCCTTCGACGAGCTCGACGAGGGACCAGCCTTGGAGCTCGATGCCGTCGCGGTCGAGGACGTCGCGGGTCGCGTCGGCTGCTTCGGCGTACGCGGTGAGGCCGTTGCGGAGCACGGCGGTGGCGTAGCGGGCGGTGGTGCGGGCCATACCGCCGTTTTCGAAGCAGGACTCGGCGAACGTCGGCAGCTCGTGCCCGCGCCACGCGGCCAGCACGCAGGCGGCGTGCGGGAACGACGGGGTGCCGGAGAGCCGGGTGAGGGATTCCGCTTCGGCCACCAAGGACTCCGCGACGGCGAATTGTCCGAAGTGGACTTCGGCCAGTGCGCGGTGGGTGAGGACGTACGGCAGGATCGTGCGGGCGCCCGTCTCGCGCGCGCCGGCGAGTTCCCGCCGGGTGAGGTCGTGCCAGGTGTCGTCGTCCCACAGGTCCGGTGCGACGAGGCAGGCCAGCAGCCGGGAGCGGGCGTCGTCTTCGTGGTCGTTGTCGAGGGTTTTCAGCGCGAGCTTGAGTGGCTCGACCGCGGCCGCGTAGCCGGCGGTGCAGCGTTGCGCGACGCCTTCGAGCAGCCGGTCCGAGCTCGTCGGCCGGTGGGTGGCCAGGCGTGCGAGCACAGCGTGGACGATGTCGACGTGGCCGGTGAAGATCGCGGCGCCCAGGGCTTCGAGGTACGCGGGCCTCGCGAGTCGGGGTTCGCACACCTCCAGGTCCTGGGCCGACGTGAGCAGCCGTCCGACCGCGGGCCCGCCGCGGCCGGAGTCGAACGCCATGCGGGCGCGCACCCGGTTCGACCGCGCCCGGGCGGCGACGCCGGGGGAGCCCAGCTCCGCGACCGCCAGCAGGCGGACCGCCGCGTCCACGGCTCCGGCCGCGTGGTGCGCGTCGGCCGCCGCGATGGCCCGCTCGGCGCGCAGCCGCGGGTCGGCGGTGCGCAGCGCGGCGTGCTCCAGGAAGGCGGCCGCGGCCGGCAGCCCGCCCCGGCGTCCGGCCTCGTCGGCGAGGCGGGCCAGGGAATCGGCGACGGCTTCGGCCGGCTCGACCGTCGCGTGGGCGAGGTGCCACGCGCGCCGGTCGGGTTCGAGCTGCGAATCGGTCGCGAGGGCGAGGGCGCCGTGGACCAGGCGGCGTTCCGCACCGGACGCGAGGCCGTAGACGCATTGGCGCAGGCGGGGTTCGCGGAAGGTGACCCACGCGCCGAACGACACGAGGCCGGCCGTTTCGAGCGGCTCGGCCGCGTCCGGTCCGATCGCGAGCCCGGTGGCCGCCTGCCACAGCCGGACGGGCTCGCCGAGCGGTTCGGCGGAGGCGAGGATGAGCAGGAGCCTGCTTTCCGGTGTCAACGTTGTCGACGAGCCGGCGATTTCGGGACAGGACAAGGGAACCACGCCGTAACCGCCGGCGAGGCCGGCCGCCGGGTGGACGGCGTCGAGCAGCAGCCGCGGATTTCCCCGGGCCTCCGCCACGACGCGGTCGAGCACGGCGTCGTCCAGCGGCGCGGCCGGCGCGGACCTGAGGAGCTCGCGAGACTCGGCATGGCCCAAGGGTTCGAGGCTGAGACTCGGCAGGTCGGCGAACCGCTCTCCGCGTTCGGCGAACACCAGCGCGACGGGCACCGGCCCGAGCCGCCGGGCGACGGCCGCGAGGACGGAGGCCGAAGCCTCGTCCAGCCACTGCGCGTCGTCGATCAGGCACAGCACCGGCTGCTCTTCTGCCGCCAGCGCCAGCAGCTCCACCACGGCGACGCAGACGGGGAGCCGTTCGGGCGCGGCACCCGCGCGGAGTCCGGCGGCCCGTTCCAGCACCTCGCGCCGGTGCGCGTGCAGCCGGGCGAGCTCGGCGGGCAGGGCCGACCACAGCAGGTGCAGCGCGGCGTACGGCAGGTCCGCTTCGGCGGCGATCCCGCGGACGTCCACCACCCGGTGCTCGCCGGCCGCGTTCGCGATCTGCGTGAGCAAGGCCGTTTTCCCGAGTCCCGCCGCGCCGCGGACCACGACCGCGCCGCCGCCGGTCAGCAGGTCCTGGAGCCGGGCGCGTTCGGCGGCGCGTCCGACGAGGGGGAGCGTTGCGTTCATCGGGCGGTGGCCTCGATTCCGTGCTGGTGCTCGGTGAAGGCCAGGTGCAGCTCGGTTCGCGACGTGATGCGCAGCTTCGCGAAGACCTTGCGCAGGTGGTACTCGACCGTGCGGGGGCTGATCGACAGCGCGGCGCCGATCTCCGAGTTGGTGAGGCCGCCGCGGGCGAGCGCGGCGACCCGGTGTTCATGCCGGGTCAGCGCCGAGGTGGTGACCGCCGGGCTCTCGCGTTCGCCGATCGCGAGCAACGCGCGGTCCGCGAAGGCCGTAGCCCCCATGCGGAGGAACTCATCGTGCGCGGCGCGCAACGGCTCACCGGCTTCCTCGTCGCGTCCCTGCCGGCGCAGCCATTCCCCGTAGCCGAGCCGAGTGCGGGCCAGAAGCGGCCGGATCCTCGTCCGGGCCAGCCGTTCGATCGCTTCGAGGTACAGGCATTCGGCCTCGGGGCCTTCGGCCGCAAGCGCACGGGACCGGGCCTGGGCACCGAGCGCCCAGTCCGTCCCGCACCGGTCGGTGCGGTCGACGAGCACCTCGAGCGCCGTCGTCGCGATGTCGAGCCGGCCCGCGCCCACGGCGGCTTCGACCAGCTCGACCAGCGCCCAGCCCGCCGTCGCCAGTTCGTCGCGCCCGACGACATGCTGTGCCGCGGCGAGTGCCCGCGGGTAGTCGCCGACGGCGTTGCCCGCCACCGCGGTGGCCAGCTCGCCGCACGTGCGGGCGAGTCCGTGGCTGGTCGGGCCGCCGAACTTCTGACCACGCCAGGCGGCGACGAGCACAGTCGCGTGCTCCAGCGGTGCCTGGCCCAGCTTCGTGCTCATCGTGCGAGCCTCGTCGTCCAGCGCGGCCGCCTCGGTGAGATTGCCGGTATGGACCGAAAACAGTGCTCTTCCGGCCAAGACATCCGGCAGGGCGCCGGGATCGGCCGCTTCGCTCACCAATCGGTGCCACGCCTGGTCGTCCCACAGTTCAGCGGCGGCGAGCCCGGCCGGCCACGATGGCCGAGCGGTTTCGAGAGCTGTGGTCAGCGGCCCGACGGCAGCGTCGAAACCTTCGGTGCCGCGCAGAATCAGCGCGGCCCCGAGTCCGTCGTCGTGGCTGGGCGGCATGGCGGCGAAATCGACGCCGGTGAGGACGGCGGCGCCGAGCGCGTCGAGACACGCTTGGCTTGCCGGGCCGAAGGGGAGGCTGTAGCGGGTCGCTCGCAGCAGTACTTCCGTTGCGGAGGGGGTGCGGGTCGAGATGAACGTGAGCCACGCTCGCAGCCGAGTGGCTTCGGCCCGTTGTGCCGGTTCGAGGGGGCCGACCATCGCGTCCAGCAGCTGAAGCGCGTTTCCGGGCTGCCCGGCGTCGAGTTCCGCTGCGATCGCGGCCAGAGTGCGCTCCGTCCGCAGGGCGCGGTCGGAGGTGAGCGTGGCGGCGACACGCACGAACGCGGCCGCCGCGCTTTGCCCGCCACGCTTGCGTGCCGAGGGCACCTGTGCGAGCAGGCCGTCGGCTGCCGCCGGATCCGGGCCCGGCACCGAGTGGGCGCGGTGCCAAGCCCGCCGGTCTTCTGACGTCGCCGTGTCAGCCAACGCTCGATGGACCGTGCGCCGCTCCGCAGGCGTGGCCCGGTGATAAACCCAGCCGCGCGCTGCCGGGTCGGAGAACGTGACCCACTCGCCGAACGCGAGCAACCCGTCCTGCGCGACCGCCGGGATCCCCAGCCGCGCGGCGGCCCGCCACAGCAGAGCCACCTCGCCCGTCGGATCCGCGGCGGCGGCCAGCAGCAGCGTGCGGCCGTCCGGGTCGAGGCGCAGCACCCGCTCCTGGGTATCGGCGTCCGGGTTCCCGTCGGGCAGGCCGAATCCACCGGCCGGCGCGAAGGCCGGCACAGCCGAAAGGATCGCTCGCGGATTCCCCCGGGTCTCCGCGACGAACCGTTCGACCACGTCCTCGTCCACCGGACCCGGCACCAGCGAATCGACCAGCGCGCGAGCACCGGCCCGGCACAACTCGGACACCACCAGCTCCGGCAGGGCCTCCAGCCCACCGGCCCCTGTGCGCTCCGCGAAGAGCAGCACCACCCGTCGCCCTGGCAATCGCCGTGCCACGAAAGCCAGAGCGCGCGCCGAAGGCTCGTCCAGCCGGTGTGCGTCGTCGACCACGCACAGCAACGGGGCCGCGGCCGAGACGAGGAACGTCGCTGCCACCCCGACCTCGAACGGATCGGAGTCCTCCGTGACCGCACGCAGTGCCAGCGCATGGTGCGGCATCAGCTGCCCGAACACCCCTTCGAGCGCGGTCGACAGCTGCCGCAGCCCCGCGTACGGCCGCGTCCCGGACGAGCCCACATGGACCACCCGGTACCCGCGCGTTCGCGCGACGACGTGTCGCAGCAACGCAGTCTTCCCCACACCAGGAGCACCCCGCAGCACGAGCGCGCCGTGGCCGCCCCGCACGTGCTGATCGAGCAGGTGGACTTCGGCGGCACGGCCGTGCAGAGTGACGTCGGTTACTACACTGGCCGGGTTCGGGTCGGGCACGGCATCGACGCTCGCGGGTCCCCGGCCGCTTCGAACCCGGGCCGCCCCGGGCACGACCCCGGGACCCGGGCGAACTCGGGCGAACTCGGGCGAACCGGGCGACACCGGTGAACGCTGTGTACCCGGCGCTGTCCGATGATCGGGATATCCTGCGGGCGCCCGCTGGTCGCCGTGACCGGAAGGGAAGAGCGAGCACACGGGCAGGTGGGTGAGTGCTGGACCGGCGCGCGGAGCGCGAGACCCTCGACCGGCTGCTGGACTCCGTCCGCGCCGGCAAGAGCCAGGTGCTCGTGCTGCGCGGCGAAGCGGGTGTCGGCAAGACCGTGCTGCTCGACCACCTGGCCCGCCAGGCCGCCGGGCTCCGCGTCGCCCGCGCCGGGGGCGTCCAGTCCGAAATGGAGCTCGCGTTCGCCGGCCTGCACCAGCTGTGCGCGCCGATGCTCGACGGCGCCGAGACCCTGCCGGACCCGCAGCGAGTGGCGCTGCGGACCGCGTTCGGCCTGAGCCCGGGCCCCGCGCCCGACCGGTTCCTCGTCGGCCTGGCCGTGCTGGGTCTGCTGGCCGAGGAGGCGCGAAACCGGCCGTTGCTGTGCGTGATCGACGACGCCCAGTGGCTGGACAGCGCTTCCGCGCAAGCCCTCGCCTTCGTCGCCCGCCGGCTGGTCGCCGAGTCGGTCGCGCTGGTGTTCGCGGTGCGGGAGCCGGCCGCGGCCACGGAGCTGACGGGCGTCGCGCAGCTCGTGGTCGAGGGCTTGCCCGACGCGGCGGCCCGCGACCTGCTCGACTCCGTGCTGCGCCTGCCCGCCGACGACCGCGTGCGCGACCGGATCGTCGCCGAGACCCGCGGAAACCCGCTGGCGCTGGTGGAGCTCTCGCGCGGGCTGAGCCTGAAGGAGCTGGCCGAGGGGTTCTCCCTGGCCGGGGCGACCACGATCCCGCGCCGCATCGAGCAGCGCTACCAGGCGCGGCTGGCCCAGCTCGACTCCGACACCACGCGCTTGCTGCTGATCGCCGCACTGGAACCGCAGGGCGACCCGGTGACGCTGTGGCGTGCGGCCGGCCTGCTCGACATCGGCGCCGAAGCGGCGGAACCCGCGCTGGCGGCCGGGCTGATCGAGATCGGCACCCACGTGCGCTTCCACCACCCGCTGGTGCGCTCGGCGATCTACCAGGCCGCGGCGCCGAGCGAGCGGCGCCGGGCGCACTGGGCGCTCGCGCAGGTCACCGACCCCGAAACCGACCAGGACCGCCGCGCCTGGCACGCCGCGCAGGCCGCCGAAGCACCCGCGGAAGAGGCCGCCGAAGAGCTCGGCCGGGCGGCGTGCCGGGCGCAGTCCCGGGGCGGCATGGCGGCCGCCGCGGCGATGCTGGAGCGCGCGGCGGAGCTGACGGCGGACCCCAAGACCCGGGCGAAGCGCACCCTCGAGGCGGCCCACGTCACGCACGTCGCGGGCGCGCCGGAGGAAGCGCTGCGGCTGTTGTCGATCGCCGAGGCCGGCCCGCTCGACCGGCTCGAGAAGGCCGAGGCCGACCTGCTGCGCGGCCGGATCTCGATGACCGTCAACCGCGGCCCCGAGGCACCCCGGCTGCTGTTCGCCGCGGCCCGTCAGCTCGAGGAGCTGGACGTGCGGCTGGCCCGCGAGACCTACCTCGACGCGCTGCTGGCCGGGATGTTCGCGGGCGTGACCGACGCCGACCTGCGTGAGGTCGCCCGAGCCGCGCGTGCTGCACCGCGGTCGCCGCAGCCGCCCGGCCCAGCCGACCTGCTGCTCGACGGCCTGGCGATCCGGTTCACCGACGGCTTCGCAGCCTCGCTGCCGATGCTGCGGCGGGCGCTGAGTGCGTTCCGCACCCCCGACTTGTCGCTGAAAGAACTGCACTGGCTGTGGCTCGCCCACATCATGGCGGGGAACATGTGGGACGAGCAGACGCTCGACACCGCGCGGCACCTGCAGCTCGCGCGCGACAAGGGCGCGCTCAACACTCTGCCGCTCGCGCTCGCGTCCCACATCGGCGCCCACGTCTACGCGGGTGACCTGGTCACCGCGGCGCACCTGCGCGACGAGCTCGCCGAGGTGTCGCGGGCGACCGGGATTCCGGCGGCGACGTACGGGACGCTGCTGCTGGCCGCGTGGCGCGGGCGCGAGGACGAGGCACGCGACGTGATCGCGCGCACCGAAGCGGAGGCAGTGCGGCGAGGGGAAGGGTTCGGGCTGCTGATCGTCGGGTCGGCCCGGGCGGTGCTGTGCAACAGCCTCGGCCACTACGCGGAAGCGCTGGCGTCGAGCGAAGACGCGCGCCGCCGGCCGCCGGTGATGGGCGTGGAGCCGTGGCTCGCGCTGGTGGAGCTGATCGAAGCCGCCACCCGGCTCGGCAGGACCGAGGCGGCCGAGAACGCGTTCGCCCGGCTCGTGGAGACCACCCGCGCCAGCGGCACCGACTGGGCGCTGGGCGTCGAAGCCCGCTCACGCGCGTTGCTGGCCACCGGCGAAGACGCCGAGAGCGCTTACCGCGAGGCCGTGGACCGCCTGTCGCGCACCCGGATCCGGGGCGAGTGCGCGCGGGCGAGACTCCTGTACGGGGAGTGGCTGCGCCGCCGGCGCCGTCGCGCGGACGCGCGGGAACAACTGCGCGCCGCCCACGACATGTTCACCGAGATGGGCATGGAGGCCTTCGCCGAACGCGCGGGCCGCGAGCTGCGGGCGACCGGCGGCACCGCGCGCAAGCGTTCCGTCGAGACCGGCACGGAGCTCACCGCGCAGGAGGCCCAGATCGTGCGGATGGTGCGCGAGGGACTGTCCAACGCGGAGATCGGCGCGCGGCTGTTCCTCAGCCCGCGCACGGTGGAATGGCACCTGGGGCGGATCTTCGACAAGCTCAACGTCACGTCCCGGCGCCAGCTTCAGAGCTGAGCGGGCTCCTCCAGCGCCGCGAAGCCCGACACGTCCACGCAGTTGATACCGCGCTTCTCCACGATGACCATCAGGATCGCGTCGCAGTGCCGGCAGCGGGCCACCACACCCGGCGCATCGCGGTAGACCCGCAGCTGCGCCAGGAGTTCGGTGGCGCCGCACGACGCGCAGGTTCCGCTCGCCGTGGTCATCTCGCCGCCGAACACCGCGTTGAGGGTGCCGGCGATGGCGTTGCCGTCGAACGTCGTCATGGTGTCCCCGTTCCGCCGAAGCGTTCGGTCCGGATCCGCTCGGGCCGGTGACCGAGGTCGACGAGCGTGTTCGCCACCGTCTCGACGAACCCGGTCGGCCCGCACACGTAGACCAGGGGCTCCTCGGTGGGCGGCAGGCCGGCCCGAGTGAGGAAGTCCCGGTCGATCCGCCCGTGCTCGCCGATGCCCGAGTTTTCGCGAGTGAGTGTGACGCGGATGTCGATCCCGCCGCGTCCCCCGATCCGGGTGAACTCGTCGGCGTAGATCAGCGTTTCCCGCGACCGCGCCGAATACAGCAGCCGCATCGGCACCGTGCTGCCCGCCGCGGCGTGGTGGCGCAGCATCGAACGGAACGGCACCACGCCGGAGCCGCCCGCGACGAGCAGCACCGGACTGTCGCACCCGGACTCCCACACGAAGTGCCCGCCGACGGGGCCGCGCAGCTCCACCTCGTCGCCGACGCGCAGCTCGTCGACGAGGTAGGGCGAGACCTCGCCGTCGTCGAGCCGCTCGACCGTGAGCACCACGTGGGGATCCTCGGGCGCCGAGGCGATCGAGTAGCTGCGCTCGGCCTGGTAGCCGTCCTCGGCGGTCAGGCGCACGTCGACGTGCTGGCCGGCGCGGTGGCCCGGCCAGTCCGGCAGGGCGAACGCGATGCTGCGGGTGTTCGGCGTCTCCGGGACGACGCCGGTCACCGTGGCCTGCTGCCAGGTCAGTCGCCGGCGTAGCGCTGTTCCCGCCATGGGTCTCCGTAATTGTGGTAGCCGTAGCGCTCCCAGAAGCCGGGTTCGTCCTGCTCGCGCAGGTCGAGGCCCCGCACCCACTTGGCGCTCTTCCAGAAGTAGAGGTGGGGCACGAGCAACCGAACCGGGCCGCCGTGTTCGGGTTCGAGCGGGGCGCCGCCGAACTCGTGGACCAGCCAGGCCTTGCCCCCGGTGAGGTCGGCTAGCGGCAGGTTCGTGGTGTAGCCGCCTTCGCTGAACACGATCGCGTAACCGGCCCGGGTTTCCACACTGTCGAGCAGCGTGTCGAGCGAGACGCCGGTCCACGTCGTGTCGAGCTTCGACCACTTGGTGACGCAGTGGATGTCCACGGTGATCGACTCGGCGGGCAGCGCGCGCAGCGCGTGCCAGGTCCAGGTGACGGGCCGCTTCGCGGCGTCGCGGACGGTGAACGTCCAGTCGTCGGCGACCACCTTCGGCGTCGGCCCCGCGGAGAGCACCGGGAACCCCGGCGTCACGTACTGCCCGGGCGGAACCCGCGCCGGGTCGCCCTCCTCGCGGCGCTTGCCGCGGAAGTTGCGGGTGAAGGCCATCAGGCGCACCTCCCGTGCCCGGCTGCTCCGAGTTCCATGCAGCGCAGCGTTTCTCCCCGGCCCCGTGCTTCGCGTCGGGGAATCCCCGGGTGGACCCACCGGGGCGCGCGGGACTGGGGTCCCACGCCCGGGCTCACCCCGATGCGACGGGCCGCGGTGCCAGGGCACCCTGGCGGGCAAGGGGAGTAGTCGGGGAGGAGTGAAGGGGTGACCGGCACGATCGGCTCCCGGGCCGGCCTGCGGGTGGTGGTCACGGGGGTGCTCGAGGTCCGCGCCGCGCAAGACGGGCGGCTCGACCTGGCCGTCGTCCTGGACGGTTCGGGGGACTGCGTCGCGCTCGAATTCCCGTCGGACCCCACCGCGCTGACCCGGGCCAGCATCCTGCGCCCGGTGACCGCTTCGGGCTGGCTGCGCCAGGCCGGCAGGCGCTGGATCCTGCATGTGGAGTGGTTGCGTCCGGTGCGGTGCGGTTAACCCCTCGATGGGACCGGAACGCGACCTCTCACGGGCTACTGAACCACGCGATTCGTAAGCCGTCTCCCGGCTGGAACGCTCTCGCGGGCGTTCAGGCTCTTCAACGGAAAGTGTCGCTGACGTGGTACGCGAGTGAGATCGCGGACGGCCAGCCGACGGACACAAAGGCGCCCAGAACCGATCGAACGGCGGTCAGCAGTTCGTCGTCGGCCATGACGGCGGAGCTGAATTCCGTGAAATAGCGTTGAACCAAAGAGATCGTCTTGTCTGCCGCCAAGGTGTCGTAGGTATATTCGTCGCCGTTTCCGAAGGCGGCGGCAACAACGTGGAACACGCGTGCGGGAGAGTCGGCCGCCAGGTGTGCCGACGTCTCGACGACGACATAGGTAAGGGCCGGATACTTGAATTGCGCCAGCTTCTCAAGGACGACCCGCGCTTCCTCGGTGAATCCGGGGTCCGGCGGCGACGGAGTTTCGTCACCTGGCGCGTATGCGCCCGACGCGTAATAGAGGGTGTGGGCCGCGGTGTCGGCCAGCTGGAAGACTTCAGCCTGGTCCTCGCCGAACTCTCGCAGCGTGGTCAGCCTGCTGACAGCGACATCCAGGTGTCCCTGTTCGGCGGGACCACGGCGACGGTGATGAGCGCGCTCGTCTCGGGCACTGGAGACCTCAACTGGCCCGCGTACTACCTGATGATCGCCGGCGTGATCGGCGGCATTTGTGTCTTCTTCATGCGGGAGACGGCGCGCAAGCCGCTGCCGGGATCGGTCGCGCGAGAGGATTAGCCGGCGCAAGGCGTCACCCGTCCGGGCACAGCCGGTCACGCCTGAGCGGTCGCGGTAGGCCATCGTGGTCGTATGGACAACACCTTCGAAGGCCGCCTGCTCATCGGGGCGACCGGCTCGGCCGCGGTCGCGACACTGCCGATGTACCTCGGCGCGCTGCGGACGGTCTTGCGCGGCCCGATCACCGTGCTCATGACGCACACCGCGGCGACTTTCCTGCCCGCGCACACCGTCGGCCTGTTCGCCGACCGCGTGGTGACCGGCGCGGACGCGGCGACGTGGCCGGCCGACAACCACGCCACGCTGGCCGCCGGACACGACCTCACGGTGATCCTCCCGGCCAGCGCCCACACGCTGTCCACGGTCGCGGCGGGCGCCGCGCCCAACATGCTGGCCACGACCGTGCTGGCCGCCACGCACCCCGTGGCGTTCTTCCCGGTGATGACGGGGGAGATGTGGGCCAAGGCCGCGGTGCAGCGCAACGTGACCCAGCTGCGGGAAGACGGCTACCACGTGTACGACCCGGCGTCCGGCCCGCGCTACGACGTGGCGACCGGCGCGTTCGTCGAGAGCCCGCAGCCCCCGCCGCCGCCCCGGTTCCTGGAGATCGTGCGCGAGCTGATGGGCTGACTCTCAGGGCCGGTTCGCCCGGAAGGTCCCCGGTGTCGTGCCTTCGACGGCGCGGAACGCCCGGTGCAGCTGGGCCGCGCCACCGAACCCGGACTGCGCGGCGATCGCGGCCAGCGGCAGGTCCGGCCGGTCACGCAGCAGCCGCCGCGCGCGGGCCACGCGCAGGCGCCGGATCAGCGCGGTGAGCGACTCCCCGTCGTCGGCCAGCGCCCGGAACATCGACCGCCGCGACAGCCCGCACCCCGCGGCCACCGCGCCGGCGTTCAGCGCCGGATCGGCGAGGTGCTGCCGGACGAACCGGTGGATCCGTTCCCGTGACAGCGTGGCCGACGTCGGAGTGGTGCCGCGGGCGGCCCAGTCGAGGGCCGTTTCCAGCAGGCCGACGGCGTGCGGCAGCAGCGCGGCGGCCACCTTCGGGTCTTCGCGCTGCTGCCGGGCCAGCCCGGCGAGGAACTCGGCGACGAGCCGGCCGGGGCCGCGCCCATCGAGCTCGACGGCCGTGACCCCGGCCGCGACCCGGGCGGGCAGGAGCGTCCGCGGCACCCGAAGGATGACCTGGGAGAACGCTCCCGCGAACTCGAGCCGGTAGGGCCGCGTGCTGTCCAACACCGTCATCGTGCCCGGCTCCAGCGCGGCCGTCCGCCCGTCCTGCTGCGCCAGGGAACGCCCGCCCGTTTGCACGTTGACCAGCAGGTACTCCTCCGGGTCGCGCGCGATCAGCCGTTTCGTGCGCGCCACTTCCTGCGGGCCGGAGGCGACCGTCGACAGCCCGACGCCGTCGAGTGCGGCGTGCTCGAGCCGGCCCGTGAACGGCGCCTCGCCGGTCGCGCGGGCCGAGACCTGCACGAGGGCGTCGCAGATGACGTCGGACCAGTACCCGAACGCATCGGGCGCGGCGACGTCCTCTGTGGACCAGGACGAGGGCTCTTCCACCTTGCGATGGTGACACAGGTCCAGTGACCGGACTCCGGGAGGACACGCCGCCGGGCGGGCTTGATCGACGGGCCGGAACGCCGAAGCCGGTGTCGATCGCGGTCGACCCCGCACCCCCCTTGGGCTAGAGTGCGGGCAACGCCTGCGCGCGATGCACCAGACCGGAGACGACCCGGTTTCTCCCGCCGCGCAGATCTTGCGACTCAGAGCCGGCAACCGCGTGCTCAGCGAGCGACTCGCCCAGACCACTGGCACGGCGACGCCGGAACCTCCATCACTTGCCCGCCACGGCGCGACGTGGTCTTCGTCCGTGCCGACAGGTGCGCCGAGAACCGAAACCGCAAGTACACCGGGCAGATCCACTCCCACCAGCAGAATCGAGCCGACAATGACATGGTCCATGCCACCGATCACCACCGGCACCGAACGCCGTTTGCTCGAGAGCATGCTCGACCGCAACCGGGCCGAGTTGGTCAGCACGGTGCGCGGCCTGTCCGAAGCCGAGGCTCGCCGCCGCTTCGTTGCGTCGCTGACCACCCCGATCGGATTGGTCAAGCACGCCGCGGTCGCCGAACGGATCTGGTTCCAGCACGTCCTGGCGGGTCTGCCCGAGAGCGAATGCGACGGCGGCACGACGCCCGGCGACGCCAGTTTCATGGTCGACGACAACGAAAGCCTGTCCGACGTGATCTCCGAATTCGAGCGCGCCGCCGAGCGTTCCCGCGTGATCGCCGCCGAGCTCGACCTCGACGACATCAGGACACACCCCCGTGTCGGCGACGTCAGCTTGCGGTTCGTCTACCTGCTCGCGATCGAGGACTTCGCGCGTCACGCAGGCCACGGCGACATCCTCCGTGAGCAGATCGAGCATCCCGCCGCACTCGGCCGGCCACAGTGACCTTCGACGACGAACGAGATCATCGCCGGTCCGCGGGATCGGAATCAGGAAGCCGAACTCGACGGAGGAGCTGCTTGAGGACCGTCAGCGTTCGGTGATGCTCGCCGCCTCGTCGAGGTGCAGCACGAGGTCGGCTTCCGGCAGCGCCTCGCGCGCCGCCCGCTCGTCGGCCGGGGTGAGGCCCGACAGCTCGATGCGCAGCGCGCCGAGCCGACGAAGGCGCACGAGGTCACGGGCCGGGGTTGCGGCGGTGAGGACGAGGGCGCGCAACGACGGCAGCGCGGCGAGCTCGTCGACCTCCGCGACGGAGGGAATGCCGGCCGCGGCGACGGTGTGCACGTCGGCGAGGCGGGTGATGCCCCGCAGGTCGCGCTGGTCCGCGCCCATGTCGACCACGAGCTCGCCCACGCGCAGGCCCTCGGGCAGCACATCCAGGCCGTCGACGAGTTTGCGGTGGCGCACCGACAACCGCGGCAGGTAGGTGCCCTCGACCGACGCCAGGGCTTGGATCGCGTCGAGCGTGCCGGCGTGCAGCCGCAGGTCGGTGAGGTGCATGCGCGACAGCGCCGAGAGGTCGGTCAGCGCACTGCCGAAGCCGGTGATCCACAGGGAACGCAGCGCGCGGCAGGCGACGAGCCCTTCGAGGTCGTGCACGACGTCGTTGGACTTGATCTCGAGGTGGCGCAATGCGGGCAGCCGGGTGAGCGGGTGCAGCCCGAGGGCCGGGTCGTCGAGCGTCACGTCGCCGACCAGCTGGATCGCCGTGAGCGTGCGGAGGTGGCGCAGCCGGCGCAGCACGTCCCAGCGGTGCACTTCCAGCACGAAGTCGCCGAAGTCCACAGTGGACAGCAGGGTGGCGGCGTACTCCTCGGAGTACTCGTTGTGGCGCCAGGCGCGCAGCAGCTCGTCGATCACCGAACCCCGGTGCGTGCGGCTGAACGCCTGGATCTTCTCCCACGACTCCTCGCCGCCGATCAGCGCGAGCGTGCGGATCACGCGCGCCGCCACCAGATCCGCGTCGGCGCTCGCGTGCCGGGCGATCTCGGCCGGTCCGGGGAGCAGGTCGATCACGAACGAGCCGGCCTTGGCCAGCAGCTCCGCCTGGTCGAACCCGGCGGGTGGGATGAGCCCGCGGACCGCGGCCAGCACGTCGGTGCGCACCTGCTCGGGCTCGATCACGTCGACGTAGCTCATCGCCGCCGCGGCCAGCAGCGACAGCCGGTCGGCCACCTCGCGGTTGCCGCGCTTGCGCGCCCGCTCCAGCAGCCGGGCCAGCAGGTCGCCGGCCTCCCGTGCGCGGGCCTGGGCGGCGACCATGAACACGACCTCGTTGAGCGCGTCGTCGTGGGCGTGCTCGACGAGATAGCCGAGCTCGCCGGACTTCACGAACTCGCCCGCAGCGAGGAAATCGCGGAACGTGCGGTGCACGAACGCGATCCGCCCGTCCACGGTGTTCTGCCGCAGCACGCCGCTGCGCTCGAGCAGGTGCCGCAGCACCAGGTCGGGCTCGATGCCCTGCGAGCGCAGCCCGGACATGGCGCGGCCGAAGCGCTTGCGCGCGTCTTCGGGGTGCACGAGCAGCTCGGCGTTGCGGACCATCGGCGCGGCGAACCGCTCCAGGAGGATGATCTTCTCCTTGTCCGACATCTTCAGCTCGTCCTCGACCTGCACCCCGCGGCGGGTGTCCCACTCGCCGAGCAGCAGCTTCAGCGCTTTGTCGAGCAGGTCTTTGCGGCTCTGCGGGAGGTACATGTTCTCCCGCCGGTAGAGCGCGCACAGCAGGGAGCACAGCAGCGGGCTCGAGACCAGCCCGCGCACGTCTGGGCGGGTCGCGAGCGAGTCGCCGAGCCGTTGTTCGCAGTCGGCGAGCCAGGTGCGCTGCAGCTCGTCGGTCTCCATCGCGCGGGCGGCGCTGAACCAGTTGCCGATGAGCTCCCGCATGCCCCGTCCGCTCAGCGGCAGCAGCTCGTACGCGGGGAAGGGCTCGCCGGCGATCGGCCACTCGGGGTCGACGACGGCGGGCCGGGTGCTCACGACGTAGCGCGCTCCGGGGTACCCGCGCAGCAGGCCTTCGAGCCAGCGGCGCACCTCCTCTCGCCGCGGCTGCAGGACCTCGTCGACGCCGTCGACGAGCACCATCGCGCGCCCGGAGCGGAGCAGTTCGCTGACCCACCGCGCGGGTTTCTCGCCGGCCAGCGCCGGGGCCGTCACGCGCACGAGGTCTTCGGGCTGGGGCAGGCCGCGGTCGGCGAACTCACGCAGCGGCACGAAAAACGGCACGACGCCGCGCCAGGGGTCTTCGCTTTCGCCGTCGCGGGTGAACTCCGCGGTGGCCGCCGTGTAGGCCAGCCACTGCAGCAGTGTCGTCTTCCCGGCGCCCGCGCCGCCGACCAGCAGCACGCGCCGCTCGGCGGCCAGCGCGTGGGCGGTGTTGGTGCCCGCGCCCGTCAGCGCCGAGCCCGCGGCCGTCCCGCCCTGGCGGGTGACCGACGGGGCCGCGTAGTACTGCGAGAACGAGTGGCGCACGGGGGCGCGGCCGTGGCCGACCTGGAACAGTTCGAACGTGGCGTAGTCCGTGGCGAGGTAGGACAGGTAGTGCTGCTCGAAGGCTTCGGCGCGGTCGCGCGTGCGCCGGTCCTCCTGGCTCTGCAGATCGGCGACGGCGCGGCGGATCTTCAGCACGTCGCCGGCCATCCCGGCCTGCACGGCGCGCATCACCTCGTCGACGGCCCGGGCGCGGCGGGCGATGCGCCGGCAGCACTCGTCGAGCAGGCGGTGGAACGCCGCGGTGCCGTCGGAGCCCAGCGTGGCGGCGTCGAGCGCGTGGCCGCCGGCGGCGCGGACGCGGGCTCGCAGGCGGTCTTCGTCGACGAGCACGGCTGGGTTCGTGCGGACGAGCTCGCCCACGTCGGCGGCGTCGAGGGCGACCGCCACCGCGTCGAGCGCGGCCTGCCAGTCTCCGTCGGGCACGGCCGGGAACTCGACTCGCCGCAGCTCGGCCAGATCCTCCTCGGCCGCGACCAGTTGCCGGTGGGGGTCGCCCAGGGCCCGCGCCCGGCGTTGAGCCGTGAGCTTGTCGGCCCCGCGCTCGACCGCCCACTGGTACAGCGCGGAGAAGGTGGCACCCAGCGTGGCCACCAGCGCGGAGGAGAGCGGATCTACGACGACACCCCCAGAGTGCGTTCTGTGGTCAGTTTACCGGCCGGGGCGACCCGCGGCGAGGACGTGAGCCGCACCGCGTGCGGGAATCAATCGAGGCCCGCGTACGCTTCCACGGGCGTGAAGAAGATTGGTTTCCTCTCGTTCGGCCACTGGTCGGACACCGCGCACTCAGAGACCCGGTCGGCGAAGGACTTCCTGCACCAGTCGATCGACCTGGCGGTGGCGGCCGAGGAGCTCGGCGTGGACGGCGCCTACTTCCGCGTGCACCACTTCGCGCGGCAGGCCGGCAGCCCGTTTCCGCTGCTCTCGGCCATCGGCGCCCGCACCTCGAAGATCGAGATCGGCACCGGCGTGATCGACATGCGCTACGAGAACCCGCTCTACATGGCTGAGGACGCCGGCGCGGCCGACCTCATCTCCAGTGGCAGGCTCCAGCTCGGCATCAGCCGGGGATCCCCCGAGCAGGTGATCGACGGCTGGCGTTATTTCGGCTTCGCGCCCGCCGAGGGCGAGACCGACTCGGACATGGCCCGCCAGCACGCCGAGGTGTTCCTCAAGGTCATCGAGGGCGACGGTTTCGCGCAGCCGAACCCGCGGCCGATGTTCGCCAACCCGCCCGGCCTGCTGCGCGTCGAACCGCACTCGCCCGGCCTGCGCGAGCGCATCTGGTGGGGCTCCGGCTCCAACGCGACCGGCGTGTGGGCCGCGAAGCTCGGCATGAACCTGCAGAGCTCCACGCTCAAGGACGACGAGACGGGCGAACCCCTCCACGTCCAGCAGCGCAAGCAGATCGAGGCCTACCGCGAGGCGTGGAAGGAGGCCGGCCACGAGCGCGAACCGCGCGTGTCGGTCAGCCGCAGCATCTTCGCGCTCACCAACGACCTCGACCGCGCCTACTTCGGCCGCGACCGCGACTCGCGCGACCAGGTCGGCATGATCGACGAGAACACCCGGGCGATCTTCGGCCGTTCCTACGCCGCGGAACCGGACGAGCTCGTGCGCCAGCTCAAGGAGGACGAGGCCGTCGAGGCCGCGGACACCCTGCTGCTGACGATCCCGAACCAGCTCGGAGTGGAGTACAACGCCCACGTGCTGGAGAGCATCCTCACGCACGTTGCGCCGGAACTCGGCTGGCGCTGAGGCTCCCCACCGAGGCCCGGCCGGTTGGCCGGGCCTCGCTCGTTGCGGTCAAGCCTCGTGCACCACGCGCCCGCCGACGACGGTCATCTGGACGGCGAGGTCCTTGATCGAGCCCGGGTCGGTGGTCAGGGGGTTGGCGTCGAGGACGACGAGGTCGGCGAGTTTGCCGGTGTCGAGGGTGCCGAGAGTGTGCTCGGCGAACTGCGTCTGCGCGCTGCCGAGGGTGTAGAGGTGCAGGGCTTCGCGGGCGGTGATGGCCTGTTCAGGGCCGAGGACGTCGCCCTTGAGGGTCTCGCGCGTGACCATCCAGCCGAGCGACCACAGGGGGCTGGGTGGGACCACGGGGGCGTCGGTGCCGCCGCCTGCGACGAGGCCGGCGTCGAGGATGTCGCGGATCGGCACGGCGCGGGAGCCGCGTTCGGCGCCCCACCACTTGACCTGGTTGGCGCCGAGCAGCACGGGGTGGTCCTGCACGCTCGCGAGCAAGCCCATCTTCCGCATGTGCGCGAGGTTCGGGCCGCTGGGCAGGAACAGGTGCATCAGCACCCAGCGCAGGTGCGTGAGCGACGTGTCGCGGTGCACAGTGGCGAGGACGTCGACGATGAAGTCCATCGCCGCGTCGCCGACCACGTGGGTCTGCACCTGGAACCCGTGCCGCGCGGCGCGGCGGTACATCTCGGTCAGCTCGTCCTTGCCACCGGGCGGCAGGAGCTGGACGCCGTGGTAGTCCGGGCTGGTCTGCTCGCCGGGCACGAGCTGGTAGGGGTCGCGTAGGAAGCCGCCTTCGACGCCGCCGTCGGAGAGGTACTTGAGGCCGTCGAAACGGAGCATGTCGTCGCCGGTGCGCGGCTTGAACGCCGCCACGGCCGCATCGACGTCCGCGAGCGCCGCGATCCGCCAGAGCAGGTGCGCTCGCGTGGTCATCTCGCCGTCGTGCCACAGGCGCGTGTAGATCTCGATCTGCGACGGGTCCAGCCCCGGCTCGGTGACGCCGGTGATGCCCAGCGCGTTGTGCTCGGCCATCTGGTCGCGCAACTGCTGCCGCTGCTGGTCGGCCGACGGCGGGGCCGGCAGGAACGGCGTGACGAGTGAGCGCGCGCGTTCCAGCAGCACGCCGGTGGGTTCGCCGCTCGCGTCGCGGACGATGACACCGCCCGTCGGGTCGGGGGTGTCACGCGTGATGCCGGCGAGTTCCAGCGCGCGGCTGTTCACCGTGGCGACGTGGCCGCCGCGCGGGATGAACACCGGATTCTCGGGCGACACCGGGTCGAGCTCGGCCCGTGCGGGCAGCCGTCCTTCGGCGAGGAGGCTTTCGTGCCAGCCCGACCGCGCCTGCACCCACGCGCCGGACGCGCTCGCGGCGACCCGGGTGCCGATGGCCGCCACGACGTCGGCGATGCTGCGCGCTTCCAGCAGCGACACGTTCGGCCGGTCGAGCGCCGAGGTGAACTGGTGCAGGTGGCTGTCGATGAGCCCCGGCACGACCGCGCGGCCCTTGAGGTCCACGGTGCGCGTGTGCCGCCCGCGCAGGCGCAGGATCTGGTTCGACGTCCCTGCCGCTTCGACGCGTCCGCCGCGGATCGCGATCGCCTGCGCGGTGCGCCCGTGCAGCGCCGCGGTGACGACGTGTCCATTGTGGAGGATCAGGTCGGCGCCGGTGTCCGGGTGGGCCGCGGCGTTCGCCGGCGTTCCGAGCATCATCGGCGTCACGGCCAGCCCGGCCGCAGCGGCGAACAACGTCCGCCTCGAGACCGCGGAGCTTTCCCGCGCTTCGGAACCGCACAACTGGCACATACTTCGACCCTTCGGACGAAAGACCCGTGGTACATCGCGTGCTTGTGGCGGCGGTGACCGTATCAACACATCGGGGTCGAGTAATAGATCTTCCCAACCGAAGATCCTTTTGCTACAGCGGCGTCAGCCTGTCCGGATCCGCCGGTTCAGGACAGGAGACACGAATGGCCGCTCAGTCGGTGCTGAACCGCCGCTCGGACCGTGTGCCGGCCGGCGAAGGGGCCGCCACGGCCGCGCGCACTTCGTCTACATCGGACTCGAGGTGGTCGAGGTGGCGGGGCTCGTCATGCTCGGGATCGCGGCGCTCGCCGGGTGACGGCCTAGTGTCCGCTGCAGCACGACGTGCGGGCCGCTGCGACGTAATGCGGGTCGTGCCACCAGAAGGCGGCGTTGGCGGGGTGGTCGGGGATAGGGGCGAGCCGGGTGTTGACCGCGGCCGTGGTTGAGGGTGACGCCGAGGCGAAGGGCGCCAGCAGGTCGTCCACCGCGTGCACGCGACCGGCCAGCAGGGTCTGCCGGACGTCGGCCGCGGCGGTGATGTCGGTCAGCGGGTCGGCGCCGAGGACGACGAGGTCGGCGTAGCAGCCGCGGGCGACGCGGCCCAGCGGCTCGCCCAGGACTTCGCCGGCGATGCTCGTGGTGGTGGTCAGCGCTTCGTAGGGGGTGAAGCCGTACTTGACCATCGCGCGCAGGTTCATGTGCGTGCTCACGGCGGTGTGGTCGATGGGGGAGTCGGTGCCGGTGACGACGCGGCCGCCGCCGCGCAGGATGGCGGCCGCCTGGGCGACCTGGCGCCGCAGGTTGTCCAGCAGCGCGGTCTGGTCGGCGGATTTCGCGGCGGTGACGGAGTTCTGCAGCGACGTGTACTCCCACGCCGGGTACAGCGTGCGCACTCGGCGGTCGGTCACGAGGCTGGTGTCGTCGCGGAACAGGGCACTGGCAGCGAACAGCGTGGGCGTGCGCGCGGCGCCGCGGCGGACGAAGGGTTCCACCACGTCGTCGTAACCGGAGCCGAGCAGGGACACCGTGCGCGAGTAGCCCAGGCGGTTGGTGGCGCCCATGTGTTCCATGCCGTCGCCGCCGAACGCGAGTGCCGGGTGGTGGTAGTGCGACGTCACGGGCAGCCGCCGTGCGTGGGCCCAGTCGATCACGCGCCGGTGCATCTCGGGGCTGAGCCGGACGTAGGCCTTCATCAGGTCGTAGTCGAGCTTCTCCGCGCGTTCGAGCTCGAGCTCCAGCTGGCGCTCGTCGAACGTCGGGCGCATGAAGTTGTAGTAGATGCGCGAACCGTCGATCGCCTCGCCGGTCGCGAAGTACCGCGGCCCGAGCCGGGCGCCGGACTGGATCGACTCGCGTTCCTCGACCATGTGGTAAGCCGGGCTACCGGGGGAGCGGGTGGTGGTGAAACCGAGCGAAAGCCACAGCCGGCCCTGCCGGTCGCCGTAGCCGTACCCCTGCATCTGGCGGTGGTTGTGCATGTCGATCATCCCGGGCACGACCACACCGTCGCGCGCGTCGACGACCGTGCCGTCGAGCCCGCTGCCCGCGCGTTCCACACTCGTGATCCGGCCACCGTCCACCACGATGTCCACATCGGACCGCAGTGTGCGCGAGGTGCCGTCCCACATCCGGCCGGCGCGCACGATCACGCGGCCGCGGCTGCGGGCGTTGGTCCAGGTCAGGTTCGTCGGCACGGTGCGCGGCTTCCCGCCCGAAGCCGCGACCAGCCGCAGCCGGCCGTTGTTGAGGTACAGCAGCGTGCGCGAGTCGCCGCTCCAGCTCGGCGCGTCGGTGACCTCGTCGGTGATCTGCCGCGGTTTCCCGGCGAAGGTGCCGTCCGCGTGCACGTCCACCACCCACAGCACGCTGGCCACCACGAACGCCATCCGCCGCCCGTCCGGCGACCACACCGGCCCGTCGTCGCCGCGGGTCTGCAGCGATCGCTCCGGCATCGGGTCGACGTAACGGCCCTGGCCCGTCGCGACGTCCACCAGCAGGATCTTGCTGAGTCCCTCGCGGTAGCGCGCGGAGAACGGCTTCACCGCGGCCAGCGCGATCACCTTGCCGTCGGCCGACCACGTCGGGCGCCCGGGCTCGAACGTCGCCGTGAAGATCTGCCGCACCGCCCCCGTCGCGACGTCGACGGTGTGCAGCGCGCCGGTCTGGTCGAGGAACGCGATCTTCGTGCCGTCTGCCGACCAGGTGCCCGACACCGCGGCGAGGCCGGCCAGGTTCGTCAGCTGCCGGTCCTGCCCGGTTTTCAGGTCGCGGATCCAGAGGTCGAGCGTGCCGCCGCGATCGGTGGAGTAGGCCAACTTGGTGCCGTCCGGTGACCACGCGGGGTCGCTCTTCCACCAGCCGTCGCCGGTCAACGGCCGCGGCGGACGGCCGAGCTCCATCACCTGGATGTCGTTGAGCGCCCGGAAAGCCACGCTCCGGCCGTCGGGCGAGAGCACGGGGCTGCCGATGCCGAGCACGGGATTCGGCTTGGTGGAAGTGAAGTCACGCGGCCTCGCGTGTACCGGGCCTTTCGCGACCGTGACGGGAGCGGTGAACGGCACGTCCGTCGCCGCACCGCCGCTGAGTTTGCGGCGCCGCAGCGCGCCGTCGGCGGTGTAGAGGTACTCCTCCGCATTGAGCCACGAGACGCGGAACGGGAAGACGTCCTCGCCGGTGAACAGCGGTTTCCCGCCGCGCACCAGCTCCGCGGCGCCCACCGCGATCGGTGGCACCCCACCTGAGTAACGCGCGTAGACGAGGTCGCCGCCATCCGGTGTCCACATCGGACTGTGCAGCACCGTGCCGGGTTCGGTGGCGAACGTGCTGCGGGCGCCGCCGGCGACCGGGACGACGTCGATCCTCGTCCCGGCCGCCACGAAGGCGAGCTTGCTCCCGTCCGGCGACCACGCCGGTTCGTACTCCTCGTCGGCCGTGTCCGTGACGAGCGTGGCCTGGCCCGACGCGACGTCCAGCACGTGGATGCCGTAGCTGCCCGGCGCGTCGGACGAGTAGGCGATTTTCTTGCCGTCCGGCGAAAAGACGGGCTCCCGGTGGTCGAACGGCCCGCTCGTGAGACGGCGCAGACCGGTGCCGTCGGCCCCGATCGTCCACAGGTCGAAGCTGCCTTCGCGGTAGGACTGGAACACGAGCGCGGAGCTGTCCGGCGACCACGTCGGCATCGCGATGTCGAACAGGTCGCCGGTGAGGCGCCTGGCCTGCCCGCCCCGCGCCGGCACGAGCCACAGCACGCCGAGCAGGTCGAGGGCGACCTGGCGGCCGTCCGGGGAGACCTGCGCCGCGACGTTCGTGCCCTGGCGCACCGCGAGCGGCTGACCCGCGCGGGGCTCGGCCACCGCGAGCCCGGCGCCGGCCGGGCCGAGGCCCACGGCCCCGACCGCACCCGCCACGCCCGTCAGGAATCCCCGCCTGTTGACCGTCACCGAGCCCCACCTCCACCTCGACGCAAGATCGAACCGGACCCTAGTCCCGAAGTTGCGCCGTGAGTGAACACTCGACCACGGAACGACACGAACAGAGCAGTCGGCTTGCCCGGACGTCCCCGGTCACCGGGGCGTCGGGGCCTCCGGGCGACGCCGAAAGGCCCGGTTATCAGATCCCGGCCGCGCCGAACGCCGCGTGGAACTCGGCGAGCAGGTCGCTGTACTCCTCGATGTCGCGTGAGATATTCGGCAGCGTCAGCACCGACTCCTCCACGCCCGCGGCACCCAGTTCGGCGAGGTCGCCGAGGATCTGCTCGATGCTGCCCTGGTACGGCGGGCGCTCGGCCGTGTCCACGCGCACGAACTCGCCGCCCAGCGCGATGATCGCGATGCAGCGGATCGCCCGCGGGTCCCGGCCGTGTTCCTCGGCCCGCTTGCGCAGGTCGGTCAGCGTGGAGGCGACCTGGGCGGGCGGCACCATGACCGGGAGCCAGCCGTCGGCGCGGCGGGAGATGCGCTCGAGCGGCTTGCCCGACCAGCCGCCGAGGAACACGGGGATCCGCTCGGCGGGTTTGGGGCCGGTTTCGGCCGGCCACAACGTGTAGCGCTCGTTCTCGAACGACGCCGGGTCCGGGCCCCAGACCGCGTCGGCCACGTCGAGGAACTCCTCCAGGGCGGCGCCGCGCTCTTTCATGGGCCGGGGTGCGGTGGCGGCGAACTCGTCCACGGACCAGCCGGTGCCGAGGCCCGCGATCACCCGCCCGCCGCTGATCGCGCCGATCGCGGCCAGCGAGTTCGCCAGCCGGTAGGGCATGTGCAGTGGCGGCAGGAGCACCGAAGCGCCGATCCGGACCCGTGAGGTGACGGTCGCGGCCATCGTCATCGCCACCAGCGGGTCGAGCACCTTGCGATAGACGTCGGGCCAGGCGCCGTCGCCGTACTCGGTGAGCCGGTGGATCCCCGTCTGGTCCCGCGGGTAGAGCACCCGTTCGGCCACCCACACGCTGTCGTAGCCGATTTCCTCGGCCTCGCGGGCGCCGCGGACCAGGTCGGTGCGGGGGTCGAACTTCCAGTTCTGGGGCAGCGTTACGCCGAGCTTCATCCAGGTCTCCTTGCTGACCATCAAGCATTGACTGTCAATCAACGATCAGCGTACGCCGAAACTGGTTGAGCGCGAAACCATGTGCGGGCTACAGGTGGGCGAGCGCCTTGGTCACGTCGAGGGCGGGGTCCAGCTCGTGCGCGCCGCGCAGTGCGCCGGCGAGCAGCGCGCAGAACGCCTCCACCAGCGCGTCGAGCCCGAACGGCCGGTCATCGCGCAGCCAGTCGGCCATGAGGCGTTCGGCGCCGTCGGCGAACGAACGCAGCGTCGCGGCCACGGCGGGGCGGTCCGGGTCGAGGCCGAGCAGTCCGGCGAGCACCCGCAGGTTCCGGTCGCGGAGGCCGGCGAACGCCGGGTCCCGGCCGGCGGCGAGGACCAGGTTCAACGCCACGTCGGGGTGCGCGGCGAGGAAGCTGACGAACCCGCGGAAGCGTGCCCGGATCCGATCGGGAACCGTCGTCGGCTGCTCGGCTTCCTCTGCTTCGCGCAGCTGCTCGTAGACCTCGGCCACGGCGGCGCCGTACGCGCCTTGCTTGCCCTGGAAGTGGTGTGACACCAGCCCGTGCGCCACGCCGGCGGCGCGCGCGATGTCGCCCACGGTCACCTCGGCGTAGGGCCGCCGCGAGAACTCGGCCAACGCGGCTTCGAGCAGCTTCTGCCGGGTCTGCTCGGCGGCGGCCTGGCGCGCGGTCGGCGGCTTCTCGGGGGTCACGGACCGTCACGGTACTGCAGGCGGCCGGTGGCGGCGTTCGTGGTCACCGCGAGCGCGACGGAAACGCGATCCTATTTCGCAGAAAGAATCGCGAAGAATGGGTCAGGATTCTGCGACGGTGAAACCGCTCACGCACATGCCCGCGGTGGCGAATCCGCTCACGACGTGACCGAGAATCCTGCGAAGGCGAAACATTGTCATTTCCTCCCTGTCGATTCCGGTGGGCTCTCCGGAATCGACGGTAACAGGAAAAGGGGGAGCCGCCAGGCTGAAAACGATCTTGCATGCTTTCGTGCCCGCGGTGCCGGTTCCGCTCACGCTCCGTCGTGGGCAAGGGCTTTCCCGGGCGCAGTGCGCCGGACCCGGCCCCACGGCCTGAACACCGTCAGCAGATAGGCGAACAGGAGCAGGCTCGGCGCCACGACCATCGGGGGCAGCAGATCGACCGGCTGTGCGGGGCCGCCGGCCATCAGCGCACGGGCGTAGTCGGCGGCCGCGTCGATCCCCGGCCGCAGCGAGAACAGGATGAGCACCGCCATCAGCAGGTTCACCGCCAGTTTCGCGGCAACCCACCAGTACCGCACCAGGCCGTACCTCGAGCCCAGTCCGAGCACGGCGCCGGTGCCGAGCGTCAGCACGCTGGCCGTGAACATCGGCCACACCGCGAAGAACCGCAGCGCACCCAACGAGGTCGCTTTCACGGTGAGGTCGTCGGTCAGCAGGGCCGTGCCCGCGAGGAAGTCCAGCGCGAGATCGAGGCCGAACCACGCCGCCGCGGCCACGATGTGCCCGACGAGGAACGCCTTTCGCGCGCGGGCACTCAGCCGCCACTCCTGTCCGGTCCCCATGCCGTCTCCCCCTTCGATGGCCCTCTGTGTCCATCGTCGGGGGAAGGTGGGTGCGCGTCGTCCGTCGAGCTGCGGTACTTCGGCGTACTACTGCGCGCGTACGCGGGTGGTGGTCACGCGGCCGGCGCTTCGATGTCGTCGTACACGCGGACCGCGCTCAGCAACCCGTCGGGGCCTCGGTCGAAGACGCACACCCCGGCCTGCGGTGGCACATCGTGCCGGCCCCAGGCGACGCAGTTGTACTCGAGGACGCAGCGCACGCCGTCGTCGGTGACCACGCACGGTTCCAGGTGAACACCGCCGGCGGCGAACGTCTTCGTGAAGAACTCGCGCAGCTCGCCGGGGCCGGTGTGCTGCGTGTGCGTGCCGATCGGCTCGCGCAGGTAGCCGATGGGGGCGAAGGTGCCGACGATCGCGTCGGCGTCGCCGGCCGCCAGCGCCGCGAGATAGTGCCCGACGACATCGCCGAGCGGGGTGTCGGCGGACGCGAGGATCGGCGGCCGCAGGTGCCGGCGCCCGTCGACCGGCCACTGGCTGCAGTAGGTGCGGAAGACCACGGACCGTTCGGTCGCCGACTCGGCGACCACCGCCACCGGCCAGGCCACCTCCTCCCCGTCGCCGCTGAGCCACGCCAGCAGCTCGACCACGGCCCGCCCGCCGACGCGCGTGGTCGCGATCGTCTCCGCGCGGGCGTGCTGCTCGCCCAGCCAGACCTGGTTCACGTGGACGAAGTGCCGCAGCTCCTTGCGGCTGCGGATCTCCCCGGCCCGGGGGTCGAACACCGCGACCTCGCCGGGCCAGACCGTCTCGAGCGTGTGCGCGTCGCCGTCGTTCAGCGCCGCGAAGAACTGCCCGACGGGATCCGCGTGCCCCTCGACGCGAGTCTGCTTGCGCGCCAGCTCGGCCGCGTTGACGAAGTCCGGGAACCACGGCATCTCGACCCACGCTCCTTCTCCCGAGCGGACACCCGGACCCCACCCTGCCGTGTCGCGCGCCGCGGCGACAGTCCCGAAGCGCTGACTTCACCCTGTGTATAACGCTCTACACGGCGCGGCGAGGGCTTCCGGCAGGGTCAGAGGCCGGTCAACCGCGTCAGACCGGCGAACCCGTCTTCCGTGCCGGGCCAGTGGGCCCGGACGGCGTCGATCCCGGCGTGGCGCACGACGCTGCGCAGCACGAGGGTGACGACGATGGCGTCGTCCGCGTAGCCGAGCACCGGGATGAAGTCCGGGATCAGGTCGATCGGCAGCGCGAGATAGACCAGCAGTAGACCGAGTCGCACCCGCACGCCGCGGGGGAGTTCCCGGTCGGCGGCCAGGCGGCGGATCAGCCGCAGGACGTCGGGAAGCAGGCGCAGCGCCTCGCGCAACAGGTCGCCCCGCGGGCGGGCCACGACGAGCACGGCCACGAGGGCGAGCCACAGCAGCAGCAGCCCGGCGGCGACCCCGAGCACCAGGTCCCACCAGAACGAGCCGGTCACCGGTTCGGGCCGGGGTCGTCGGAGCCGAGGTCAATCGTCACGGCCTGATGCTACGGAAGCCCTTCAGGACCGCAGTTGCCGGTTCTTGATCCCGTACTGCGCCATCTTCCGGTAGATCGTCGCGCGGCCCATGCCGAGCTCGGCGGCCGCGCGGACGACGGTGGCCCCGGGCTGGGCGAGACAGCGGACGATCTCGTCGCGTTCCATCGCCTGCAGGCGGCTGAGCCGGTGGCCCGTGGTGGTGAACACCTCCGGCGGCAAGTGGTGCGTGTCGACGGTGTCCGCGCGGGCGGCGGCCTCGGCGACGACGCGCCGGAGCTGCTTGGCGTTCTCGGGCCAGTCGTGGGTCGCCAGGGCCCGGGTGGCGGCCGGCGTGAAGGAGACGGCGCGGCCGCGGGCGCGGTGGGCGAAGTGGTGGGCCAGGGGGAGAATGTCGTCGGGCCGCAGCCGCAGGGGTGGGAGCTCGACGACGGTGTCCACGAAGGACAGCAGCGGCTGCGGGATGGCGGCGGAATCCGTTGCGGTCAGGACGAAACCGGTCGGGTGGCCGGTGAAGCGGGCGGCCAGCTCGCCGGCGGCCCAGGCGGGCAGGGCGTCGACGCCGGAGACGATCACGCACGTGTCGGCCTTGCCGACCTCCGGGGCCCACATCGCGAGCCACGCGTCCACGTCGTCGGGCGCGGGCGGTCGTGCGTTGAGCACGCGCTCGCGCGGGTGCAGCTCACGACGGGCCAGTGCGGCCAGCGCCGTCTTGCCGACGCCCGGCTCACCGACCACCGCGACGGTGCGGCCGCGACCCATCGTGTCCATCGCCTCCAGCAGCGCGTGCTGCCACGCGGCCGAGAGCTCGGGCGGGTCGATGCGGTCGGCGTACACGCGGAAGACTTCGCCGCGCGGTGCGGGGCGCGGGCGGCGGTCCGAGGCGCGCGCGAGCATCAGCGAGGAGGTGTGCCCGGCGGCCGTCTGGGCGAGAGCGAGCAGCAGGCCCGAGGACTGCTCGGACCACGTCGTGAGGTTCACGCTGCCCGCCAGCGCGCCCGTGATCGGGTCGAGCACCGGCACCGCGGCGCACGTGTAGCCCCGCAGGCTCGTGCAGTAGTGCTCACCCGCGCGGACCAGTGACGGCGTGCGGTCGGCGAGCGCCAGGGCGAGGCCGTTGGTGCCGGCGTTGCTCTCCGCGTAGGAGAACCCCGGCGCGAGGTGCACCCGATCCAGCGACCGGGTCATCCCCGGGTCGCCGCACAGCCGGCTGAGCACCAAGCCTTCGCTGTCGGTGAGCATCAGGCTGATGGGTTCGTCGGCCAGCGTCGCGTGCAGGCCGCGCAGCACCTCGTTGCCGCATTCGAACAGCAACGAGCCCGTGTCGACCGTGGCCGTGAACACGGGTTTCACCTCGTCGTCGGGCACCCCGTAGCGCGCGCTGCGCCGCCAGGACGCCCTCAGCCTCGGCGTGGTGTCGCCGCGGGGCTCGAGCCCGTCACCGCGTGTCACATGCCACCTCCCGGAAGACGCCACACTGCGTCTCGGCCGTATGTGCGTCCGGCTTGGGCAAGGCTAGAAGACCCGGGGTAGCCGCCGCCGCACTCTCGTGTCTCAAATCGAGACAGCAAGGGCCACCTCCACCGGCAATGATCGCCCTAAGTTCCGGTCTTGACGTGCCGATGTGGTCACGAATGCGGAGGAAAGCCCATGTACACCAAGGACGGCGAGAAGTACTTCATCCTCGATGCGCACGTCGCGCTCTGGGACGCGCGGCCGGAGAACCAGCGCAACATCCACGGCAAACAGTTCATCGACTGCTTCTACGACTACCACCGCAACCTCAGCCCCGAGTCCGAGGTGTGGTCGTACGAGGACTACCTCTACTACGGTGGCGAGCGGCTGATGAAGGACCTGTTCACCGACGGGTACGTGGACCACGCCATCTTCCAGCCCGCGGCGCTGCCCGCCTTCTACAACAACAACTTCGGGCAGACCGACGAGGCGTTCGCGCTGGCGCAGAAGCACCCCGACAAGCTCACCTACAACCACTGCTGGGACCCGCGCTACGGCGAGGACGGCCTCAAGCAGCTGCGTGAGGACGCCAAGCGCTTCAACCTCAAGGGGGCCAAGCTCTACACGGCCGAGTGGTTCGGCGACTCGCGCGGCTGGAAGCTCGACGACAAGTGGAGCTACAAGTACCTGGAGGCCGCGCAGGAGCTGGGGATCAAGAACATCCACATCCACAAGGGCCCGACCATCCGGCCCCTGGACCGCGACGCGTTCGACGTCGCCGACGTGGACAAGGTCGCCACCGACTTCACCGAGCTCAACTTCGTGATCGAACACTGCGGCCTGCCGCGGCTCGAGGACTTCTGCTGGATCGCCACGCAGGAGCCGAACGTGCACGCCGGCCTCGCCGTCGCGATGCCGTTCATCCACACGCGACCGCGGTACTTCGCGCAGATCGTCGGCGAGCTGCTCTACTGGCTCGACGAGAACCGCATCCAGTTCTCCAGCGACTACGCGATCTGGACGCCGAAGTGGCTCGTCGAGAAGTTCGTGGACTTCCAGATCCCCGAGGACATGACGGAGTACGCGCCGCTGACCACGGAGATCAAGAAGAAGATCCTGGGCCTCAACGCCGCGGCCATGTACGACATCCCGGTGCCCGAGGAGTTGCAGGTGAAGAACCCGCCCGCGGACGCGAAGGCCGAAGCGGCGGCGGTTGCCTGATGCCCGATCTCGAACAGCTGGCGCGTAGTGCGCTGGACTCGGTCTACGACCCTGAGCTCGACGAACCCATCACCGATCTGGGGTTCGTGCGTTCCGTGGCCGCGACCGAGGACGAGCTCACCGTGCACCTGCGGCTGCCGACCTCGTTCTGCTCGCCCAACTTCGCGTACCTCATGGCTTCGGACGCGAAGGACGTGCTCACCGCCGTCGGGGGTGAGCGGCGCGTGGTCGTGCAGCTCGACGACCACCACGACTCCGACCTGATCAACCGCGGCCTCGCCGCCGACGCCGGGTACCTCGGCACGTTCGGCTCCGAGGCCGAGAAGGACCTCGACGAGCTGCGGCTCACCTTCCGCCGCAAGGCCCACACCGCCGCCATGGAGCGAGCGCTGACGGGCCTGCTGCGCGCGGACAAGGAGTTGAAGGAAGAGGACCTGCACGACGTGAAGCTCGGCGACCTGCCGGCGGGGCGCACCACCACTGCCCTGGTGCGGCGGCGGGCGGCGCTCGGCCTGAGCGTCGAACCGGGTGAACCGGTGCTCGTCGACGAGCACGGTGAGCCCTACCCGCGCGAGGAAGTGCCGCTGCGGCTGCGGTTCGCCCGGTCGATACGGATCTCGATCGACGGCAACGCGCACTTCTGCCGCGGTCTGCTTCGCACGCGTTACCCCGGGTCGGAGACCGACCAGACGACCCGGCCGCACGACCCGTCCGTTTCGGCTGTCGCCGGTGAGGAGGCACGAGCTTCGTGAAGGCTGTCCAGGTCGTCGGGTACGACGAGAAGCTGCGTATGACCGACGTTCCCGAACCCGAGGTGACCGGGCCGCACGACGTGCTCGTGCGCATCGGCGGGGCGGGTGTGTGCCGCACCGACCTCCACATCCTCGAGGGGCAGTGGGCGGAGAAGTCCGGCGTCACGCTGCCTTACACGATCGGGCACGAGAACGCGGGCTGGGTGCAGGCCGTGGGCTCCGCGGTCTCGAACGTGGCCGAGGGCGACAAGGTGATCGTGCACCCGCTGATCACGTGCGGGCTGTGCCCCGCGTGCCGGCGCGGCGACGACGTGCACTGCGAGAACAGCCAGTTCCCCGGCATCGACACCGCCGGCGGCTACGCGCAGGTGCTCAAGACGTCGGCGCGCAGCGTGGTCAAGCTCGACGACACGCTGGAGCCTTCGGACGTCGCGGCGCTCGCCGACGCCGGCCTGACCGCGTACCACGCGGCGGCCAAGGCGTCGCGTCGCCTTCACCCGGGCGACAAGTGCGTGGTGATCGGCGCGGGCGGGCTCGGGCACATCGGCATCCAGGTGCTCAAGGCGATGACCGCGGCCGAGCTGATCGTCGTCGACCGCAACGCCGACGCGGTGAAGCTGGCCGAGTCGATCGGCGCGGACCACGGCGTGGTCGCCGACGGCGGCCACGTGGCGGCCGTGCAGGAGCTGACGGGCGGCCACGGCGCGGAGGTCGTGGTCGACTTCGTCGGTGAGGGCGGCGCGACGCGCGACGGCGTGGCGATGCTGCGCCGCGCGGGTGACTACCACGTGGTGGGCTACGGCGAGAACATCAACATCCCGACGATCGACGTGATCTCCACCGAGATCAACTTCATCGGGAACCTCGTCGGCTCCTACACCGACCTGTGCGAGCTGATGGTGCTGGCCGCGCAGGACAAGGTGAAGCTGCACACCACGAAGTACTCGCTCGACAACTTCCAGCAGGCCCTCGACGATCTCGACGGCGGCCGCATCCGCGGGCGGGCGATCCTGGTCCCGTGAGCGCGGCCGTCCACAGCGGACGCGCCCGCGGCGGCGCTACGCTGCGGAGGGCACGAAGGAGGAACAGATGATCTTCATCACCGTGAAGTGGCAGATCAAGCCGGAGTACGCGGACCGGTGGCCGGAGCTCTCGCGGGAGTTCACCGAGGCCACGCGAGCCGAACCGGGAAACAAGTGGTTCGACTGGTCCCGCAGCCTCGACAACCCGAACGAGTATGTCCTCGTGGAGGCCTTCGCCGACGACGCGGCCGCGGCGCACGTCAACGCGGACCATTTCAAGAAGGCGCAGGCCGACTTTCCGCAGTACCTGCAGAAGACCCCGGACATCATCAACGCCACGCTCGACCAGGACACCTGGTCGGAGCTGGGTGAGATGAAGGTCGGCTGAGGCACCCCGGACGCGACGGCGGCGGCGCACCCCTGGGCGGGTGCGCCGCCGTTTTCGTCTGCCGTACTCCCTCGCTCGGCG
Source organism: Amycolatopsis sp. NPDC005232 (assembly GCF_040607795.1). NCBI lineage: Bacteria > Bacillati > Actinomycetota > Actinomycetes > Pseudonocardiales > Pseudonocardiaceae > Amycolatopsis > Amycolatopsis sp. NPDC005232. The sequence goes on along the minus strand of NZ_JBEXHL010000008.1, from coordinate 53,317 downwards.
GTGGCGTGTCTGTGGCGATCGAAACGAAAGCGGCATAGTCACGTGGTCGGGACCAGCCGTCGGCGGTGGTCTTCGCCGCGCTCAGCGCTCACGACGTACCCGTGCACATCGCCAGGACCATTCCCGAGTTGCTCGACCTGATCCGCCGGCGCGCTTCGGTCACGCCGACGGGGGAGTGGATCCGGACCACGACCGCAGGCGAGTCCACAAAGGATCAAGTGGCGTACGCGGCCATGAACAGGTCGATCAGGCCGTCGACCGCGGCTTCGTCGACCGGGCGGGTCGAGAGCAGGGCGCGGTAGTAGAGCGTGCCGCACAGGACCTCGGCGGCGAACCCGAGCTCGGCGTCCGCCTTGAGCTCGCCGGCGCGCTGGGCGAGAGTGATGCGCTCGAGTGTGCTCTTCTCCACGGTCGCCAGGAACCGCTCGTGCAGCGTTGCGCGCAGCGCTTCGTCGGACTGCGCTTCGGCGATCACCGCGCGGTACACGGGCCCGATCGGGGGTGTGGAGAGGGCGGGTGCCGAGCGGAGGAACTGCTCGCGCAGGTCGGCGCGGACGTCACCGGTGTCGTGGTAGTCCAGGTCGGTCGTCCAGACGCGGGAGAGCGCGTCGAGCAGCAGCGCGGACTTCGACGGCCAGCGCCGGTAGATCGTGTGCTTCCCGACCCCGGCCCGGCGCGCGACGGCCTCCATGCTCAGCCCGGCGTAGCCCACCTCCGTCGCGAGGTCGAGCGTGACCCGCAGGAGCTCGTCGGTACGCGCGGCGCCTCGGCGCCGGGGTTCCTCGCCCATGGTCGGGGAGTCTAACGGCACGGACCGTGCCATTGACAGGTGCCGACGGGGAAGCAATGCTGAGCCCAGATCGGCACGGTCCGTGCCGATCTTGACGGAAGGGGAATCTGATGGCCACCAGGCAGGCGGCTCGGCGCGAGGGCTTCAGCGCCCAAGAGCGCGCGGCGATGAAGGACCACGCGAAGGACCTCAAGGCGGCCGCGCGTGGCGGCTCGAAAGCCGAGAAGGCGGCGCAGGCGCGCCAGGACGTGCTCGACAAGATCGCGGAGTTGGACCCGGCGGACCGGGTGCGGGCCGAGCGCGTGCACGCCGTCGTCCTGGCCGCGGCGCCGCAGTTGGAGCCGAAACTCTGGTACGGCATGCCGGCCTACGCCCTCGACGGCAAGCTCCTGTGCCACTTCCAGCCGTCGGCGAAGTTCAAGACGCGCTACCCGACGCTCGGTTTCAGTGACCTGGCGAAGCTCGACGACGGTGCGCTGTGGCCGGTCGCGTATGCCGTGACCGAGGTGACCGCCGAGGTCGAGAAGCAGATCACCGCGCTGGTGCGGCGGGCGATCGGCTGATCTTGCGCCGGCCACGGAGGGGGTGCGCGTTTGACATCGCGTACTTGTGACGGTCGGCACGGGTGCTATACGCTCGCGGGCGGTCACCGTGGACCCGTTCGCAGGAGGTTCGAGATGTTCGTCGCGCTTTTCTGGGGCAAGGTCAAGCCGGAGTGGCAGAACGACGAGTACGCCGCGATCGGGGCTCGCATGTTCGAGCGGGCCTGCGCGATGCCGGGGTTCGTCGCGCTGCACAAGCTCGACGTGCCGGACGGGCGTGAGCTGGCCATCGCGTACTTCGAGACCGAAGAGCACATGCGCGCTTGGTACGACGATCCCGAGCACCGCGCCGTGGAAGCGTTGGGGCACCGGGAAATCCTCGACGACTACACGATCGAGATCCTCGAGCTGACGCGCTCGTACACCAAGGCGACGTCGACTTTCGAGGCCACCGAGGAAGATTGCTGCGCCGCGGACGAGCTTGTGGCAGGGCTGCGCGCGAAGGCCTGATCCTGCCCGGAAGGGCCTGACCGGGTGAGGTGCCGTAGAGCTCGCGGTGGAGCGCGGCGAAGCGGTGGGCGTTGCTGGACCCCCACCGCAGCGCCACCGCCGTCACGGTGGTTTCTTCCGCGCTCTTGGCCACGAGCTCCTCGTGGGCGCGCCGCACCCGGAGTTCGCGCAGGTACTTCATCGGCGACGGCAGGTCGGCGCGGTGGAACGCCGCGTGCAGGCCGCGCTCCCTCAGTCCCGCCGCGGACCAGACCGGGGAGATCATGGTGGTCAGCCAGCTGCTCGGCGGTGAGCAGGTGGCTGCTGTGGCACCTGCCGCGCCGGCGCACCGCCGTTCGCGCCGACGTGCTCGGCGTGGTGGTCCGCCCGCACCCGCTGTGGGCGACCGCGAGCGGCCGCCGGCGCAACGCGGCCCGTTGCTGCCGGAGGAACCGATGCTCCGGCTCACGGGGTAGGCGCCGGTGGACTCGGCCGGGCTCAAGAGCGTGATCAAGACCGGGGTGAAGGACGGGCTGCACTTTCGAGCAGGGCGAGGTCCACAACGGACTGTGGTGCTGCTCCGTGGCGCTCGAACCCACCGCGGCCGACGAACGGCTCGCCCTCGCGGCGATCTGCCTGACCGCGCCGGACGTCGTGCAGGAAAGACGAATCCATCGCGTGCTTCGGCAAGAGGCGTTCAACACGATCGTCGGGCTCACCGCGCGCGGGTGAGGCACACTCGGGACGCCGCTCGGAGAGGAGTGTCATGAGCGTGACCACGGGAACCGCCGGCGTCGACGGCGGTCTGTTCCGCGAGGCCATGGCGGGAGTGCGCGCGCCGGTGTCCATCGTGACGACGCTGCACGACGGCGTGCCCTATGGCACCACGGTCAGCGCCTTCGCGGCGCTCTCGGCCGATCCGCCGCTGGTCAGCGTCGCGCTGGACACCGGTTCGAGGGCGCTGGCGCGCAGGTCACATCGGCGGTGCCGTGGCTGGACGAGCCGCTGACCTACCACAACCGGGCGTTCGGAACCCACCTGCCGCAGCAGGTCGGACGGGAGGAGAAGGCGTGAAGGTCGTCATCGGTACGGAGCTTCGGCCGACGGTGGTCGAAGCCGAGGAGCTGAGGTCGCTGTCGGTCGAACGAGCCGAGGGAGTCACCGAAGCCGACGTCGACGCGGCGTTGCGCGGCGCCGGAGCCGGGACGGCGGCCGGCGGGCACGCGTGGCTGTCGGTGTCGTGGCTGCGGAGCGAAGGACCGGGTGACGATCCACAGTGGACGGAAGCGTTCGGGAAGATGATCGTTTACGCTGAGAGCAAGGGCTGGACCGATCCGCGAAGGGACGCGGTGCGGGCCCACCTGTCGTGACGAGGACGGTGTGAAGGGGAAGCGGATGCCGGACGCGATCGTGATCGGCAGTGGCGTCAACGGGCTGGTGGCGGCGGCCGAACTGGCCGGTGCGGGTTGGTCGGTGACGCTCGTGGAGCGCAACGACCGGCTCGGCGGGTTCATCGCGAGCGAGGAACGCACGCTCCCGGGGCTACGTGCACGACACGTTCTCCTCCTGGCACCCGCTGTTCGTCTCGGGCGGCGCGTACGCGGCACTGGGGGAGGAGCTGCACCGGCACGGGCTCGTCTACCGCAACGCCGACGGGCCGCTCGCCGCGAGCATCGCCGACGACGGGCGCGCCGTGGTCGCGCACCGCGACCCGGAGCAGACCGCGGCGGAGTTCGCGCACGCCGAGGACCGCACCCGGTACCTGAAGGCATTGCAGGACTTCCTGGACCACGCCGGCCCCGTCGGCGGGCTGATGGGTTCGGAGCTGCGCTCGCCTCTGTTGCTGAAGCACGCCGGCGGGCTCGCGCGCGGCCTCGGCCGCACGGGGACCGAACGCTGGCTGCGTGACTTCGTGAGCAGCGGCCGTTCGTGGTGCGCCCGGGAGTTCACCGGCTCCGAGGTCGACCACCTGTGGATCCCGTGGCTGCTGCACGCGGGCCTGGCCCCCGACCAGGCCTCGGGCGGGTTTCTCGTGCCGGTGCTGGCGGCGACCATGCACGGGTTCGGCCTTCCCGTGGTCGAGGGTGGGGCCGGACGGTTCGTCGAGGCGTTCCGGTCGCTGCTCGAAGCCCGGGGTGTGGAGATCCGCACGGGCGCGCCGGTCGAACGCATCCTCGTGGAGGGCGGCCGCGCGGTCGGTGTCGTGGCCGGCGGTGAGACCCTGCGGGCCACGCGGGCCGTGGTCGCGTCGGTGACGCCGACGGCGCTGTACGGCGAGCTGCTGCCGGCCGGGTCCGTGCCCGAGCAGGTCACCGACGAGGCCCGCCGCTTCCGTTACGGCCGCGCGGAGCTGCAGATCCACGTCGCCCTGTCCTCGCCGCTGGACTGGCGCGACGAGCGGCTGCGCGAGATCCCGCTCGTCCACGTCTCCGACGGTTCGGCGAGCACCGGCATCGCCTGCGCCCAAGCGGAAGCCGGCCTGCTGCCGGACCGTCCGACGATCGTGGTCGGCCAGCAGTACCTGCTCGACCCCTCGCGCGTGCCCGAGGGCGCGGCGGCGTTGTGGTTGCAGCTGCAGGAAACGCCGTTCGCCCCGGTCGGTGACGCGGCGGGGGAGCTCGACGTCACGGACGGCTGGACGGCGCGGCTCGCCTCCGCCTACGCCGACCGCGTGCTGGACCGGATCGCGCGGCACGCGCCCGGGCTGCGGGACAAGGTGCTGGCCGTCGACGTGATCACCCCGCCGGACCTCGAAGCCGCGAACGTCAACGCCGTCGCCGGTGACCCGTACGGCGGCGCCGCCGAAGTCGACCAGAGCTTCCTCTGGCGCCCGTTGCCCAGCGCGGCCCACCACCGCACGCCGGTGCCGGGGCTGTGGCACATCGGCGCGTCGACGCACCCGGGCGCCGGGCTCGGCGGCGGGTCGGGCCACCTCGTCGCCCAGAGCCTCACCACGCCGTCGCGCGTGGAGACGGCGAAGTCCACGCTGACGTCGTGGTTGAGGGGCTCGCGCCCCTGAGCGTAGGGCCGTGACAACGGGTGCGGCGGCCGGGAAACCGACCTGGCATCAGCGGTCACGGCGGCAGGCGGGAGACGGCATGGCGGCCGGCAGCGAACCCCTCGGCACCCCGCCCGCGAAGGCGGTGCTGCGCGCGTCTCGTCCGGAGGTATGAGACGGCGGCCGAGGTTCGTTCGCGCGGTCGATCTTCGCCGGCGCCGGTTGCGGGAGTCTCGACGCATCGGCACACGAAGGAGATCCCGATGCTGAAGACGGACTTCATCCCCGAGACGCAGTGGCTTCCGCAGGGCAGGATCACCGGGCTGCCCGCGTGGTACTTCGTGCTCGTGGGGCTGCTCGCGGCGAGCGGGGACCTCACCGTGCAGTTCCAGGACCGGTACCCGTGGGTGGCGCTGCTGCCGCTCGTCGTGCTCGCGGTCCACCTGGTGTTGTGGTCCACGATGCTGGCGCGGCGACGCCGGCTGCTGCGTGCGGTGTGGCGCCGCAAGCAGGCGCTGGGCCTGGTGGCGACGCTGTTCGTGGCGCGGCTGCTCGTGCAGCTCGGCCTCACGCGGCTGACCGACAGCGTCGCGCCGCTGCACAGCTACACCCACCTGATCCTCGGCTTGGTGATGCTCGTGGTGACGACCGTGGGTGCGTGGTTCGACCAGTGGCTGGTGCTGCGCGTGGTGAACAAGGACCGCGCGTGAGCCGTCAGCGGCGGCGCTTCGCGTCCCGGAGCACGCGCTGGGCCGCGAGCCGGCCGGACGTCGCGTTGGTGCCGGCGCCCGGCCAGGTCGCCGCGCCCGTGAGGTAGAGCCCGTCGACCGCCGTGCGGTAGCCGTGGTGGCCCCAGCCGAGCGGGCGGAACACGAAGTTCTGCGGCAGGTGGTGGCTGCCGCCGGCGCTGTCGCCGCCGACCAGGTTCGGGTTGGCGGCTTCGAGGTCCTGGGGTGTGTGCACCGCGTACTTCGCGATCCGGGCCGACGCGCCGGGTGCGTAGCGCTCGAGCTTCGCGAGTACGCGTTCGGCCATCGGCCCGGCCGCTTCGGGCCACGTCGTCGCGCGGATCGTGCCGGCGGCGTCGCCGCGGATCACCGAGGGCACGGTGCGGACCTGCAGCCACGCGACGTGCTTGCCGGCAGGGGCGCGCGTCGGGTCGACGGCCGAGGTCTGGCCGACGACCAGCAACGGGTCGGCGGGCAGCAGGCCGGCCTGGGCTTCGGCGTAGGTCTTGGCGAGATCGTCGACGTAGGGCGCGGCGTGGACGTAACCGAACTCGGCGAGGTCTTCGCCGGCGGCCCAGGGGAGCGGGCCGTCGAGAGCGAGGTGGAGCATGAGCGTGGCGGGGCCGTAGCGGAAGTTGTTCGCCTTGCGCCGCAGGTCTTCGGGGACGTCGTCGAGCAGCTTCCTGTACAGCGCTCGTGGTCCGACGTTGGCCACGACCGCGCGCCGCGCGCGCAACCGGGTGCCGTCCGCCGTTCGCACCCCGACGGCGCGGCCGTCCTCGCGCAGCACGCCGTCGACCTCGAGTCCTGTGTGGACTTCGCCGCCGTGCTCGGCCAGCAGCGCGGCGAGTGCGTCCGGGAGCCGCTGCGCTCCGCCTTCGACGACGGACATGCCGTTGTCCATGTCGGCGAACAGTTCCAGCAGCGGGAACATCGCGCCGCCGCCGACGTCCGGCGCGAAGTCGAGGTGCATGCCCCAGCACGCGGCCATCGCCTGCGCTTCGCGGGTCTCGAACCAGGTTTCGCCGAACTCGCGGGTGCTCATCAGCAGCGTCCGGGCCAGGTCGAGTGCACCGCGCACCCCCTGCTTCCGGACCAGTCGCGCGACTTCTCCGACGGCGGCTTTCGACGGCAGCGCCGAGCCGTAGAGCGCGAACAGGTGCGGGGCGAACCGCCGGTACACCGTGTAAAGGCGCTCGAATCCCTCGGCGTCCGCCTGCGAATGGGCGGCGAGGCCTTCGAGCGTCTTCGTGTGGTCGTGGTGGACGCGCAGGCTGCGGCCGTCGGGGAAGACGTTGGAGTAGGGCTGGTGCGTGACCCGGAACTTCAGGCCCAGCCGGGTGAGGTCGGCGCCGAAGTCGGCATAGGCGGCGGAACCGAGGAACAGGTTCTGGTTCGTCGAGTACAGGTCGTGCTCGAACCCCGGCAGCGTCACCTCCCCGCTCGCGATCGCCCCGCCCACGCTGTCGTTGCGCTCCACGACGGCCACTGACCAGCCGGCCTTCGCGAGGTACAGCGCCGCGACGAGCCCGTTGTGCCCACCACCGATCACGATCGCGTCGTACGTGCTCACCGGTCCACCTCGCGCATCGGGGCTCCTCCTCGAGTCCGGCTCAGCGTAAGGGTTTTCGGCCCGTCGCGGCGATCGTTCCCGGTCTGTGGCCGCTTTCGGTCAGCCGCGTGAACAGTGTGTCGTCGAGCAGCACTTCCGCGCCGGATGGCAGGGAGAGAACCTCCGTAGGACGGCGAGGACCACCCAGGAACTACGGGCCGAAGACCTCCGCGTTGTGCTCCCCGACGGACGGAGCCGGGCTCGGGTCGAGGCGAGCGCCGTCGACCACGAGCGGCGATTTCGGCGCCAGGTGCGAGCCGACGCCGGGCTGGTCGAGGGGGGCGAAGAGGTCCTGGTCCGCCAGCTCGGGGTCGCGGCCGACCTCGGCGAAGGTGCGGTAGCGCTGCCACAGGATGCGCTGGGCGTCGAGGGCCTTGGCGGCGTCGGCGTACGGCGTGGTGGCGAACCAGCGGGCCAGCAGCACCGAGATGAGGTCGCGGTGTTCGAAGCGGGCGGCTTCGCCGGAAAAGTCGATCGCGAGGCAGTCGGCGAGAGCGGCGAAGGCGGCGGTGAGGCCCGTGGCGGCCAGCAGCTTCGTCCAGTGGCGTTCGGTCAGCACGACAACCACGACGGGCACGCCGTCGGCCGTGGTGAAGTCGCGACCGTAGGTGCCGTGGATGTCGTTGCCGGACTTGGCGCGTTCGTGGCCGGTGACCTGGGCTTCAGCGAGGTACCCGAGGTTGCCCGCGGTGGCGAGGGCGACGTCCTCCAGCGCGACGCGCAACGACGCGCCCCGGCCGGTCTGAAGGCGGCGGCGCTCGGCGGCGAGCAGGCCCGTGGCGAGGTACAGACCGGCGGCGAGGTCCCACGCGGGCAGGACGTGGTTCACCGGCCCGGGCACGTCGGCCGGGCCGGTGATCAGGGGGAACCCCGTGGCCGCCTGGACGGTGTAGTCCACGGCGGCGCCCCCGTCGGAGCGGCCTTCCAGCAGCACGTGGATCACGTCAGGTCGCCGTGCGGACAGCGCGGAGTGCGTGAGCTCGGGATGCCGATCGGTGTTGGTGACGACGACACACGGTCCACCGTGGACGATCAGATCCGCCACCCGTTGCCGGTCCACTTCGGACGCGAGATCCACCGCGATCGCGCGTTTCCCTTTGTTGAGCCCGGTCCAGTACAGGCTCGTGCCCGAGTCGGCCAGCGGCCAGCGCGTGCGGTCGGGCGCGCCGCCCAGCGGTTCGACGCGCACGACGTCGGCGCCCAGCTGGGCCAGGGTCAAGCCGCACAGGGGAGTGGCGACGTAGCTGGAGATCTCGACCACCCGCAGCCCGTCGAGCAGTGCCTCAGGCATCGGCGCCGCCCCGGCCGGTGAAGTCGGGCTTGCGGCGTTCCCGGTGCGACGCCAGGCCTTCGCGAACTTCCGGTCCCGCGAACCCGTAGAACTCCAGCGCCAGCGAGGAGTCGAAGATCGCGCCGGCGATCTGCCGATACCACGCGTTGAGGCTCTGCTTCGTCCACCGGATCGCGTTCGGCGCACCGAGCGCCAGCTCCCGGGCGAGGCCGCGCGCAGTCGGCAACAGCTGCGCCTCTTCGTCCACGCACAGCGAAACCAGGCCGATCCGCTCGGCCTCCTCACCGGTCATCGGCCGGCAGGTCATCAGGTAGTACTTGGCTTTCGCCATCCCGCACAGCAGCGGCCAGCAGATCGCCGCGTGGTCCCCGGCCGCGACGCCGAGCCGCGTGTGGCCGTCGACGATCTTCGCTGTCTTCGCGACCACCGACACGTCCGCGAGCACCCCCGCCACCAGCCCCGCGCCGACGGCCGGGCCGTGGATCGCGGACACGATCGGCTTGGAGCAGTCGATGATGTTGTAAACGAGGTCCCGCGCCTCCCGCATGGTGCGCGAGCGGGCCTCGAAATCGGTGGTCAGCTTCTCGACCAGGTCGAACGATCCGCCGGCGGAGAACCCTTTGCCCTCGCCGCGCAGCAGCACCGCGTTCACCGCGGGGTCGCGGTCGAAATCGCGCCAGATCTCGGCGAGGTCGCCGTGTGCGGCCTCGCTCACGGCGTTGAGGTTCGGCCCGTCCAGCACCAGTTCGACCACGCCGTCCTCGTCCGGCCCGTCGACCCTGAGGTGTTCGAAACGCGCGTACCGGCTCATGCGGCTCCCTCCGCTCGTGGATGATCAGAGCTCAGTCTGCACCGTCGGAGCCCAGGAGTTCGGCCACGACGGCCGTGGTCGCGCGCAGCACGGCCTCGCGGTGGCGCTTGCGGCGGGCAGCCGAGTCGTGGCCGGCGGGGGAGCGGATGTCGGGCGGGGTGAGATTCCACGACTGCGCCAGCGCGAGGGTGAGCATGAGGACGTCGATGCCCTGCTCGTCGTCGACGTCGTGCGCGGTGGAGATCTCCGCGGCCTTGTCGAGGTGGGCGCGCACCTCCGCGGCCGACGCTTCGGGGCGCTCGAGCGCTTTCCACTGCATGAGGCGCATCACGGTCGGCTCGGCGACGAGGTAGTCGAACAGCGCGCCGATGTAGCCGGGCAGGTCGTCGGGGGTGAAGGGGACCAGGTCGGCGAGCACGCCGAGCCGCGCGTCGAGGACGGCGTCGAACAGGGCGTTCTTCGAGCCGTAGTACGCGTAGATGGCCTGCTTGTTCGCCGAGGCAGCGGCCGCGATGCGGTCGACCCGGGCACCGGCGAGGCCGCGCTCGACGAACTCGTCGTGGGCCGCCTCCAGCAGGCGGGCGCGGGTCGCGTCCGAGTCGTACGTCATGGCCCCAGGGTAATAAACCAACTGGCTGGTTGACAATCCGGCGGAGCCGTGGCTAGATTTTAAACCATCCAGTTGGTTTCGTCTTGCCGCAGATTAAACCAACCAGTCGGAACTATCGAAGGAGTGCGACTTGGTCACCTGGTTCGTCACCGGCGCGTCGACCGGCATCGGCCGGGCGGTCACCGAGCAGCTGCTGGCGCGGGGACACCGCGTGGCCGCCACGGCGCGCCGGCCGGAGACGCTGGCCGGCCTGGGGCACGCGGACCTGCTGTGGACCGCGCAGCTGGACGTGACCGACACGGCGCAGCTGCGGTCCGTGGTCGAGAAGGCGTTCGCGGAGCTCGGGCGCATCGACGTGGTCTTCTCCAACGCCGGCGCCGCGGCGTTCGGGGCCGCCGAAGAGCTGTCGGACGAGGCGATCGAGGGGCAGCTCGCGCTCAACACCACCGCGCCGATCCAGCTGTTCCGCGCCGTGCTGCCGCACCTGCGCGCGCAGGGCGGCGGCCGGTTCCTGCAGACGTCCACGATGGGCGCCCACATCTCCAGTCCCGGCGGCAGCATGTACCACGCGTCGAAGTGGGCTGTGGAGGGCTTCCTGGAGTCGGTGATCGGCGAGGTCGCGCCGTTCGGCGTCGGCATCACGATGGTGGAGCCCGGCACCATCCGCACCGGCTTCGGCGCGGCGATGTCCGTCGCCGAACCGCTCGACGTCTACGCGAACACGCCCGTCGGCCAGATGCGCCAGTACCTCGAAGGCGCCGGCAACCTCACCGGCGACGCCCCCGGCGACCCGGCCCGCGTGGCGGCGGCCGTGATCGACTCGGCCGGCGTCACCCCGGCCCCGCGCCGCCTCGCCCTCGGCACCGATGCCTTCGAGGCCATCCGGGCCGCACTGACCACGCGCCTCGCCGAGCTGGACGCGGGCGAGGACGTGGCCCGCAGCACCGATTTCCCCCGCTGAACCTTCGGTACCCGGGTGCCGAGAAGAGTGAAGAGAGCTGGAAAAATGACTGACACCGCACTGCCGTTCAGCGCGTCGTCCACTGCCGCCGAGGTGCTCGACGGCGTCGACCTCACCGGCCGCCGTGCCATCGTCACCGGAGGCGCGTCCGGCATCGGCCTCGTCACGGCCCGGACTCTGGCGGCGGCCGGCGCCGACGTGACCGTGGCCGTCCGCAACCCGAAAGCCGTCGAGGATCTGCCCGCCGTGCAGCTCGACCTGGCGGACCGCGCGAGCATCGCGGCTTTCACCGCCGCGTGGGACGGCCCGCTGCACATCCTGGTCAACAACGCCGGGATCATGGCGCTGCCCGAGCTCACGCGCACCGCCGACGGGTGGGAGCGGCAGTTCGCCGTGAACCACCTCGGCCCGGCCGTGCTCACCCTCGGCCTGCACGACGCCCTCGCCCAGGCCGGCGGCGCCCGCGTGGTCAACGTCGCGTCCTCGGCCCACCTCATGTCCGCGGTGGACTTCGACGACCCGCACTTCGAGCGCACGCCCTACGAAGCGTGGACCGCCTACGCCCGCTCGAAGACCGCGATGATCCTCTTCACCGTCGCCCTCGCCGAACGCTGGGCGGCCGACGGCATCACCGTCAACGCCCTGCACCCGGGCGGCATCATGACCAACCTGCAGCGCCACCTCGACGAAACGCAGCTCGGCTTCGTCGGCGCCATGGACGACCAAGGCAACGTCCTCGCCGTTCCGCCGGGGTGGAAGACCCCGGACCAGGGCGCGTCGACGTCGGTGCTGCTCGCGGGTTCGCCCCTGGTCGAGGGGCTGACGGGCCGCTACTTCGAGGACACCGCCCTCGCGCCGGTCCAGCCGAACCCCACCCCGGACGGCAAGGGTGTCGCGCCGTACGCGATCGACCCGGCACTCGCGGCGCGGCTGTGGGACGAGACGCAGAAGATGCTCGGCTGAATCCAACGACCACAGTGGACGGTCCGGGACCGGCTAGCGTGCGGCTCCCGGAACTTCGAGCTCCTTCAGGAACAGATCGTGGAAGCTGAGCCCGAGCACCTGGCGCACGTCGGGCTCGGCCCAGCCGCGGCGGTGGAGCTCGGCGGTGATGCGGGGGAGCCCGGCCGGGCCTTCGAGGCCGGGCACGAACTCGCGCGCCGTGCGGTCGTCCCACGAGCGTTCGTCGGCACGGCGGAGGCTGTCGGAGACCTCCTTGATGAAGTCCGGGCCGAGGCCGACGTGGGCGACGCCGACGACGTCCGCCGCGTGTTCGATGTGGTCGGCGACGCGGGCGACGGTGTGTTCGTGCTCGTCGACGAACTGGGCCAGGACGTTGATCCCCACGACCCCGCCGGCGTCGGCGATCGCGCGCAGGCGGGCGTCGGTGAGGTTGCGGTGGTGGGCGCGCACGGCGAAGGCCGAGGAGTGCGACGCGACCAGCGGCCGGGTGGCGAGCTCCAGCAGGTGGTCGGTGGACGTGGCGCCGAGGTGGGAGACGTCGAGCATGATGCCGAGCTCCTCGCACACCGCAACGGCGTCCACGCCCGCGCTAGTGAGGCGGCCGCCCGTGTCGTCCTCGGCCGAGCCGTCGGCGAGCATCGTGCGCCCGAAGTGCGTGAACGACGCCATCCGCACGCCGAGCCGGTGAAGCGTCTCGAACAGGCCGACGTCGAGGCCCACGGCTTCGCAGCCCTCCAGCGCCAGCACGAGGGCGATCCGGCCGTCGGCGAGGGTTTCGCGGATGTCGTCGCCGGTGAGGCACAGCCGCACGGCATCGCGGTTGCCGGCCTCGACGCGCCAGGCGGTTTCGATCATCCGCAGCGTCTGGCGCAGCGCGCCTTCGGGGCGGAACTCGGGTTCGAGGAACACCGGCAGCACCTGGAGGTCGACGCCGCCGGCGCGCAGCTGCGGCAGCCACACGCGGCGGAAGTACCCGGCCTGCCGGGCGGCGGGGTAGCGCGAGCAGAGCATGAGCAGGTCGTTGTGCGCGTCCGCGACCAGGGCGTCGTGGTGCAGGGCGACTGCTTCGGCCATGACAAGGCACTCCTCGACGGTCCACAGTGGAATCACCGGCGAGTCTAGGCGCATGGTGGCTGTGCCGTCACGTAGTGATGCTCTGAGAGCACGCTCTCAGGACGCCCGGCTCATGATGGCGCTCAGCCGGCGCGCGGCGACCTTGGTCGTCGCGCTGAGCTCGGTCAGGCGGTCCAGCGCCCGGCTCGTCGGCGCGGACACGTTGAGCGACGCGATGATCCGCCCGGTCGCGTCCCGCACGGGCGCGCCGACCGACAGCAGCCCGCCCTCCAGCTCGTCGATCGCCACGGTGCAGCTCTCCTGCCGCTCGTGGTGCAGCCGTTCGAGCACCTCGGACACGCTGCGCAGCGCCCGGGGGCCGAACTCACCTGGCGGCGTGCGGGCCAGCAGCGCGCGGATGTCGTCGTCCTCGTGGTCGAGGATCAGCGCGCGGCCCGACGCGGTCACGTGCAGGGGCGAGGTCCGCCCGACCCAGCCGCCGGCCTGCACGGTGTGCGGCGAGCGCTCACGCAGGATCGTGAACGACTGGTCGCCCTGCAGGATCGACAGCAGCGCACTTTCGCCCGTCTCGGCGACCACGGCGCGCAGCACCGCCGTGCCGCTGCCGAGCAGCCGCTGGTCGCCGGCGCGCGCCGCGAGCACGTGCAGCTGCCAGCCGAGCCGGTACCCGCGCGTCTCGGGGTTCTGCTCGACCAGCCCGTGGGCGGACAAAGCCTTGAGCATCCGCGAGATCTGGCTGCGCTCACGGCCCACGCGGCGGGCGATCTCGGCCCCGGACAGCTCGGGGTGGCGCTCGTCCTCGCCGAGGGTGCGGAGCACGGCGGCCACGCGGCCGACGGTCGAGGTGTCGGAGTTTTCGGCCATGCCTCGACGTTAGTGGTGCTGTGAAAGCTACACAAGTGGTCACGAGAGCACACTGAGACGATTCAGAGTGCTCTCGTGGCAACACCGGTGGCTTCGGCCGGGCCTCGGATCGCAGACTCCCCGGCCATGTCCATCACCGCCCCTTCCGGGGCCGCACTGTTCGGCGAGCAGACCCGCAAGGCGCTCGCCCACCTCCCGGCCCACGGCCGGCGCCTGGCCGACGTGCCGGCGTTCCTCACCGCGTACGCCCAGGTCAAGGCCGCCGCCGCGCGCGCCAACGCGGAGCTCGGTGTGCTCGACCCGATCCGTGCCGACGCCATCACCCATGCCGCCGACGAAATCGGGGTGGGGCACCACCGCGACCAGTTCCCGCTCACGCTCGTGCAGGGCGGTGGCGGGACCTCGACCAACATGAACGTGAACGAGGTCCTCGCGGCCCGCGCCGAGCAGCTGCTGCGCGAGTCGGCGGAGCCGCTTTCCGTGCACCCCAACGATCACGTCAACCGGTCGCAGTCCACCAACGACACCTATCCGACCGCGATGGCGCTCGCGCTGACGGAGCTGGCCGAACCCGTCACGACGGCGCTGAGCCGCCTCGCCGACGCGTTCGACACGCTCGCGGCCGACCAGGGCGCGCTCGTGCGCCTGGGCCGCACCTGCCTGCAGGACGCGGTCGTGCTCACCGTTGCCCAGACCCACCACAGCCACGCCCACGCGATCCGCCGCACGCGCGACGCCGTGAACCAAACCGTGGCGGCCCTGGCGGAAGTCCCCCTCGGTGCCACCGCGGTCGGCACCGGCATCGGCAGCCCCGCCGGCTACGCGGAGCTGGCCGTGCGCCACCTCGCCGAGCTGTCCGGACGTCCGCTGAAACCCGCCGAGGACTACTTCGACGCCCTGGCCCACCTCGACGCCTACGCCGCCGTCGCCGCCGCGCTCGTCCGCGCGTCCGGCGTGCTCGGCAAGATCGCCCGCGACCTGCGCCTGCTGTCGTCCGGCCCGGTCGGCGGCCTCGGCGAGGTGCGGATGCCGGAGCTGCAGGCGGGCTCGTCGATCATGCCCGGCAAGGTCAACCCCGTGGTGCCGGAACTGGTGCTGCAGCTCGGTTTCCGCGTCCGCGGGGCGGCCGCGACCGTCGCCGCGGCCGCCGACGCCGGCGAGCTCGAGCTGAACGTGATGGAACCGGTGGTCCTCGACGCGCTCGCCGGCGCGTTCGAAGACCTCGCCGCCGCGGCCACGATCTTCCGCGAGAAGTGCGTGACCCGGTTGCAGTGGGACGAGGAAGCCGTGGCGCGCAACGCCGCCGGCGCACTCGACGAGTACGTGACCCTCGCGACCACGGCGGGCTATCGCACCGCCGTCGGCGCGGCCACCTCCGCCTCCGCAGGAGAGTCCTCATGAAACCGATGGCACGCACCGACTCCGGCGCCACCGAGCCGGCCGGAGTGGCGAGAATGAGCGCGAAGACCACCTTCGCGTTGTCGGTCGGCACCTTCGTGGAGTGGTTCGACTTCGCGCTCTACGGGTTCTCGACCGCGATCATCGCCACCCAGTTCTTCCCGGGCACCAACCCCACGGCGGCGCTGCTCGGCACGCTGGCGATCTACGGCGTGTCCTTCTTCGCCCGCCCGATCGGCGGCGTGGTGATGGGCCGCGTCGGCGACCGCCACGGCCGCCGCACCGCGCTGGCCGTGTCGCTGGTCCTCATGGGACTGTCCACCGCGCTCATCGGCGTGATCCCGCCGTACGCGACGATCGGCTTCGCCGCACCGCTGCTGCTCACGCTCTGCCGTCTGGTGCAGGGGTTCGCGGCGGCGAGCGAGCTGACCGGTGCCGCGACCTACGCTGCCGAATCCGCACCGGCCGGGAAGCGTGGCCTGTACGTGAACATCGTGCTGTGCTTCGGCAGCGTCGGCACGGCGGTCGCGACCCTGGTGGTGCTGCTGTTCCGCCTCAACGAGGACTTCTACGCCTCCGGCGGCTGGCGCTGGCCGTTCGTCGCGGGCGGGCTGCTCGCGTGCGGCGGCATCTACCTGCGGCTGCGCCTGGCCGAAACCGGCGTGCACCTGCGGACGCGGGGAAAGGCGGCCACCTCCTTCCGGCAGACGCTGCGCCGCCACGGCCGCACCATCGGCGTGCTGATCGTCTTCTACGCCCTCGTCGGCGTCGGATTCCACACGCTGCTCGGCTACATGCCCACGTACATGACCAAGGTCGCGGGCCTGTCCTCGACCACGGCCCTGTGGATCAGCCTCTTCGCGTTCGTCACGTTCGCCGTGTCGTGCGTCGGGTTCGGCGCCCTCACCGACCGGGTGGGCCGCAAGCCGGTGATGATCACGGCGGCCGTCGCGATCCCCCTCCTCACCGTGCCGGCCTACCTGCTGATCGCGGGCGGGAACCTGCCGCTGGTCTGCGTGGCCCAGGCGCTGCTGGTCATTCCGGTCGCCGGCGTGCAGGCCGCGGGCAACGTGACCAACGCCGAAGTCTTCCCGCCCGAGGTCCGCTACTCCGCCGGCTCGATCGCCTACACCTTCTCCTACGCCGTGTTCGCCGGCACCGCGCCGCTGCTCGACGCCGTGTTGCTCGACGCGGGCGGCAAGCTCCTGCCTGCCCTCTACGGCGTGCTGATCGCGGTGATCGCGCTCCCGTTCCTCGTCAAGGGCATCCCCGAAAGCCGCGGCTTCGCCATCGAAACCGGCGCCCGGCCCCTCGCCGGCCAGCGAAAGGAATCCTGACCCGTGGCACCCACCTACCGGCTGGCCTTCGACATCGGCGGCACGTTCACCGACTTCGCCCTGCTCGACACCGAAACGGGCGCGCTCGAGATCTTCAAGTGCCTCACCACACCCGACGACCCGTCGCGCGCTTCCCTGCACGGCTCCCGGATGCTGCTGGAGCGCGCGGGCGTCGGCGCCGAGGCGCTGACCAACGTGATCCACGGGACCACCCTGGTGACCAACGCGCTGATCGAACGCAAGGGCGCCAAGGTCGCGCTGCTGACCACCGAGGGCTTCCGCGACACGCTGGCGCTGCGCACCGAGCAGCGCTACGACATCTACGACCTGGCCCTGCGCTTCCCCGAGCCGCTCGTGCCGCGGTACCTGCGCCGCGAGATCCGCGAACGGACCGAGCACACCGGCGAGATCGTGGCCGAGGTCCGCGAAGCCGACGTGGCCGCGGCCCTCACCCGGATCCGGGAGGAGGACGCGAAGGACCGCCGTGCCGATCCGGGAGCACCGGAGCTCTCCAGCGTCGCCATCTCGTTCCTGCACTCCTACCGCAACCCCGAGAACGAGCGGGCGGCGGCGGACCTGGTGCGCAAGCTCTGGCCCGAGGCCGACATCTCCGTCTCCAGCGAGGTCGCGCCCGAGATCCGCGAGTACGAACGCACCAGCACCACCGTGGCCAATGCCTACGTGCGCCCGCTGACCCGCGAGTACCTGCGCACGCTCGCCACCGCGTTCGCCGAGACCGGTTACCGCGGCCGGCTGTACCTGATGCTGTCCTCGGGCGGGATCGCGACGGTGGAGACCGTGTCCGAGGTGCCCGTGCGGCTCATCGAGTCCGGCCCCGCGGGTGGCGCGATCGGTGCGGCGCACTACGGCGGCCTGTGCGGCGAGCGCGACCTGATCGCGTTCGACATGGGCGGCACGACGGCGAAGATCTGCCTCATCGAGGACGGCCGGCCCGCGATCTCTCACCAGCTGGAAGTCGCGCGGGTGCACCGGTTCAAGAAGGGCTCCGGCCTGCCGATCCAGTTCCCGTCCGTGGAGATGCTGGAGATCGGCGCCGGTGGCGGCAGCGTCGCGTGGATCGACGAGCTCGGCCTGCTCAAGGTCGGTCCCCAGTCGGCGGGTGCCGCTCCCGGCCCCGCGTGTTACGGGCTCGGCGGCACCCTGCCGACGGTCACCGACGCCGCCCTCGTGCTCGGCTACCTCGACCCCGCGAGCTTCCTCGGCGGCGAGATGACGCTGGACCGGGCGGCCGCCGAACGCGCGATCGACGAGCACGTCGCCGGGCCGCTCGGCGTGTCCCGCACCGAGGCGGCGTGGGGCATCCACCAGCTCGTGGTGGAGAACATGGCCGCCGCGGCGAAGCTGCACATCGTCGAACGCGGGGGTGACCCGCGGTCCTACGCGCTGCTGGCGTCCGGGGGAGCGGGCCCGATCCACGCCGCGTCGGTGGCCCGGCTGCTGGGCAACGAACGGATCCTCTACCCGCTCGCCGCTGGGGTGCTCTCGGCGATCGGGTTCCTCGTCGCGCCGGTGTCGTTCGAGTTCTCGCGCTCGCAGCCGCAGCTGCTGGACACCACCGACTGGGACGCCGTCGGCCGGCTCGTGACCGAGCTGGAGGAGCAGGGCCGCGATGTGGTCGCCGAGGCGGGGGTGGCGCGCGCGGACGTGACGCTCGAACGCCAGGTGTCGGCGCGCTTCGCCGGGCAGATCAACGAGATCTCCGTGCCGCTGCCGGGTGGCGAGCTCGACGCGTCGTGCCGCGACGAGGTCCGCACCCGGTTCCTCAAGGCCTACACCGATCTCTACGGCCACGCGCACGACGACATCCCGGTGGAGGTGATGACGTGGCGCGTGGTGGCGAGCGGCCGGCTCGCCGAGGTCGCGGTGGAGCGGCGCGGCGCCCGTGCTTTCGAGGACCCGGTGCCTCAGCACGCGCGGCCGGCGTACTGGATCGAACTGGAGTCCTACGTGGACACCCCGGTGTACGACCGTTACCCGCTGGAGCCGGGGATGTCCGTCCCGGGGCCGGCGCTGGTCGAGGAACGGGAGTCCACGGTGCTCGTCGCGCCGGGCAGCACGGCCGTCGTCGACGAGTACCGCAACCTGGTGGTCACCCGAACGGAGGCACAGCTGTGAACCGATCCGTCTTCGACGACCCGATCACCCTGGAAGTGGTGTGGGGGCGGCTGGTGACGCTGGCCGACGAAATGCAGACCGTGCTGCGCCGCACCGCGTTCAGCACCGTCGTGTCGACCGGCAACGACCTCGGCTGCGAGATCATGGACGCCCGCGCCTGGTCCGTCGCCCACGCCGTGACCAGCAACCCGACGTTCAACCTCACCCTGCCGCACCTCACCGCGGCGCTGCTGGAGACGTTCCCCGCCGAAACGCTGCGCGAGGGCGATGTGCTGTTCACCAACGACCCGTGGATCGGCGCCGGGCACCTGCCGGACGTGGCAGTGGTGACGCCGTTCTTCAAGCACGGGCGCGTGGTCGGGTTCGCGGGGTCCATCGCGCACGTGAGCGACATCGGCGGCCTGCTGAACCAGTCCGAGGCCCGCAGCGTGTACGAGGAAGGCGTGTACTTCCCGCCGCTGAAGCTGTACGACGCCGGCGTGCGCAACGAAGCGGTGTTTTCCACGCTGCGGGGGAGTGTGCGCACGCCGGAGCTGGTCATCGGCGACGTCAACGCGATCGTGACCGCGAACTCCGTGGCCGCCGCGCACACCGTCGACCTGCTCGACGAGTACGGCCTCGACGACCTGCAGCAGCTGTCCGACGCCGTGCAATCCCGCGCGGAGAAGGCGATGCGTGCGACCATCGAGTCCATTCCGGACGGAACCTACCCGTTCGAGCTGACGTTCGACGAGCTGGACGGCGAGCTGACGCTGGGTGTCGCGCTGGTCGTGTCCGGGAGCGACCTGCTGGTCGACTACGTGCGCGTGCCGCCGCAGCACCCGCACGGCGGGATCAACTCGACGCTGACGTTCACCACCGCGCGCACCACGTACGCGCTGAACTGCCTGTTGACCCCGCAGATCCCGAGCAACCAGGGCCTGTTCCGCCCGGTGCGGGTGCAGGCGCCCTCCGGCTCCGTGCTCAACCCCGTGCACCCGGCATCGGTGAACGACCGGACGAAGGTCGGCTGGCACGTCATCCCGCTCGTGCAAGGCGCCCTCGCCGGGGTGCTGCCCGAGCGGATCCCGGCGGCGGGCGGGTTCAAGAGCAGCCTGCGGCTCATCGGCACCGGCGCGCACGACGTCGCCGTCAGCTCGCTCGCCTTCGCAGGCGGCGGGCTCGGAGCCGGCCACGACGGCGACGGGGTCGACGCGATCTGCTACCCGACGAGCTCGTCGAGCATCCCGGTCGAGATCTACGAAACCACCACTGGCGCGCGGATCGACCGCAAGGAGCTCGCGCCAGGGACGGCCGGCGCCGGCCGGTTCCGGGGTGGCCACGGGCAGGTGGTGACGCTGCGGCCGCCGCGGGCCGGGAGCGGGCTTACCTTGGCGGCGGGGTGTCACCAGCAGAGCCATCCGCCGTTCGGGCTGGCGGGTGGTCGCGCGGCGCGGCCGACCGAGGCGCGGATCGACGGCGTCGCGGTGCCGGTGTCCGAGACCTCGGCCCGGTTGGGGGCACTGCCGTTCGACGCCGGTGCTCCGACGGTCACGCTTCGCACGGCCGGCGGCGGTGGGCACGGGTCCCCTGTGGACCGTCCGGTCGAGGCGGTGCTGCGCGATGTGCGTGACGAGCTGCTCTCCGTGGAGGAGGCGCTCGACGTGTACGGCGTGACCGTGGACCTGGAGGCGCTGACCGCGACGCGGAACGCCTGATCCTCGACGCGGGCACCAAGTTCCCGAGCGCGTGGTGAGGTCCGTGGCGGAGATTCGCTCCCGGTACCCCGGGGGTGAATCTCCGCCACGGAGGTGATGATCTCGACACCGTCCGATGAGGACAGTCGGTTCCCCGGTTTTCCGGGCAGGTCAAGGGGCGTCGTCGACCTCGTGGACCGGCGACGCCCGGTCGGCGCGACCTGGCTGGGACCGCGTGCCGCGCCTGAAATTCGGGTACCCCGTCTCGCGGGGGTGAAACCTTGGCGGAACGTGAACGAGCTCCTGCAGGAGCTGCGGGCGGCCCAGACTCGACGGGCAGTCGCGAGCACATCGTCACCGTGGGCAACCGCGGCCGGCTTCGCGCTGTTGCTCTTCGTCGTGTTCTGGGGTGTCGTGCCGCGCTTGCTCGGACGCCGGTGAGCCACACCTGGACCCGATCGGCTGGGAGATTTTCAACGCCGGGCCCGCTTCCGGGCACAACGGCTACGCTGGGGCGCCTGCGTTGCCACGGGAGGCGGGATGACCACGTCGGAGAGCGGGCTCGAGAACGTCGACATGAAGGTCGAGGTGCTCGTGGTCCCCGTCGCGGATGTCGAGCGGGCCAAGGCGTTCTACACGGGAATCGGCTGGCGGCTGGACGAGACGCCGCCGGGGATCGTGCAGCTGACGCCGCACGGGTCGCCGTGTTCGGTGCAGTTCGGGGCGAACCTCACGGACGCGAAACCCGGGTCGGCGAAGGGGTACGTGATCGTCTCCGACATCGAGGCGACGCGCGCCGCGCTGGTCGCCGCCGGCGCGGCCGTGGGCGAGATCCTCCACTTCGGCCCGGATGGGCCGGAGCCCGGGGTGGACCCGGATCGCACCAGCTACCGGTCGCAGGCCACGTTCGCCGATCCCGACGGGAACCAGTGGCAGCTGCAGGAGATCACCACGCGGCTGCCAGGGCGGGTCGACGCGGCGGAGACGTCGTTCGCGTCGGTGAGCGACCTCGCCGACGCGATGCGTCGCGCGGAGGTGGCGCACGGCGAGCACGAGAAGCGCACCGGCCAGGCCGACGCGAACTGGCCGGAGTGGTACAGCCGGTACATGGTGGCGGAGCAATCGGGCACGGAACTGCCGCTCTGAGGCATTTCACGAGGCGGCTTTTCACGAGCACGGAGGACGGATGACGGACGTCGAGCGGGGGCGGGGTCTGGCGGGCCAGACCGTCGTCGTCATCGGGGGCAGTGCGGGGATCGGCCTGGAGACCGCGCGGCTCGCGCGGGCCGAGGGCGCGCAGGTCGTGCTGACCGGGCGCGATCCGGAGAAGCTCGACAAGGCCGCGGCCGACGTCGGCGCGCAGGACACCGCGGCCTTCGACGCGACCGACCCGGCGGAGATGGCCGCGTTCTTCCAGGGCCTGGCCGCCGTCGACCACGTCATGATCACCGCGGGGGCGCCGCGCTACGGGCCGCTGCTGGCGATGTCCGCGGCGGAGATCCGCGACGCGTTGAGCGACCATCTCGTGGTCGGCCTCGAAGCCGCCCGCAACGCCGCCCCGAAAATGCCACCGGGTGGCTCGCTCGTCCTGATGGGCGGCACGGGCGGCCGGCGGGTGAACCGCGCGCTCGGCATCGTGTCCTCGGCCACCGCCGCGCTGCCCCCGTTCGCCGCGACGCTGGCCCTCGAGATCGCACCGGTGCGGGTGAACCTGATCGCCGCGGGGTTCGTCGACACGCCGTTGTCGGCGTCACTGCTGGGCGAGGGCCTGGACGAGCGCCGCGCCGAACTGCGCGCCACGCTGCCCATCGGCCGCGTCGTCACCCCGGTGGACGTCGGCGCGCTCGCCGTGCACCTCATGACCAACACGGCGCTGACGGGTGCCACGTACGACATCGACGGTGGGCAGCAGTTCGCCTTCTGACGCTGGGCCTCTGGCGGTGACCCGGCCGGCGACCACGGTCAGGCGGAGCGCAGCTTGGGCAGTCAAGTCTCGTTTCCGAAGCGCGGATTTGCCCGTCAGTCCATTGAGGACAGTCGAGTCGAGGTGGTGAGGGTCGAACCGGCGCGCAGACGGTCGACGAGCCGCTGGTCGGGTGTGGCGATCGGGCGCCTCGGGACCCGAACGCGCCGGCGAGATCGGCGGCCGTGAAGGCGTGCCGCGGTGCGACGGTAACGGACGCCGTGGCGGGTGACGCGCTGCCGGAGCGGCCCGGCGTCGAGGTAGCCCTCGGCGAGCCCCAGGACTTCGTCACCGCCAGGCGCTGGACCCCAACGCCACGTGCTGGGGATCAGCGCCGACCGGCCGGGCCGGGCAGCCGTTCGCGCAACGAGGTCGACTCGACGTCGGCGAGCCGGCGCGGCCGCTTCGTGGGCGGCCGCCACCGTCGGCCGCGGCGGTGCCGGCAGGCGGTGCCGAGCCGGTCGGCCCGCCACCGCGCGGCCGCCGCGGTCACCCGGCCGTTCCGCCCGTGTCGGGCACGGTCGATGGCGGTTCGCCGAGGGTGCACCGCAAGGGCGGTCAGGCCACGCCGAAGAATGATGCTTGGGGACGGGGAGTGGACGAAACGGCAGGTCAGTCGGTTTCCGGCTGCTGCCATTCGCGTCCGGCGCGCTGCGCGGCGATCCGGATCTCGTTGCCGGTTTCCCGGCGATTCTGCCCAGGCAGTTCGGCGGCCCGCGGCGTGGGTTCGGCGTCCGAGTCCGGCTGTTGTCGGGTCTCCTGTTCGGCCATGGTCATGGTTGCCTCCGTTCTCTTTGCCCCACAACGATTCCGGATACCCGCCCCTGCGGCAAGCAAACGCGACTCCGCTTCACCCGGAAGGTGAGGGGTTGCGCATTCGGCCGGCGACCCGTCGGCCCCCGGCACGGCAGGCCGGCGGCGGCGCCCGAGTGGCCGCCGCCCCGCAATCATCCGGAGGTACCCAACGTACCCCGGCACCCCGGAAGTCCAGCGGGTTCCGGCGATTCCGGGCCGCCGGGAGTCCGATGTGGACATTCGTGAACGGATCGTGCGGCGCGTCGGTGAACCGCGTTCACGCCGAGCGCCGCGCCGACCTCGAACCGGTGACCGGCGGGGCGCGAGGGCGCCGGCGTCGGACAGCGCTGGGGGTCGGGTCGGTCAGTCGCCGCCGCGGAGGTTCTCCGTCCCGCGGCGGGACCGGCCGTGCTCGTCCTCCAGCGCCGTTTCGCGTTCGGCCTGCCGCGAAGGTGGCGGACGGTTGCCGCTCGAGTCCTCGTCGGCGGCCAGGTGGTGGGGTTCGGGGGTGGGTCGTTCGTCGTCCACGGTCGCTCCCGGGTCAGTCGTCGCCGGGCCACTCGCCGCTGGCCTTCTCGTAGCCGACGGCGCCGGCGCGCTCGGCGGCGGCCTTCACCGCGCCGAAGATCGCGCCCTGCACGGCCGCGGCGATGAGGATCTCCTGCCAGCCGCGGTGCTTGTCCGTCGCGTTCGGGGCGTCGTCCTCGCCGGCGATCCGCTGCCACAGCAGCTTGAAGACCTGGCCGGCGACCAGACCGCCGAGCGCGCTGACGGCGAAGTTCAACGGTTTGTACAGCGTCTTTTTCATGCCGGCCGGGTACCCCGGCGCGAGCGAGGCTCAACCTTGGCCGCCAGCCGGCCGTGACCGGCGTAGGCTCCGGCCACCGCGGTTCACCAAGAAGCCGTCTGCCGTCGTCCCGGCCCGTGCCGAGGACTCCGGAGACCGGCCGGGCCCGCGCACCTGGCGTCTCCGCCGATGTGTGGAGGGAGGCCTGCCGTGGCGGAACCCCTCCCGGACGTCCCCGCGAACCCGCCGGTCGTCGTCGTGCTCACCACCGCCGAGGACACGACCGTGGTGGTCCGCGGCGACGTCGACGCGACGATCGCCGGCCGGCTCTCCGAGCAGCTTGCCGTGGAGCTCGAACTGGGGCCCCACGTGCTGCTCATCGACCTGCGTGAGGTCACGTTCTGCTCGTCCGACGGCATCAGCACCCTCGTCCGTGCCCACGAGGCCGCCCGCGCCGCCGCGGTGCCGTACGCGATCGTCACCGGCCGGCTCCCGGTGCTGCGTCCCCTGCGGATGCTCGGGCTCGACCGCGTGCTGCAGGTTCACCACGACCTGTCCGACGCGAAGGCGTGGCTGGGGATCGTGTCGCGGCTGCGCTCCTGACACCGGCCGCGTCCGGGTGCGTGAGGTCGCGGCCTGCCCGCAGGGGGCGCACCTGCGGCATCAGGGCTGCGAGAGCCCCAGGTGGTCTCGCAGCGTCGTCCCCGAGTACTCCGTCCGGAACACCCGCCGGTCCTGCAGCAGCGGCACCACGGTGTCCGCGAACTCGTCGAGCCCGCCCGGCGTCACGTGGGGCACGAGGATGAACCCGTCGGCGGCGTCGTTCTGCACGAGGTCGTTGATGGCGGTCGCGACGGTCGTCGGGGAGCCGATGAACGTCTGGCGCCCCGTGACCTCGATGATGACCTCCCGCGCGGTCAGGTTCTTGGCCTCCGCGAGCTGGCGCCACTCCTTCGCCGTGGCCAGCGGGTCCCGGTACATCCGCACGCTGGCGCGGCCCTTCGAGATCAGGTCCTCGCCGACGACCGGGTCGAAGTCGGGCAGCGGGCCGTTCGGGTCGTGCTCGGACAGGTCGGTGTTCCAGAGCTGTTCGAGGAACTTGATCGCCGTCTGCTCGCTGACCTGCTGCAGCCGCACCACGTGGGCCTTTTCGTGGGCGTCGGCGTCGGTGTCGCCGAGCACGAAGGTCGCGGCGGGCATGATCACGAGCTGGTCGGGCGTGCGGCCGTACTTCGCGAGGCGGCCCTTCACGTCGCGGTAGAACGGCCGGCCGGTCTCGAGCGTGCCGTAGCGGCTGAAGATGGCGTCGGCCGTGGCGGCGGCGAACTCGCGGCCCTCGTCGGAGTCGCCGGCCTGGATGGTGACCGGCCGGCCCTGCGGGCCACGCGGCACGGGGAAGCGGCCGTCGATGGTGAAGTGCTGATCGTGGTGGGAAAACGCGCCGGCGTGGGCGTCGGACAGGAAGCGGCCGCTCGCCTTGTCCGCGAGGACCTCGTCGCCGCGCCAGGAGTCGAACAGCTCCCAGGCCGTGCGCAGGAACGTCTCGGCGCGCGAGTACCGCTGGTCCTGCGGCAGGAAACCGCCGCGGCGGAAGTTTTCGCCGGTGAAGGCGTCCCAGGACGTCACGACGTTCCACGCCGCGCGCCCGGCCGAGAGGTGATCGAGCGACGCGAACTGGCGCGCCACGTCGAACGGCTCGTTGAACGTCGAGTTGATCGTGCCCGCGAGCCCCAGCCGCTCGGTGACGGCGGCCAGCGCCGAGAGGACCGTGAACGTGTCGGGGCGTCCGACGACGTCGAGGTCGTAGATGAGGCCGTTCTGCTCGCGCAGCCGCAGGCCTTCGGCGAGGAAGAAGAAGTCGAACTTGGCGCGCTCGGCCGTCTGCGCGAGCTTCACGAACGAGCTGAACTCGATGTGGCTGCCCGCCTCCGGGTCGCTCCACACGGTGGTGTTGTTGACGCCAGGGAAGTGCGCCGCGAGGTGGATCTGCTTCGGCTCGGTCATCGGGTCCCTCCTCAGGCGGCGTAGCGGTTCGCGGGGCGGGGCAGGCCGAGCAGGCCCCGCAGCGTGGCGGCTTCGTAGTCGTGGCGGAACGCGCCGCGCCCGCGCAGTTCGGGCACGAGTCCGCGCGTGACGGCGGTGAGGTCGTCGGGCAGCGCGCCCGGCCGCAGCCGGAACCCGGTCAGGCCGGCGGCGTGCCAGTCGAGCAGCAGGTCGGCGAGCTCGGCGGGCGTGCCGGTGAAGACGTGCGCGTCGGAGGTGTACTCGCTGCCGGCGAGGTCGTCGAGGCGCGCCTTGCGGTCGGCGGCGGCGCCCGGCTTGTCGTCGAGGAACACCACGAGGTCGGCGAACACGCGCAGGCGCTCGTCCACGGCGGCGCGGATTTTCGTGACGTCCGCCCGGTCTTGCGGTGTCACGTACACGAGGTCGGCGGCCTTGTCGGCCAGCCGGTAGGCACGGTCGTTGTGCGCCAAGGCGGCGACGGGCGGCTGGCCCTGCGGCGGCCGCGGCGTGATCGACGGACCCTTCACCGAGAACCAGCGGCCCTCGAAGTCGATGTAGTGCAGTTTCTCGCGGTCGACGAACCGGCCGGTGGCGACGTCGCGGATCTCCGCGTCGTCCTCCCAGCTGTCCCAGAGCCGGCGCAGCACCTCGACGTAGTCCGCGGCTTCGTCGAACAGGTCCGCGGCGTCGGCCGGTTCGCGACGGCCGAAGTTGCGGTACTCCTCCTCGTGGCGCGACACCTGCACGCGCACGCCCGCGCGGCCGCCGCTGACGTAGTCGAGCGTCGCGATGGCCTTCGACAGGTGGAACGGCTCCGTGTGGGTGACCACAGCCGTCGGCACCAGGCCGATGCGCGAGGTCACCGGTGCGACGCGCGAGGCGATGAGCACCGCGTCGAGCCGGCCCTGGACGACGTCGGTGCGGTCCTCGAACGGGCCACGGGCGTCGGGGCGCAGGGACAGGAAGTCCTCGAAGGTGACGAAATCCAGCTTCGCCGCTTCGGCCTCCTGCACCAGGCCGGTCCAGTACCCGGCCGTGAGCAGCTCGGCCGGCCGAGCCGCCGGCTCCCGCCACGCCGCCGGGTGCCAGCCGGCTCCCTCCAGTGCGACGGCGAGCAAGGGTCCACCTGCCATGTGCGCGTCCTTTCCGCTCGGCCTGCCTTCGCAGTGTGCGCCGGGACACGCGGGTGCGGCAGCCGGAACCAGCCATTGGGAAAGCCGGGGTTTTCCCGCCCGATCGGGAATAACGCGGGGGAGTAGCGTCCACGCGGGAACCGGCGTGGACGAGGGAGTGGTGATGGCGGGAGAAGGCCTGGTGACGGTCGCGAGCAGCCGGCCGGTGCGGGAGACCGTGGACCGGCTCGTGGAGCTGGCCGAGAACGCGGGGCTGATCGTGTTCGCGCGCATCGACCACGCGGCCAACGCGGTCGCCGCGGGCCTCGAGCTGCGGCCCATGCAGCTGCTGGTGTTCGGCCACGGCCGCGGCGGCACCCCGCTGCTCGCCGAGGGCCCCACGAGCGGCCTCGATCTGCCGCTGAAGGCGCTCGCCTGGGAAGACGACCAGGGCGCCGTCCACGTCACCTACAACGACGCCACGTGGCTCGCCGAGCGCCACAACCTCGGCGACGCCAGCGCGGCCGCGGTGGGGGCGTTGGGCAAGGGGCTCGCGACGCTGGTGGGGAAGGCGACGGAGTAGCGCTCCTCAGCTCATCAACGACGAATGCCGCGCAGCCGTCGTCACCGGGCCGACCAGGGTGGGCTGCAGGCGGCGGGCCGCGTCGAGGTGGTCGGCGGTCCAGATCATCTTCACGGCGGTCGCGGTGCCCTGGTGGTCGTCGCCGGAGAGGTCGCGGTGGACGGCCGTCAGGAGGCGCGCGTCGGCGGCCGGGTCGCGGGACTTCAGCGGCGGGACGATGCCGGAGCCGGTGAGGGCGTCGGCGGTGGCTTCGTACCAGCGGGCCAGTTCGTCGCTCGCCGCGAGGACCTCCGCCCGCGCGGCGGTGCGGTCGCCGACGGCGCCGCCGGTCTCGCGGCGCCACAGGTCCAGCACGGCCTCCGCCGTCAAGCGGAGGACCGCGACGGCCGTGATCATCGCCGCGACGTCGGCCAGGGGCACGTGTTTGGGGCCGCGCTCGGTGAGGAAGACACGGAACGTGTCGTCCAGGCGGCGGGCCGCGGCGGCGGCTCGGCGGTTCTCGTCGCCGGGCTCGATGGTGGCGGGGACGAGCTCATCGCAGCGGCTCACGCCGTACTCGACGGCGCCACGCAGGTAGCGTGCGCTTTCGGCGAGGCCGTCCGCGACGGCGCGCCGCAGCTCGGCCGCGGCGCCGCGCGGCCAGAACACGATCCCCACGACGAGGCTCACGGCGCACCCGATCGCCACGTCCTCCACCCGCACCAGCCCGATCTGCAGCCCGGCGGGCTGGATGAGCGAGAACAGCAGCAACAGCACGACCGTGAACCCGGCTTGCCCGGCGGCGAACGAGATCACCGCGGGCGCGAGTCCCGTGAACACGACAGCGATCGGCAGCAGCGCCCAGAACACCGCCGTGTCGTGGCCGAGCAGCAGGATCAGCACGCTGCCGACCACAATCCCCGCGACCGTGCCGAGCAGCGCCCGCACCGCGCTCTGCCCGGTGCTCAGCGCGTTGGACCGCAGTACCGCCATCGTGCCGAACGCGACCCAGAACGAGTGCTCCACCCCGGTCAGATCCGCGATCAGCACGGCGGCCCCGAGCGCGATGCCGCCGCGCACGCTGTTGTGCAGCGTCACCGAGGTCCACGCGACGTGCGCGCCCGTCCGTTCCTGCACCGACGACAGCGCCGAACCGGCGCCGTCGGGCCGCCGCCCGATCAGGTGCTCCCACCAGGTCCGCCGCCGTGCCGCCACGGTCAGCTCGATGTTCTGCGCGATCTCGGAGATCGCGAAGCTCATCTCCTGCGCGCGGAAGCTCGGTTCGAGCGACGTCACGAACTCCGCCGTGTCCGGGTCCGGCAGCGCCGACGTCGCGGTGGCTTCCATCTCCCCGCGCGCGTCCCGCAGCCGCGCGAGCTCGGCCACCAGGTCGTCGGGCGCCGAAGCCACCGCCTTCAGCAGCCCCGCGCCGTGGTCGAGCAGCACGGCGGCGGCCAGCTTGACCTCCGACACCGCCGCCGTCGTGGCGCCGTGACCTTCGGCGACGGGCATCCGCGCCAGGATCTCCTCGAGCCACACGACCTCATCGATGAGCCGCACGAGCGTGCGCGTCGAGGTCGTCAGCCCCGTCGGGCGGTAGGGCGTGCCGAAGAACGAGTCCCGCAGCGCGGCGACGGCGGCACTCGACTCCGCGACGACGTCGTCGACCTGCGCCACCAGGTTCGGCAGGAATCCGCAGCGCACGCACTCGACCTCGGTCCGCAGCCGTTGCGCCAGCAACGCGCACGCGCGGGCCGTCGCGATCCGCAGCGGGTTGCGCACCGGCGAGGGCCACAGCACGGCGATGGCGGCCATCGACACGACCCCCGCCATGCCCCAGCCGAGCAGCCGGTCGGGCAGTGTGGCGAGCGAGCCGGGCAGCGTCGCGGGCAGGATGAACGACACGAGCAGCGAAGTCGTCGCGCTCGCGATCACGGAACTCACCACGGCGGCGAACAGCACCACGAACGCCACCACGACGGTCGTCACCGCCGCGAGCCACACGACCCGCGACACCAGCGTGCCCAGCGAGATCAGGAAGCCGCCGGCGAGAACGAGCGCGCCCTGCGCGAACACGCGGTCGCGGATCGGCCCGCCGAAGTCGACGAACAGCAGCAGCGCCACCGAGCCGACGGACGCGAACAGGCCCATCAGCGCGCTGCCCAGCACCAGGTTCCCGACCGCGAACAGCGACGGCAGGATGATCGCGGCCCGGCCCGTGCGGCGCAGCGCCGA
Organism: Amycolatopsis sp. NPDC005232; assembly: GCF_040607795.1. Taxonomy (NCBI): domain Bacteria; kingdom Bacillati; phylum Actinomycetota; class Actinomycetes; order Pseudonocardiales; family Pseudonocardiaceae; genus Amycolatopsis; species Amycolatopsis sp. NPDC005232. The sequence continues at coordinate 23,579 of NZ_JBEXHL010000008.1, read as the reverse complement.
GAGGTTGTTGTCCCGGCTTCGCAGCCACCCGAGAACCGTCATGGCCCGCCGTGCCTCCCACCGTCGAGCGGGCACCACGCCCGGACGCGAGCATGGTCGGGCAAACTCGCGTGTGTCAAGAACCCGGAACGGGCCCGAATCCACTGTGGAACGCCGCCACTCACCGCGCGGACCTGGTTGACTGTCCCCATGCTGCCCTGGGATGCCCCGCTCGCCGGCCGGCTCGACCGTCACACGATCACCTCGGAGCTGCTGCGGGACAACCCGCTCGGCGACCCGCACGAGCGGCCTCTGTGGGTGTACGTCCCGCCGGGCTACGACGACTCCGAGGCGCGCTACCCGGTGATCTACGTGATCCAGGGCTACACCGGCCAGGTCGCGATGTGGGCCAACCGCACCGCGTTCCGTCAGCCGTACCTCGAAACGGCCGACGCGGTGTTCGCCGACGGCGCGCCACCCTGCGTCGTGGTCTACGTCGACGCCTGGACCTCCTACGGCGGCTCGCAGTTCGTCGACTCACCCGGCACCGGCCGCTACCACTCGTACCTCTGCGATGAGATCGTGCCGTGGGTCGACGCGCACTACCGCACCATCCCCGCGCGCGAGTCACGCGCGATCACCGGCAAGTCGTCCGGCGGCTTTGGCGCGATGATCACGCCGATGCTGCGCCCCGACCTGTTCGGTGCGCTCGCGACGCACGCCGGAGACACGCTCTACGAGCTCAGTTACGTGCCCGAGTTCGGCAAGGCCGCGCGCGTGCTGCGCGAGTACGACCACGACATCTTCCGCTGGTGGGACGACTTCCGCTCACGCCCGGCGTTCACCAAACCGGGTGACGAGTCGCTGCTCGTGGCCCTCGGCGTCGCCGCGTGCTTCTCCGCGCGCGAGGACGGCACGCCCGAGCTGCCCTTCGACGCGGTGACCGGCGTGCTCAAACCGGACGTCTGGGACCGCTGGCTCGCGTGGGATCCGGTCCGCATGGCTCCCGCCCACGCCGAGACGCTGCGCTCCCTGGACTCGGTCTGGATCGACGCCGGCACCCTCGACGAGTGGTTCCTCGACCTCGGCGCCGCCGCGTTCCGCGACGAGCTCCTCAAGGCCGGCCTGCCCGAGGACCGCCTGCACTTCGAGCTCTTCGACGCGGGCCACGGCGGCATCGACTACCGCTACCCCTTGGCGCTGAAGTGGCTCGCCGAACGGCTGGCCCGCTAGCGCTCACTCCAGGTCGACGCGCACCGTCAGCAGGTTGTTGCCCAAGGTCCGCACCCCGGCGCTGTTCAAGCGCGGCAATGACTTCAGCCGAGCCACGGCGTCATCGTCGGGCAGGACGTGGGCGGTCCCGCGGTGCCAGCGCCCGCGCAGCCGCACGCGGACGTGCGGGTCGGCCTGCAGGTTGCGGACGTACTGCGAGCGGGTGCCGAATTCCGACACCAGCCAGAACTCGTCGCCGGTGCGCCGGCCGCCGACGGGCGTGCGGCGGGGGAGACCCGACGTGCGGCCCGTGGTTTCCAGCAGGACCTGGCCGGGCAGCCGCGACAGCACGGGGTTGCCGACGTGGCGCTGAAACGTCGTCACCAGCCGGTGCCATCCGCTGCCGCGCTGGGCGGCTTCGCGCAGCCGCCACGGGATGACCACGGCGTGGATCGGCGCCGCGAGCGCCCACAACGCCCGGGCCGGCGCGCGGTCGAACCGCACGGTGGTGGTCCAGCGCACCCGCGAGCCGACGTCGACGGTATTGCGTGTGGTCAGCAACGCCGACGGCGCTTCGAGCACCACGCTGCCGGGTTCGGAGCTCACGACCGTCCAGCCGAGCACGCGGCCCGGCCCGGGCCGGGTCCGCAGGCCGAGGCACCGCCAGCCCACGCGCAGGAACGCCCGCAGCGGCGCCGGCGCGTCTTCCCAGACGGCTCGTGCCCACTGCTCGGCGGTGCGCTCGTCGCCGGCGGGCCGCGCGATGTCCACTGTGGACTTGTAGTCGGAGGTCACGCGGTCCAGGCTAGTGCTCCGACGCTTCCGACGCGCGAGCGTGATCGACCGCGGCGGCCGCGTCCGGGCCCCAGCTCGCCAGCAGCCGCAACGCTTCCTGCGACTTCGAACCGGGCTCGGGGTGGTACACCGACAACGCCTGATCCGGGTCCTCGGGCAGCGTGAACGTCTCGTAGGACAACGTCAGCTCACCCACGAGGGGGTGCCGCAACCGCATCGTGGCGTGCGTCTTGCGCTTCACGTCGTGCGCGGCCCACAGCGTGCGGAATTCCTCGCTCTTCACCGACAGTTCTCCGACCAGCTCGGTGAGCAGCGGGTCGTTCGAATGCTGCCCGGCGTCGAGCCGCAGCTGGCCGACGACGTCGGCCGCCTTGGTGCGCCAGTCCGCGTACAGGCCGGGCGCAGCCGGATCGAGGAAGACGATGCGGGCCCAGTTGCGGTCTTCCGGCGCCCGCGCGGCCCAGTCGCCGAAGAGTGCCGACGCCGTTCTGTTCCAGGCGAGCACGTCGGTGCGGCGGCCCCACACGTACGCGGGCACGCTCTCGATCGCGTCGAGCATCGTCTGCAGCACGGGCCGCACCTGCTGCCGTTGCCGCGGCGCGGGCCGTTTGCGCTGCCGGGGCTTGGCCAGGTGCAGCAGGTGCGCACGTTCGGTCTCCGACAGGTTCAGCGCGGTGGAGATCGCAGTCAGCACTTCGAGCGAGACGTTGCGGCCGTTGCCCTGCTCCAGCCGCGTGTAGTACGCGACGGAAACCCCGGCCAGCTGCGCCAGCTCCTCACGCCGCAACCCCGGCACGCGCCGGCGCCGGCCGTACTCGGGCAGGCCCACATCGGCCGGCTTCAGGCGGGCGCGCCGCGAGCGCAGGAACTCGCTCAGCTCCGCGCGTGGATCCAGCGCCTGCTCGATGCGGGGGTGCGTGGCCATGTCCGTCAGTATCATGCCCGAACCACGAAATCGCTGCTCCTGAGCCTGTCCCTGCCAGTAGTAGGCACGCGGGACGTACGCGAAACGGGCACCTGGGTAACCCTTCGCGCCCGGCGCACAGTGAACCCGTGCCCGCCGAGCGGCTCGGCACCAGGGAGAGGGATCACTGAGATGACCGAGACAACCACAACTTCGCCCGCCACCGCGCGCGGCCGGGACCGGCTCCCGGGCAAGGCCCTCTTCGGCCTCTTCCTCGCCGGGTTCATCGGCATCCTCACCGAGTGCCTGCCCGCCGGCCTGCTGCCGGAAATCAGCCGGACCCTGCACACGAGCGTCGCGGCGACCGGCCAGATCGTCACGATCTACGCCGCCGCCACCGCGCTCGCCGCGATCCCGCTCTCGCGCCTGACCGCGAAGTGGTCGCGCAAGACCGTGCTGCAGGTCGCGCTGGGCATAGTCGCGATCACCAACGCGCTCACCGCGTTGTCCACCGACTACACCCTCACGATGGTGATCCGCTTCGTCGCCGGCCTCGGCACCGCGCTGGTCTGGACGCAGCTCGCCGGGTACGCCGCGCGGCTGTCGCCGCCGAGATGCAGGGCCGTGCCATCGCCATCGCGCTGGCGGGCACGCCGATCTCGCTGGCCCTCGGCGTGCCGGTGGGCACGTGGCTGAGCACCTTCGGCGGCTGGCAGACGGCGTTTTGGGTCTCGGCGGCGCTGAGCCTGCTGAACATGCTCTGGTTCGTGGTGAACCTGGCGAACCTGCCCGGCCAAGCCGGCCACGAACGCTTCACCCTCGGCGAGGTCCTCGCGATGCCCGGGCTGCGCACGATCCTGTTCGCGCTCACCACGTACATGGTGGCGCACAACATCCTCTACACCTACGTGACCGACTTCCTGCGGTTCGCGGGCATGGAGAGCCAGGCCGGGTGGGTGCTGTTCGCCTTCGGCGTCACGTCGGTGCTGAGCGTGGTCGTGGTCGGCGCGCACATCGACCATCACCTGCGCAAGCTGATCGTCGCGAGCACACTCCTGTTCGCGGTGAGCGTGCTGGTCCTGGCCGTGTTCTCGGGCGTGCCCTCGCTCGTCTACCTCGCCGCCGCGGCGTGGGGCCTGGCGTTCGGCAGTTCGCCCAGCCTGTTCATCGGGGGCGCGATCAACGCGACGGCCGAAGCCGCCGACGTCGCGCAGTCGATCGTGATCTCGTTCTTCTCCGGCTCGATCGCCCTCGGTGGGCTCGTCGGCGGGCTGCTGATCGCGAGCCTGGGCACGGCGTCGATCACGTGGGCTTCATTGGTGCTGCTGGTCTTCGCGGCGGTCGCGGTGATCGGCTCCTGGCCAAGCTCGCCCACATCGCTAGGCGACCGGTAAGCCGACCACATCGCGAGATCGCGCCGGCTTGTCGAGTGAACGGTGCGATCGGCCCCAGGCCGATCCGACCGTTCACTCGACAAGCCGGCTCAAAGGCGATCTCGCCCGCCTCGGCGGAGCCGAGGCAGACAACACAGCTCAGCGCGGGAAAACCGTGCCGTCGAACAGCTTCCGGGCCGTGCGCACGACCCCGCTGCGGCGCACCCGCGGCGAGGTCTCGCCCGGATCCACCTCGACCTCGACCTGCAGGTGGCCGGTCGGGTGCTCGACGTCGATGCGCGAGGTGCCGGGCAGCTTCGCCAGCTCGTGCCCGACGGCGCCGCCCAGCAGGAGCGCCGTGGCCACGCTGACGGCCCCGAGCACCCCGATCGACGTGTGCGGTTCGAGCGGGATGAACGTGCGCGTGCAGATCGTGCCGCCGTCGACGGGCGGCGCGACGAGCGTGGTCTTCGGGACCGAGCTGTCGCGCACGTCGCCGAGGCCCATCAGCTCGGCCGCCCCCAATCGCAGCGACTGGATCCGCTCCCGCAGCGCGGTGTCGGCCTTGAGCTGCTCAGGCGTTTCGTAGCCGGTGAGCCCGAAGTCGGCGGCCCGCGCGACGACCACCGGCATGCCGTTGTCCACACAGGTCACCGGCACACCGTCCACAGTGTCCACGAGGTGCCCGGTCGGGAGCAGGCCGTGACCCGTCGAGCCGGCGGTGTCGGCGAAGTCGAGCACCACCGGCGCCGCGGTACCGGGCACGCCGGAGATCGCCGTGTCACCCGTGTAGTCGACGACCCCGCCGGGAGTGGGGAAGCGGGCGACGGCGGTGCTGTCCGAGTTGACCATCCGGATCCGCACGGTCGTCTCGCCGTCGCCGGCCGGCACGAGGCCGCGTTCCACCGCGAACGGGCCGACGCCCGCAAGCAGGTTGCCGCAGTTCTGCCGGTCGGTCACGGTCGCCTCGGCCACGCCGAGCTGCAGGAACAGGTAGTCGACGTCCGCGCCGGGCGACGTGCTCGGCGACACCACGGCCACCTTGCTGGTGAGCGGGTGGGCGCCGCCGATGCCGTCGATCTGGCGCGGGTCGGGGCTGCCCATGATGCGCAGCAGCAGGTCGTCGCGCTCCGCCGCGTCGGCGGGCAGGTCCTCGGCGCGGAAGTACGCGCCCTTCGACGTGCCGCCGCGCATCAGCAGGCAGGGGACGCCCGTCACGCCTGCTCCTTCGCGTACTCCTCGGCGGTCACCCACCGCACGCCCAGCGAAGTGAGTTTCTCGCGCAGCCCGTAGCGGTCGAGCCCCAGCTCACCGCCGGCGAGGGCCGCCCGTGTGGCTTCCTCCTTGGCCAGACGCGCCTTCGACGCGGTGATGCCCCGTTCGACGTCGGCCTGCGCGACTCGCAGCACGCCGTCGTCGTCGGCCAGGATCACGTCGCCGGCGTGGATGGTCTGTCCACCGACGGTCACCGGCACGTTGACCGAACCGGCCGTCGCCTTCACGGTGCCCTGCGCGCTGATCGCCCGCGACCACACCGGGAAGCCCATCTCCTTGAGCTCAGCGACATCACGCACGCCCGCGTCGATCACGAGACCCCGCACGCCGCGCGACACCAGCGACGTGGCGAGCAGCTCGCCGAACATCCCGTCGGTCGAAGGGGACGCAGTGGTGACGACGAGGATGTCGCCCGGCAGGCACTGCTCGACCGCGGCGTGGATCATCATGTTGTCGCCGGGCCAGCACAGCGCCGTCACGGCCGAACCGCCGATGCGGGAGCCGCGGTGCAGCGGGCGGTGCTCGGTGCCGACGTAGCCGACGCGCCCGAGCGCCTCGTGCACCGTGGCGACCCCGAAGCCGGCCAGCTCGTCGATCTTGTCGCCGGGCGCCCGGGGGACGTCGGTCACCACCACGTTGTTCATTCAGCCTGCTCCATCGCTCAGTTGTCGGTCTCGCGCAGCGCGGTGATCACGCTGCGCAGGTGCGCCCGGGCCGCTTGCTCGGCGGCGTCCGGGTCGCGGCGGGCGATCGCGTCGATGATCGCCAGGTGCTCGGGCAGCGATACGTGCGGCCGGCCCGCGCGCATGGCGAGCCGGAACTGGTGGCGGACGATCTGGCCGTGGAGCCGCTCCAGCAGCTCCGCCGCCACGGACTGACCCGCGATCTCCCGCACCGTGCGGTGCAGCTCACGGTTCAGCTCGGAGTACTTCATCGACTCGCCCTCGTCGACGGCGGCCTGCAGCCGCTTCGCCAGCTCACGCAGCGAGTCGATCTCGTCGTCGCTCACCTTCTCGGCCGCCTTGGCCGCGCACAGGCCTTCGAGCACCATGCGGCACTCGGTGATGGCCACGGCCTCCTCGATCGACACCACCCGCACCCGGGCCCCGCGGTGCGGAATACGCTCCACCAGGCCTTCCGCGGTCAGGTCGATCAAGGCCGCGCGCATACTCGCGCGCGTGACGCCGAAGGTCTCGGCCAGCTCGGCCTCCACCAGACGCTGCCCCGGGACGACGTCGCCTGCCAGCAGGGCGGCCCGCAGCGCGTCGAGCGCGGCGTGCTTGCCGGCCTCCCCTTCCTTGGGCGTGGTGGTCATCCCGGCTCCTCTCCTCGATGGTGACGCTAAGCATCCCATACGAGATTGTCAACAATTTCGTAGACGACTCTTGTGACGATCCAGGTCCGCGAGTTACGTTCCCCCGGACCACCCCGGCCGCGATGACGCGCCCGGCACGACAGGAGATGATCTCGACGATGACCGGACCGGCCACGTCACCGCCCGCCGCCAGAGGGGCCAAGACTTCGACCCGCAACGCCGTGATCGGCGCTTCCTTCGGCTTTTTCGTCGACATGTTCGACGTCTACCTGCCGGTGGTGGCGCTGACGCCCGCGATGAACTACTTCCTCCCGCCCTCCGTTTCCGCGGGCAGCCGGGCCGTGATCACTTCGCTGATCTTCGTGGCCACCCTGCTCGGGCGGCCGCTCGGCTCGATGATCTTCGGCCGCCTCGCCGACAAGGTCGGCCGCCGCCGCGTGACGCTGTGGTCGATCACCGGCTGCGGCATCTGCACGCTGCTCATCGCGCTGCTGCCCGGCTACCACGCCGTGGGTCTGCTCGGCGTGGTGCTGCTGGTGGTGCTGCGCCTGATCGACGGCGTGTTCCTCGGCGGCGAGTACACCGGCGCCACCCCGCTCGCCATGGAGGCGGTCCCGACCGGCAAACGCGGTTGGTACGGCGGCCTCGTGGGCATGGGCTTCCCGATCTCGTACTGCGCCATTTCGCTGGTGACCTTCGTGATGTTGCGCATCGCGCCCTCCGGTGGCGTGAACTCGGCCTACTCCCAGTGGGGCTGGCGCGTGCCGTTCCTCGTGGGCGCGCTGCTGTGCGCGGTGTTCTGCTGGTACTTCTCGCGCACCGTCGAGGAGTCCGAGACGTGGAAGTCGGCGAAGAAGTCGCGCACGCCGATCCGCGACGTGCTCGTGGGTTCCTCTCGCAAGCAGTTCCTCCAGGTGTTCGTGATCATGAGCGGCATCTGGTTCGCCTCGAACCTCGCTTCCGGCCTGCTGCCCAGTGCGCTGCAGTTCCAGGCGCACGTGTCGGCGCAGCAGGTCACGGCCGCGCTCGTGATCGTGCAGGCAATCCACTCCGTGCTGTTCCCGTTCCTGGGTGCGTTGTCGGAGAAGATCGGCCGGCGCAAGTTCCTCGCGTGGTCCGGCATCGGCATCGGCGTGGTCTGCTCCGCCGCGTTCGCCACGATCAGCCTCGGCTGGTGGTCGGGCTTCGGCGCGGTGCTGTTGCTGACCTTCGTGATCCGGATCTCGGGTGGCAGCACGTTCGCCGTCACGCCGTCGTACCTGTGCGAGCGGTTCCCGCCCGCCGTGCGCGGCAGCGGCTTCGGTCTCGGCTACAGCATGCCGCTGATCCTGACCTCGTTCTACGCCTACTACCAGGACTGGCTCGGGCACATCATGCCGTCGGGCCTCACCGCCGCGGCCCTGCTCGTGCTCGGTGGCGCGCTCGTGTTCGTCGGCTCGCTGATCGGCCCGGAGACCAAGGACGTCGACCTCGGCGTCGCGGCCGCGGGCCAGCCTCAGCCGAAGGCGGTGACAGCGTGACGACGATCGCGTTGCTGGGCCTCGGTGAGGTGGGTTCCGTGCTGGCGGAAGACCTCACCGGGGTGGACCTCGCGGCGTGGGACGTGGCGCTGGCGGATCCGTCGAGCGCCGCGGCGCGCAACGCCGAACGGTTCGGGCTGGTGTCTGCTGTGGACGCGCACGACGCCGTTCGCGAAGCCGATCTGGTGATCAGCGCCGTGACCGCGGCCAACGACCTCACCGCGGCCAAGTCGATCGCCGACGGGCTGCCCGCCGGCTGCTGGTTCCTCGACCTCAACTCCGCGGCACCCGGCCAGAAGCAGGCCTCGGCCGAGGTGATCGAGAAGGCCGGCGGCCGCTACGTCGAGGCCGCCGTGATGTCGCCCATCAACCCCAAGCGGCTCGCGGCCCCGATGCTGCTCGGCGGCCCGCACGCGGCGGAGTTCGCGGAGTTCGCGCGTCCGCTCGGCTTCACCGGGCTGGAGGTCTACGCCGACGTGGTCGGCCGGGCCGCGGCCACCAAGCTCTGCCGTTCCGTGGTGATCAAGGGCGTCGAAGCCCTGCTCACCGAGTCGCTGCTCGCCGCGCGCGAGTGGGGCGTGGAGGGACGCGTCCTCGGGTCGCTGTCGAACCTGCTGCCCAGCGACGACTGGGAAAGCCTCGCCGCATACATGATTTCCCGCTCGCTGGAGCACGGCGTTCGCCGGGCCGAGGAACTGCGGGAAGCCGCCGTGACCGTGGCCGAGACCGGCGTCGAGCCCGTGATGGCGGAAGCGATCGCGCGCCGCCAGGACTGGGCGGCGGCTCACCGGCCCGCGGACCTCGGCGAGCTGGAGTCGCGGCTGCTGCCGCTGCTCGACGCGGTCCGCACGCGAATGTCCGAAGAAGACCCGAAAGGCGACACCGAGTGATCATCGACTGTCACGGCCACTACACGACTGTGCCCGCGGCCCACACGAGCTGGCGGGACGCGCAGCGCGCCGCGTACGACGCGGGGACCGCCGCTCCGGCGTACCCGGAGATCGGCGACGACGAGCTGCGCGAATCGGTGCAGGGCCAGCTCGGGCTGATGGCCGACCGCGGCGTGGACCTCACGGTGTTCTCGCCGCGCGCGTCGGCGATGGGCCACCACATCGGTGACGAGGCCGTGAGCACCGAGTGGGCGCGGGTGTGCAACGACCTCGTCCACCGCGTCACCACGCTCTACCCCGAGAAGTTCGTCGGCGTCTGCCAGCTGCCGCAGTCGCCGGGAGTCCCGGTGGAGCACTCCGTGGCCGAGCTGCGCCGCTGCGTGGAGGAGCTCGGGTTCGTGGGCTGCAACCTCAACCCCGACCCGAGCGGCGGGCACTGGACCGCGCCGCCGCTCACCGACAAGAGCTGGTACCCGTTCTACGAAGCCATGGTGGAGCTCGACGTGCCGGCCATGGTGCACGTGTCGGCCTCGGACAACCCGAGCTTCCACGCCACGGGCGCGCACTACCTCAACGCCGACACCACGGCGTTCATGCAGTTCCTGCAGTCGGACCTGTTCACCGACTTCCCGGCACTGCGCTTCGTGATCCCGCACGGCGGCGGAGCGGTGCCCTACCACTGGGGCCGCTACCGCGGGCTCGCCGACATGCTCGGCCGCCCGGAGCCCGACGAAGGTGTCATGCCGAACGTCTTCTTCGACACGTGCGTGTACCACCAGCCGGGCATCAACCTGCTCTTCGACGTGATCAACGTGGACAACGTGCTGTTCGGCTCGGAGATGGTCGGTGCCGTGCGGGGCATCGACTCGCGCACCGGCCACTACTTCGACGACACCCGCCGCTACGTCGACGCGCTCGGACTGTCCGATGAGGACAAGACGAAGGTGTACGAGGGCAACGTGCGCCGCGTCTACCCGCGCCTGGACCAGGCGCTGAAGGCGAGGGGCGTGTGAGCGCGTTCACGGCCGACCCCGGCTGGCTCTCCTACGACCCCGACCCGTCGAAGCCGGCCTTCGTGCTTCCGCCGGGCACCGTCGACGTGCACACACACGTGTTCGGCCCGGGCGACAAGTTTCCGTACGCGCCGGAACGCAAGTACACGCCGACCGACGCCGGCAAGGAGCAGCTGTTCGCCCTGCGCGACTTCCTGGGCATCGAGCGCCAGGTGATCGTGCAGGCGACCTGCCACGGTGCCGACAACAGCGCTCTGGTCGACGCGCTCGACGCGGCGGGCGAGCGCTCCCGCGGCATCGCGACGATCCGCGGCACCGAGTCCGACGAGGAGCTCGCCCGGCTGCACGCGGCCGGCGTGCGCGGTATCCGGCTGAACTTCGTCCGCCGGCTCGTGGACCCGAAGCCCGACGCCTACTACCACGACCTGGTCGCCCGGATCGCGCCGCTGGGCTGGCACATCGTGATCTACTTCGAGGCCGCGGACCTCGCCGAGAAGTGGGACCTGTTCACCTCGCTGCCGACCACGGTCCTGGTGGACCACATGGGCCGCCCGGACGTGACGAAACCCGTCGACGGCCCGGAGTTCGGCCGCTTCCGCACGCTGCTGCGCGAGCACCCGAACTTCCACGTGAAGGTCACCGGCCCGGAACGCCTCACGGTGGCCGGCCCGCCGTACGACGACGTGGTGCCCTTCGGCCGCGCGCTCGTGGAGGAGTTCCCGGACCGCGTCCTGTGGGGCACGGACTGGCCGCACCCCAACATGAAGAGCCACATGCCCGACGACGGCACGCTGGTCGACTTCGTGCCCCGCATCGCGCCGAGCGCCGAAGCGCGGCAGAAGCTGTTGGTGGACAACCCGATGCGGCTCTACTGGGCTGACTGAACGCGAGCCGACCGAAGGCGAGCAGACTGGGCCGGGGGAGCCGGGCCGTCCGAAATGGACGGCCCGGCTCAGCCCAGCCGTTCGGCGACGCGCGGGGGAGCGGTGTCGCTGTCGCCGGGGGAGATCGTCATCGGCCAGACCTCCTGCACCGGATCCTTCGCCGAGACGACGCGGGCGAGCACGATCTCGCCGAGCCGCCGCCCGTACGCCTCCAGCGAGACCGCGAACGTGGTCAGCGACGGCACGAGGTAGTCGCACACCGGGTTCTTGCGGAACCCCACCACGGCCAGATCCGCGCCCGGCCGCACACCGGCCTCGGCGAAGCGCCGGTAGAGCCCGAGCGCGAGTGTCTCCTGCGCCAGCATCACGGCCGTCGGCGCCGGCGCCATCGCCAGCAGGCGTTCGGCGAGCAGCCCGCCGCCCTCGGGCGTGTCGGGCAGGCGGATCTCGGCGGCGGGCTCGAGCCCGTGCGCGGCCAGCGCTTGCCGGCACCCGCGGGTGTACTCCCAGGTGCTGTTGACGTCTCCGTCGTCGTAGGCCAGCGCGATCCGCGTGTGCCCGGCGGCCACGAGCCGCTCCACCGTCTCAGCCGCGACGCCCTCGAAGTCCAGGTCGAGCCACGCGTGGCCCTCCGGCCCGCCGCGACCGAGCGCCACAAACGGCACGCCGCGCTCGGTGAGCAGCTCCACCCGCCGGTCGACGCGGTGGGTGTTGGAGATGACGTACGCGTCGGCGATGTGCCGGTCGACGGCGTTGACCAGGTACCGGTAGGGGTCCTTGGCCGGCCCGACCGGCAGCAGCACCAGGTCCATCGAGCGTTTCGCGAGCTCCTGCTGCAGGCCGTCGCAGACGCTGAAGTAGAACGTCTCGCCCATCGCGGTGCGCGCGGTGTTGGTCTGCATCACGAGCGCGACCGTGCCGGTCTCGCCGCGGCGCAGCGTGCGGCCGGACTGGTTCGGCTGGTAGCCGAGGCGCTCCGCGGCCGAGCGGACGCGCTCGCGCGTGGCGTCGCTGACCTCGCCGCGGGAGTTCATCGCGCGCGACACGGTGCTGATCGACATGCCGAGCTCGGCCGCCAGCTCCCGGATCCCGACCCGGCCCATGCGTCCCCCCGTCCCTTCAGGTTGTCGCTCACAGTATCGCGGGTCGATCACCCACTGGCGTACCGGAAACGTTTCCGGTAACGTTTCCGGCGGATGCGCCGAGGCGTCCGGTTGCTCGTGGGCGGAGGATTCATGCTCGAGTCACGTGTGGTGCGGAAGCTGTCGCTGAGACTGCTGCCCGTCTTGATCATCGGTTACTTCCTGGCGATCATCGACCGCGCGAACCTGGGGGTCGCCGCGCTCACGATGAACGCCGACCTGGGGATCGGCGCCACCGCGTTCGGGTTCGCCGCGAGCGTGTTCTTCGTGCCGTACGTGCTGCTCGAGGTGCCCTCGAACCTCGCGATGGCCAGGTTCGGGGCCCGCTGGTGGATCGCGCGCATCCTCGTGACCTGGGGGATCATCTCCGCCGCGCACGCGCTTGTGTGGGACGTGCCGAGCCTGTACGTCGCGCGCGCCCTGCTCGGCGCGGCCGAGGCCGGCTTCTTCCCGGGCGTGATCTTCTACCTGACGCTGTGGTTCCCCGCCGCGCACCGCGGCCGCATCATGGCGACGTTCACCGCCGGCATCCCGGTTGCTCTGATCATCGGCACGCCGCTGTCGGGCTTGATCCTCAACCTCGAAGGCCGGCTCGGCCTGCACGGCTGGCAGTGGGTGTACCTGATCGAGGGTGTGCCCGCCGTGCTGATGGGGATCATGATGCCGTGGCTGCTGCCGAAAAGCCCGGACAAAGCGAAGTTCCTCGACGAGGAGGAACGCGCCTGGCTCACCGGCACTCTCGCGCGCGAGGCCGCCGAACGCGAGGCGCTGGGCGAGGGCGGCAGCACCCGGCGCGAGGTGCTGAAGACGCTGCTGAGCCCGAAGGTGCTGATGTTCGCCGTGGCGTACTACGGCCTGACGAACCTCAACGGCGCGGTGTCGACGTTCCTGCCGCAGATCCTCAAGCCGTTCGGGCTCGGGAACACCGCGACCACGTTCGTCGCCGCGATCCCGTACGTGTTCGGGCTCATCGGCATGCTGGTGCTCGGGCGCCTGGCCGACCGGCCGGGGCTGCGGGCGACGAGCCTGTACATCGCGCTCGGCGTGTCGCTGGTCGGGCTGGTCGCGTCGGCGCTGTTCGACGCACCGGTGGTGAAGCTCGTGGCCTTGTGCGTGGCCGCGTTCGGCGTGTTCGGGGTGCTGCCGACGTTCTGGGGCCTGCCGACTGCGATCCTCACCGGGGCGGCGGCCGCGGGTGGCATCGCGTTGATCAACGCGCTCGGCAACCTCTCGAGTGTCGTGAACCCGGCCGTGATCGGGGCGATCGACGCGAAGACCGGCAGCTTCGACGGCGGCCTGCTGTGGCTCGCGGCGATGGCGGTGGTCGCGATCCTGGCGGTCACGGTGATCCTGCTCGTCTGGCGGCCGGCGCGACGGGCCTTGGTGACTGTGCCTTCGAAGCAGGAGGTCTGAAGTGCGCATCGCCGAAGTGCGGTTGCGGCGGCTGAAGGGTGTGCTGCCGACCGACGGCGACCTGTGGGAGGAACGGCTGGTCCGCCCGCTCGACGTCTACCCCGAGTACCGCGCCCGCGACGACCACGAGGGCGGCGTGCAACGGCCCGGCGGGTTCGAGATCACCACGTACTTCGTGGAGATCGAGACCGACGAGGGCCTGGTCGGGCGCGCCGGCCCCGTGCCGGAGACGGTGGCGTGGCTGGTGGCGCACGAGCTGCGGCCGCTGCTGCTCGACCGCGACCCGATCGCGGGGGAGAAGCTGTGGGACCAGCTGCACCGCGCGCAGGTGCACGGACGCGGCGGCCAGCCGATGCTGGCGATCAGCGCGGTGGACAACGCGTTGTGGGACCTGCGCGGCAAGTGGCTCGGGCAGCCGGTGTACCGCCTGCTCGGCGGGCCGACGCGGGACGAGGTGCCGGCGTACGCGTCGATGCTCGGCTTTGCGGTGCAGGACCTGGACCGCGTGCGCGAGCGGGCCGTGGAGTTCCGGGACCGCGGGTACCGGGCGCAGAAGTGGTTCTTCCGCCACGGCCCGGCGAGCGGGTACGAGGGGCTGCGCGCGAACGTCGCTCTCGTACGGACTCTGCGCGAGGCCGTCGGCGAGGACTACGACCTGATGTTCGACTGCTGGCAGTCGATGGACGTCACCTACGTGACGGAGCTGGCTTCGCGGATCGCCGAGTTCCGGCCGCGGTGGCTCGAGGAAGTGGTGATGCCGGACCGGATCGACGGCTACGCGTTGCTGCGGCAGCGGCTGGCGGTGCCGCTCGCGGGGGCGGAGCACGAGTACACGCGCTGGGGTTTCCGGCGGTTCGTGGACGCCGGCGCGCTGGACGTGCTGCAGCCCGACCTGTATTGGTGCGGCGGGCTTTCCGAGGCGCTGAAGATCGCGGCCTACGGCACGGCCCACGACCTCCAGGTGATCCCGCACGGCCACTCCGCGACGGCGACACTGCACTTCTCGCTGACGCAGTCGCCGGCCCACACGCCGTACCAGGAGGATCTGGTGAAGTGGAACCAGGTGCACCAGCTGTTCCTGGCTTCGCCGGTCAATCCGGCCGACGGGGTGCTCTCGCCTTCGGACGCGCCGGGCCTGGGCATGGAGCTCGACGCGGGCCGCGCCGACGCCGACGACGTCGTTTTTGCTTGAGCTATGGGGAAAGCAGGGGGATGAACACGCCTCGCTGGTGGCAGACCGCTACCGTGTACCAGATCTACCCGCGCAGCTTCGCCGACTCGAACGGCGACGGCGTCGGCGACCTGCGCGGCATCACCGGCAAGCTCGACCACCTCAGCGCGCTGGGCGTCGACGTGGTGTGGCTTTCGCCGGTGTACCCGTCGCCGCAGGACGACAACGGCTACGACATCAGCGACTACTACGGCATCGACCCGGTGTTCGGCACGCTCGCCGACTTCGACGAGCTGCTGGCCGAAGCGCACGCGCGCGATATCCGCGTGGTGATGGATCTCGTGGTGAACCACACCTCGGACGAGCACCCGTGGTTCGTCGAGTCGCGCGACCCCGCGAGCCTCCGGCACGACTGGTACTGGTGGCGCCGCGAGCCCAACAACTGGGGCTCGCGCTTCTCGGGCCCGGCGTGGGAGCAGGACCCGGACTCGGGCGAGTACTACCTGCACCTGTTTTCGCGCAAGCAGCCGGACCTCAACTGGGAGAACTCGGAGCTGCGCCGCGAGATCCACCGCATGATGCGCTGGTGGCTCGACCGCGGCGTCGACGGCTTCCGCATGGACGTCATCAACTTCATCGCGAAGCCCGTTTCACTGCCCGATGCGCCGCTCGGCCCCGGCGACCTCTACGGCGACGCGGAATCCCTGTACGCCAACGGTCCCCGCCTGCACGAGTTCCTGCAGGAGATGCACCGCGAGGTCTTCGCCGACCGCGCCGACCGGCTCCTGACGGTCGGCGAGACGCCCGGTACGTCCGTTTCCGATGCCGAGCTCCTCACCGACCCGGCGCGCCACGAACTCGACATGGTGTTCCAGTTCGACCACGTGGAGCTCGACCAGGGGCACTCGAAGTGGGACGTGCGGCCGTTCGACCTGGCGGCGCTGAAGCGCACCCTCGCTCGCTGGCAGGTCGGCCTCGCCGACCGCGGCTGGAACAGCCTCTACTGGAACAACCACGACCAGCCCCGCATCGTCTCCCGCTGGGGCAACGACGGTCCCTGGCGTGAGCTGTCGGCCACCGCATTGGCCACCGTGCTTCATCTGCACCGCGGCACGCCCTATGTCTACCAAGGCGAGGAACTCGGCATGACCAACGTGCCGTTCTCCTCGATCGACGACTTCGCCGACATCCAGTCCCGCAACCACTACTTCGAGGCGACTGGCCCTCTGGGGCAGTCCCCTGTCGAGGTCTTGGCCGCCCTCCGCGCGCGCTCCCGCGACAACGCCCGCACCCCGATGCAGTGGGACGCCTCTTCTGAGGCCGGCTTCACTTCGGGTACGCCTTGGCTTCGGGTGAACCCGAACCACGTGACGATCAATGCCGCGTCCCAAGTGGACGATCCGGCGTCGGTGTTTTCACACTACCGTCGGTTGATCGCTTTGCGCCATTCGGAGCCGCTGGTGGTTTCGGGCCGGTACTCGCTGCTGGAGCCTGATCACCGCCGGCTGTTCGCCTTCACCCGCGTGGACGGCGACCACGGTTTGCTGGTGCTGGCCAACTTGTGGCATACCCCGCTCGACGTACCACCGTCCGCGGTGGCCGGTTGGTCTTCCGCCACGCTCGTTCTGGGCAATTACCCGGGCCCGACGTCGGTGGGTGCGCAGCTCCGCCCTTGGGAGGCCGTCGTCTTCCGCCGCTGACGCCGGACGACAGCACCGACCCTCCCGGCCGGTTCCTCACCCCCCGCAGCGATCGGCAGGCCTCAAGCGGCCGGCTTCCAGCCCAGTTCAGGGCCCAGCCGGGTGGCGATGTCCGTGAGGATCTGCACGTAGTCGGCGTGCTCGAAGCTGAAGGGCAGCGCGAACGCGACCTCCGACACCTCCCGGAACGCGGCATCCGCGTAGAGCCGCTCGGCGATGGAAGCCGAGGTGCCCACCAGGTCTTCCGCGAAGGTCATGCGGGCGGGGCCGTGGGCTTTGCCGACGCGGGGCAGGCGGGAAGCGGCGTACGCCTTGTATTTCGCGCGCTGTTCGGGGCTGGCGCTGTCGGTCGGGATGACGACCAGGCCCTGGGACACGCGGGCGTCGGCGCCGAGGGGGTGGTGGGCGCGGAACTCGCGGATCTGCGCGGCCTGGATGGCGGCGAAGTCGATCTCCGTGGCGTCGGGGTCCTCGGCGCGCACGACGCTGCTGGCCAGGTAGTTCATGCGGTGCTCGCCCGCCCAGCGGGCGGAGCGGGTGCTGCCGCCGCCGTACCAGAGGCGGTCGGCGAGGCCGGGGGAGTGCGGCTGGACGCGGGGCGAGTACTCCTCGATGCCCTCGGTGCCACTGAAGTCCGTGGCTTTCTCGCCTCGGATGAAGCCCAGGAGGCGTTCCACGCGCTGGTAGCTGAAGTCCTCGGCCGACGCGGTGTCGGGGTACAGCGCGGGCGCGAGGTGGTCGTAGTGGCGCGGCTCGCCGACGCTCAGGCCCGGGTTGAGGCGCCCGCCTGAGAGGACGTCGACCGTGGCGAGGTCTTCGGCGAGGCGCAGCGGGTTTTCCCAGCCCAGGGGGATCACGGCGGTGCCCAGCTCGATGCGGCTCGTGCGTTGCGTGGCGGCGGCCAGAACCGCGACGGGCGACGAGATGCCGAACTGCAGGTGCCGGTGGCGCACCCACGCGCTGTCGAAACCGAGCTCCTCGCCGAGCTGGATGACCTGCAGCGTCGACTCGTGGCCGGCGGCGGGATCGGCCTCGTCGAACAGCCCGATTGTGAGGAAGCCCAGCTTGCGCAACGGTTCCGAGGTGATCGGCACGGCAGTTCCTCCTGGCTCCGGGTCTTGCCGCAGATCAACCTCGACGGCGCCGGGATTGTTCCGGTTCCGGTGTGGTCTGAAGCACTACGTCGGTACCTCACGGGAAGTCCGGTTTGCTGGACTGAAACTAACTTGTAACGGGGCGAAGGTTCCACTCCAGCGGCGCGCGCGCCAGAATCGCGCGTTGTGATCGCGTCAGAAAAGCATTCGGAGGCTTGTCGTAAATCCTGAAAACAGGTACTGGCGCGAATCATTCGGACAAAGTTCCCGAACATTCGGATCGAGGCTCATCCATGGTTGAACCCGCCCAGCAAACCGCATCTGCGGGCACTTCGCAGAAAATGCGCAGATCGGTCGGTTTCTACGGCCTGATGTTCGTTTCGCTCGGCTCGATCATCGGCTCCGGGTGGCTGCTCGGCGCGCTCAAGGCGGCGAAGGTGGCGGGTCCCGCGTCGCTCGTGTCGTGGGTGCTCACCGCGGTCATCATGGCCACGCTCGCCCTGGTCCACGCGGAACTCGGTGCGGCCTACCCGGTCGCCGGCGGCACGGCCCGGTACCCCGCGCTCGCGTACGGAGTGCTCGGCGGGTTCGTCGGCGGCTGGGTGGCGTGGCTGCAGGCGGTGGCGCTCGCGCCGGTGGAGGTCGAGGCGAGTCTCGAATACCTCGACAACGTCACCTGGATCAAGGAACACCTGAATCTGCTGAGTCCCTCGGGCACGCTCACCGCGAGCGGATTCGGCTGGGCGACGCTGCTGATGGCGATCTTCACGATGATCAACCTCGTCGGCGTGAAATTGCTGTCGGAAAGCAATTCGGCGACGGTGATCTGGAAGACCGCGGTGCCGGTGCTGACCGTGGTCGTGCTGCTGTCGCTGCGGTTCCACCCGGGCAACTTCACCGCGGGCGGTGGTTTCGCGCCGCACGGCGCCCACGGCATCTTCGCCGCGCTGCCGGTCGGCGTGGTGTTCGCGTTGCAGGGCTTCGAACAAGCCGTGCAGGTGGGCGGCGAGGCGCGCGACCCGCAGAAGGACCTGTCGCGCGCGATCATCGTCGCGATGGTCATCGGCACGATCGTCTACCTGCTGCTGGAGGTCGCGTTCATCGGCGCGCTCGACCCGGCCGCGCTGCTCAAGGGCTGGGACAACCCGATCGCGCAAGGCTCCTTCGGCCCGTACGCCACGCTGGCGACCCTCGCCGGCGCCGGCTGGCTGTCGTACGTGCTCTACGCCGACGCCTTCGTCTCCCCGGCCGGCACGGGCATGCTCTACCTCGGCACGTCGGCGCGCCTGTCGTACGCGATGGGCCGCGAGCGCACTCTGCCGAAGGGCCTGGGCAAGCTCAACGTGCGCGGGGTGCCGGTGTGGTCGATCGGGTTGTCGTTCGTGGTCGGCGAAATCGCGTTCCTGCCGTTCCCGAGCTGGCAGTCGCTGGTCAGCGTGATCACCTCGGCCACCGCGCTGATGTACGCGTTCGCCCCGGTCTCGATGATCGCGCTGCGCAGGCGCGACCCGGACCGCCCGCGCCCGTACCGCGCGCCGATGCCGAAGGTGCTGGCGCCCGCGGGCTTCGTGGCCGCGAACCTGATCATCTACTGGAGCGGCTTCGACACCACATGGAAGATCATGATTGCCGTGGTGATCGGCTTCGGCCTGTTCCTCATCGCCCGTGTGACCAGCCCCAAGCTGGAACGCATCCCGATCGACTGGAAGGCCGCGCAGTGGATCGTGCCGTGGCTCGCCGGCCACGTGCTCATCGGCTACTTCGGCCGCTACGGCGAGTCGGGCAACATCAGTGCCCTGCCGGAGTGGATCGACCTGCTGGTGGTGATCGTGTTCAGCCTGGCGGTGTTCTACTGGGCCGTGAACGTCGCCGTCGACAGTGACAAGGTGAAGGCAGCGGTCGAGCGAGAGGCGCTGGAGCTGGCCGTGCAGTGATCTCGCGGGTGACCGGTTTCCCTTGCGGGCGACCGGTCACCGGCGCCGCCACGCCCCGGGCATCGTTCCTTCGCGGCGGCTGAACACGCGGGTGAGCGCGGCGTTGGACTCGTAACCCACCCGAGCGGCGATCTGCGCGACGCTGAGGTCGGTCTCGCGCAGGAGCCGCTTGGCCTGGTGCAGCCGCCACGACGTGAGGTAGCCCAGCGGGGTCTCGCCGACCACGGCCCGGAAGGCGGCCGCGAACGCCGAGCGCGAAAGGCCGGCCTCGCGGGCCAGCGTTTCGACCGTCCACGGGTGCGCGAGGTCGGCGTGCAGCGCGCGCGTGGCGGCCGCGAGGCGGGGGTCGCGCTGGGCGGCGAGCCAGCCGAGGTCGCCGCCTCCGGTTTCGCAGAACGCGCGGACGGCCTGGATGAACAGCACGTCCGCGAGCCGGCTGGTCACGAGCCGGGAGCCGAGGCCCGCGGCGGCCTCCTCGCGGGCGAGCAGGTCGAACGTCGCGCGCAGCTGCTCCCCGGCCTCGCCGCGCAGGTCGAGCAGGAACAGCGGGGGCAGCATCGCGAACAGCGGCTCGGCCGCGGTGGCGTCGAAGGAGAACCGGCCGGACACGATGTCGCTGCGTTCACCGCTCCCGCCGTGCGTCGCGACGGTGCATTCCGGGTCGGTGAACAGGGATTCGCACTCGACCAGGTCCCGGCCGGGCTCGTCCTCGAGCGTGAACCGCGCGCCGGCGCGGACGACGAAGCAGTCGCCCGCCGCGAGCCGGCGCGGTTCGCCCATGGCGTCGCCCGTGAGCACGCACGAACCGGAGGCGATCAGCACGAGGCGGGTGGTCTCGGGCGAGTGGAAGGCGATGCCCCACGGCGTGCCGGCCTCGATCCGCACGTACCGCGACTGCTCGATCCGCATCGCGGTGAGCACGTCCTCCAGCGGATCCATGGGGCGCGCTCCTGGACGATCGGACAACGATTGCGGACCCGAAGGTAACACTCGTCCGATGCGGCGGTTCTAGCGTGGGTCGCATGAAGATCACCGAACTGTTCGACCTGACCGGCAGGACCGCCCTCGTCACCGGCGCGAGCCGCGGGATCGGCGCCGCCGTGAGCAGGGTGCTGTCGGAGGCGGGCGCGCGAGTGGTGCTGGTCGGCCGGTACGCCCAGACCCTGGCCGCGGTGGCGCGCGAGCTCCCGGGTGACGCCGACGTGGTCGCCGCCGACCTGGCGCGCCCGGACGCCCCCGCCGAGATCCTCGCCGCGGCGGGCCCTGTCGACGTCCTCGTCAACAACGCAGGCAGCGGCACAGGCGCGGGCTTCGCCGACCGGCTACAGCTCGCCGACGTCGACGAGGCTTGGGCGGTGTACCTGCGCGCCCCGATCGTGCTGTCCGGCCTCGCCGCCGCCGGCATGGCCGCGCGCGGCGGCGGCAGTGTCGTCACCTTGTCGTCGGGCGCCGCTCACCAGGGCCTGCCTGGGTTGTCCGTCTACAGTGGACTCCGCGCCGGCGCCGAAGCCGCCACCCGCGCGCTGGCCGCCGAGTGGGGCTCCCGCGGCGTCCGCTTCAACGCCGTCAGCCCCGGCGCCGTCCGCACCACGCTCGGCGCTTGGATCGTCGACGACGACTCGGCCCGGGCCAAGTACCTGGAGACGGTGCCGCTGGGCCGGGTCGGCGAGCCGGACGATGTCGCTGCCGCCGTGTTGTTCTTCGCTTCCCCAGCGTCGTCGTACATCACCGGCCAGACCCTCGCCGTCGACGGCGGCTGGGTCACGACGGCGCTGTCGCCGGTGGGCTGAGCCGGATTCGCTCGCCGCACGGCCGTTCAGGACTACCTTGCGAAGTGCTGTCGACCGGCCGGCGAGGGCAGAAGATCGAGGTGGGGGTCATGGACGATCGAGCGGCTGCGGGCGGCAACGATCCTGCGGCAGCGCCGCAACCGGCGCGGGCCGGTCGGGTGGCGGGTGAATGGGTCACCGAGATCTTCGAGTACGACGGTGGACGGCGGGTCACGGTGTACGTGCCGCCGGATCCGCCCGAGGCGGTCGTGTTCGCCGGTGACGGTCAGCTGATCTCGCAGTGGGGCGGCCACCTCGAAGCCGCCGACGTGCCGCCCACGATGATCGTCGACGCCCACCGGACCGCCGACAAGGACGAGATGGTGCGCATCCGGGAGTACTCGCCGTCGTTCGACCAGGCCCGGTTCGCGGCGCACGAGCGGTTCTTCGCCGGGGACGTCCGCCGATGGGTGCGGTCGCGCTTCGGCGTCGACTTGCCCGCCGAACGCACGGCGGTGTGCGGTGTCTCGGCAAGTGGCGAGCTCTCGCTGGCGATGGGGCTTCGGCATCCGGACGTCTACGGTGCGGTCTTTTCCGCGTCGCCGGGCGCCGGCTACCGCCCGCCTGCCGCGCTGCCGAGCCCGCTGCCGCGCGTCTACCTGGTCGCCGGCACTCTGGAGCCGTTCTTCGCGAGGAACGCGACGCGGTGGGCGGACGCGCTGCGCGATGCCGGCGCGGACGTCGTGCTGACAGAACGGGCCGGCGATCACGGCGGCCCGTTCTGGGCCGCGGAGTTCCCGCTGATGGTGGCCTGGGCTTTCGGAAGTTGACCAGCGCGCACCTTCTCGCCGCCGGAAAGGCTTAGCCGGCAAGAAAATCACTTGACCCCGCCACCAGACTCGCCGGTATGGGGTCGTGGGGGCGGTTGCAGCTGGTCGCGGTGTTCGGATCGGCGGGGGAAGGCCTGGTGCTCTCGGCGATTCCGCTGCTGGCCGTGTCGATCACGACGGACCCGCGGGAGATTTCGCTGGTGACGGTGGCCGGGCAGGCGCCGTGGTTGCTGTTGTCATTGTTCGCGGGCGTGGTGATCGACCGGGTGCGGCGGACGGCGGTGCTGGCGGGGGCGTACGCGTTGCTCACCGCGGCCGCCGTCGCGCTCGCCGCGGCCGGATCGCTGCACGAACTGAGCCTGTCCGTGGTGGCGGTGGTGGCGTTCGTGGTCACCACGGCGCAGGTGTTCGGCGACGGCGCCAGCGGCGCGCTCGTGCCGGACGTCGTGGGGCCCGGCCGGCTGGCGGCGGCGAACGCGCGGCTGCAGGTGATCGACCGGGGGCTGGTGCAGTTCGTCGTCCCGCCGGCGACGGGGGTGCTGCTGGGGATCGGGGCGGGGATTCCGGCGTGGGGCGCCACTGCGGCGGCCGTCGTGGCGTTTGCCTTGGTACGCGGGATTCCGTCGGCGCCGCCGGTGAAGTCGCCGGCGCATCCGTTGCGCGACATCGGCGAAGGGCTGCGGTACCTGGTGGGCACGCCGCTGCTGCGCTCGATCACGATCACCGTCGCGCTGGGGTCGTTCGCGGCGAGCGCGGGCAACGCGATGCTGGTGCTCTTCGCGACGCAGGTGCTGCACCTCGGCCCCGTCGGCTACGGCGGGCTGCTCGCGTGCCTGGCCGTCGGTTGGGTCGCGTCGTCGTTCGTGGTGGACTGGGTGGTGCGGCGGCTGGGTTACTCGTGGTCGATGCGGCTGGCCCAGAGCTGCGCAGTGGTGGCGCAGCTCGCCATCGCTTTGGTGCCGCCGTGGCCGCCGGTCGTGGGGCTGGTGCTCGTGTTCCTCACGGCGACCACGCTCGTGTGGAACGTCTGCTCCCAGTCGTCACGCCAGCGCTTCACGCCGTCGCCGCTGCTGGGCCGGGTGCTCACCAGCCACCGTGCGCTGGCGTGGGGGCTGACGCCGCTCGGCGCGCTCGCGGGCGGGTTCGTCGCGGCGCACGTGAGTCTGCGCGCGGTGTGGGTGATGAGCGCGTTGATCCAGCTGGCCGGCGCCGCGGTGGTGTGGTGGCAGCTCTCGCCCGCCGCCTTCCGCGACGCCGAGCTCGCTCAGGCGCGCTTGGGCAGCTTCCACCCGGGGCGGGGGAAGTGGCAGGTGTAGCCGTTCGGATAGGTCTGCAGGTAGTTCTGGTGCTCGGGCTCGGCCTGCCA